>NZ_JBFAID010000003.1:0-290942 GCF_040654475.1 Micromonospora sp. NPDC050686
TCAAGAGGGTGTCGAGGTCTTGCGTCACAACATGATCATCGGCACCCTCCCTTCATGCCCAGACATCGACCCCTGACATCGGAACTACTCGTCTAGTCCGCAGCCGTTGAGCCCTCGCTTGTAGGTCGCTTCCGGCATGAGTCATGGCGTCCGCAGACGTCCGTGCCGTCCGTGATGGGTCCCGCGAACGTGCGTGAGAGTCCATCCGCGGGCATCAGCGTTGATGTCGGCGATGGATGTCAACGGCAATGAGGCGGGCCCGCGTCATGGCCCGTGGACCTCGGTCGGCCGGCGGGTCAGGGTGTTGGGGTTGTGGTTGGAGTGATGGCAGCCAGCCCAGCACCGGCGATCATCCAGGTCGAGAAGATCACCGCCGGGGCGAAGAACACATAGCCCATCACGAGCCCGGCCACTGCCATGCCGTGCCCGCTCTTACGGCCGTCATTTGTCTCGGGAAGGGCGATGTGGCCGAGGATCACCGCGAGCAGCGAGAAGATCCCGAACGAACAGCAGCTCAAGCCCGAGGATTCCCAGGATCATGCTAGCCACAGCAAGGCCAGAGGTCGGCCTCGCAGCCTCGACGATGATCGGCCGGATGGACGGTGGGTAGGTGTTGTATGTCAATCGAGTGCCTTTCGGTTGGCGGTAGGCAGGTCGCTCCGCTGGCCTTGTCGATCGAGCAGGTGACCTTCGTGTACCGGCCCTGAGCGCCTTGGTCAGGGCGACGCCTGCGGTCTGACTCCGATGCCGATGGTCGCTCTTCAACGCCTGCTAGACGCGGTTATCGCTAAGCACCGCCGACGCGACCTGCGCGACAAGACCCATCTGTACTGCAGGTTTTCGAGGATGTGCGCTGGCGGTCGCCGAAGCCCGATCGGCCAGCTGCGGTGGTGCCGGGCGCGGTCAAGGCCGGCTCACGATCATGCCCGCGACCGCGCACAACAAGGCCAGGAATGACACAACGGCGATGATCACCTTTTCTTGTGCGGTAAGCCCCCGCTTCGCCGCCGGGGCCGGCCGTGCGCCCTCCGTGAGCGACCATTCTCGAGCGAGCCATCGATGGTCTTCGACTGTGAGCCCTCGGGGACGTTGCGGCGGGCGGTGCCCCTCGTAGCGATACTGCTGCAGGGCGGACAACGCCTGGGCCGAGCGAACTGCCGGTGACCGCCGACTCGTTCCGTAGATTTCGTTCACTGGGCGGGTTTCGTAGAACCATTGGACTCCGAATGCCCCCACGTCTAGCCGCCAGTAGGGCACGCCGGGCATCGGCGGCAGCTGTCCGGGCAGCCATATCGGCGCGGGCACGGGTGGGTACGCCTCTGGCGGGACCTTGGCCCCTAGTAGCGGCCAGCCGGGCACGTGCGGCCAAGGATGCATGTTCCCCCCGCTGGTTAGGCCAGGGTTGTTGCCCTGACAGAACCACCAACCAAGATCCGCAAGACGCGTGCGATTGCGACAAACACAAACCGTCCCAGCGGGGAACGGCTCTACCCAAGCCCTACCATAGTTCCACAAACGGCTATAGCAGGTGACGGAACGGGGCGAGTGGGGCGACACTGAGACGAGAGCGACGTAGAGACGGCGAAGGGCCGGTCCCTGATGGGGCGGGCCCTCGCGTTTGTGCTGCTCAGAGGGCGGAGGATTGAGATTCGAACTCGTGAAGGCGTTAACCCAACACGCTTTCCAAGTCTGCCTGGTGTGGTTCGTGTCCGGTCGGCAGCGTTCTTGCCGCAGGTGGGGACGAGAGGCTGGATCTTGGCGATTGCCGTCGGCCGGCCATGAACGAGACGGGAACTGACTGGGCGTTTTGATCATTCCGGCTATGTATTGCTGCTTTCGTGGGCCTGGTCGCCGAGGCGTCGGCAGGGTCGAATGATCACCACTGAGGCCAGGTTCACCTGATTGATGCCGATGCGAGATGCCCTGCTTTGATCCACTGATCGTGTCTGGTTCACAAAGTTCGGGAATCGGCAGACCCGAAGCGCGATCCATCCACGTTCCACAGTAGACAACTCGTATGGCCGACCGACCTGCCTACCCCTCCGACCTGTCCGACGCCCGCTGGGCACTGATCGCACCACGACTGGACGCCTGGCGCCAGGCTCGTACCGATGCTGGCGTCGGGGGACGCAAACCCACCTACGACCTGCGGGAGATCTTCAACGCGATCCTCTACGTCAACCGCACCGGCATCGCCTGGCGCTACCTGCCGCATGACTTCCCGCCCTGGCAGACGGTCTACGGCTACTTCACCGCCTAGACAAGCGAAGGCATCTTCACCCAGATCAACTTGCCCTCGGCAACCACGGTCACCCACCTGCGGACCGTGTTGCGGACGCTGCTGTCCCAGACGATCACCGAAGGGCTGATCTCCCGCAACGTCGCCTCCCTGGTGAAGCTGCCACCGGTTCGCAAGCGCAAACGGAAGGCGTGGACGAGCGACGAGGCACGGCGCTTCCTGGAGTCGGCCCGCGCCGACGACGATCCGCTCTACGCCGCGTACGTCCTGGTCCTGGTGCTCGGTCAGCGCAAGGGCGAGATGTTGGGGCTCACCTGGGCTGACGTCGACCTCGACGCGGGGGAGTTGACGATTGATCGGCAGCTCCAGCGGGTGGGTGCCGAGCTGCTGCACCGAGAGACGAAGACCGCTGCCTCGGACGCCACCCTGCCGCTGCCGGACATCTGTACCGTCGCGCTCGGCCGCCGCCGCGTCGCGCAGACCGCTGCCCGGGACGCTGCCGGCCCGGCGTGGCAACGGTCGGACCTGATCTTCACCACCCGCTACGGCCGGCCGGTCGAGCCACGCAACTTCAACCGCTTTTGGGACCGCCGTTGCGACGCAGCCGGCGTCCGGCGGATCACCGTCAGGGACGCCCGGCGGACCTGCGCGTCGCTCCTGGCGGACCTGGACGTCCACCCCCGGGTGGCGATGCAGATCCTGAGGCACGCGCAGTTCGCCATCACCATGGAGATCTACACGGTGGTGTCCTCGGCGGCCACCCGCGACGCCCTAAAGCGGCTCGGCAGCGCGCTGGACCGATAAGGCGCTACTGCTGTATTTCGCTGCTGTACGAGCCGTGCTGACAAAGACAGCGGCCCTACAAAGGGTGGCTGACCTGCGGAAGAGTGGGCCGCCAGGGACTCGAACCCTGAACCTATGGATTAAAAGTCCACAGCTCTGCCATTGAGCTAGCGGCCCGCGGCCTCAGGCTACCGGACCTCGCTTCCAGTCGCGATCAGCGAGCCCCGCGGACTGCTCACGGTGGGGGGTGACGTGGACGTGCCGACGCAAGCACCGGCCGCAGTCAGCGAACCACGCCCGAGGCGGTGACGCTCCGCAACTCGCCGGAGTCCGGTCACACCTTCAGGACGTCCACGTCGTACAGCGCTATCGATGGATCGCGAGTAGCCAGCGTCAAATTCTCAGTGATCGCCTGAGCCACCAGCATGCGGTCGAAGGGATCGCGGTGGTGCGACGGCAGACGGCCGGCGACGATGGCGTGGGTGTGGGTCACCGGCAGCTCACGGAAGCCCATGTCTCTTACCCGCTCGGCGAGGTCTGGAGGGCCCGCGAGCTTCCCCGCCTGCTGTTTGATGGTGATCTCCCACAGGGTGACCGGGGAGAGGAAGATGTCCGGCTCGTGGCGTAGCCGGTCCAGGAACTCGGCGCCGAGGGTCGCGTCGCCGGTGATGGCCCAGAGCGCGACGTGGGTGTCCAGCAGCAGGGTCATGCGCCGATGCCGAAGTCAGCGGCAATCTCGGCGTTGGTCTGCGGCGAGTCCCAGTCACCGGAGAGGTCCAGCTGGCCGGCAAGGGAACCGACAGTGGTGCGATTGGCTCGCCGCACCAACGGCACGACCTTCGCCACCGGGGTGCCCGCCCGGTCGATGATGATCTCCTCGCCGCGCTCCACCCGTTCGATGATGCGCGAGAGGTGGGTCTTGGCATCATGCATGTTGTAGTGCACGGCCTCAGCCGACATGACGCGACCTCCTCGGTTAGCTAACAGCTTAGCCTGTCTGGTCGCCGGCTTTCCTGTCGATGGATCGGCGTGCCGGTTAGAGCCCGTTTAGCGGTGGCGAACCCCACCCGAGACACGGTTGGCTGTCCGGCATGACATCGCTGCGTACTCTCGTGCTGGCCGCCGCGACCCTGCTGACCGGGCTGATGGGTGGGCTCTTCTTCGCGTACGCCTGCTCGGTCATGCCCGGTCTGGCCGCGACCGACGATCGGACCCTGGTCGGGACCATGCGGTGGATCAACCGGCGGATCCTGAACGGGTGGTTCCTGACGGCGTTCCTGGGCGCGGCGCTGCTCGGCGGCCTGGCGGTGGTGCTGCACCTGGACGTCGGTGGGCCGGTGCTGGCCTGGACGGTCGCCGGCCTGGTGCTCTACCTCGCCACCCTGGTGATCACGATGGCCTGGAGCGTGCCGTTGAACAACCGGCTGGACGCGGCCGGGCCGGTCGACGGGATCGCCGATCTGGCGGCGGTGCGCGCCGGGTTCGAGCGGCCGTGGGTGCGGTGGAACCTGGCCCGGACGGTCACCAGCGTGGCGTCCTTCGCCTGCCTGGTGGTGGCGTTGGCGGTCGACGCGGCCTGAGGCGGGCATGGGCCGGCGAGGGCGGGGAACTGGTCACGGCATGCGGATGACCAGCAGGCCGGCCGTCGCGGCGTCCGGCGAGGAGACCGGGCCCGACGGGGTACGCGAACCGGCCGGTGAGGCGCACGCCTGGCAGCCCGGGCAGAACTCCACCGTGTGCGGGCTTCAGCTCAGCCGGACCCGGCTGCGCCGGTTCCCGCACGTGCCGTTCGACTACACGTCGACGGACCAGCTGACCGAGGCGGACCCGGTGCGGCATCTCTGCCCGCGCTGCGTGGCCGCGGTGGGCGGGCGGCGCCGGCAGGAGAAGAGCTGGGTACGGCACGCGCCCCGGCCGTGACCGGTTCGGTGGTTGGGGTCCGGTCCAACGGGTACGGGGGCAGGCATGCGGATCGTGATCGTGGGGGCCAGCGGCAACGCGGGCACCGCCCTGCTGCGCCGGCTGGGCCGGGAGTCCGGGGTGGAACTGGTCGGGGTGGCTCGCCGGCTGCCCGGCACGGACGCCGGTGAGCCGTACGACGGGGTGCAGTGGCACTCCTGTGACGTGGGTGCGCCGGGTGCCGCCGACAAGCTGGCCACGATCTTCGCCGGGGCGGCGGCGGTGGTGCACCTGGCCTGGCAGATCCAGCCCAGCCACGACCAGCGCACGCTGCACCGGACCAACGTGGGCGGCAGCCGGGCGGTCGTCGACGCGGTGCTGCGCGCCGGCGTCCCGGCCCTGGTGTACGCGTCGTCCGTCGGCGCGTACGCGGCCGGCCCGAAGGACCATCCGGTCAGCGAGCGGTGGCCGGCGACCGGGGTGCCCGGGTCGTCGTACAGCCGGGACAAGGCCGAGGTCGAGGCGCTGCTGGACGCCGTCGAGGCGGCGCACCCGACGCTGCGGGTGGTACGCCTGCGGCCGGGGCTGATCTTCCAGCGCGACGCCGGCACGGAGATCGCCCGCTACTTCCTCGGCCCGCTCGCCCCGGTCCGCCTGCTCCGGTACGGCCGCATCCCGCTGGTCCCGGCCCACCGCCGGCTGCGGATGCAGGGCGTGCACGCCGACGACGTCGCCGACGCGTACGCCCGGGCGGTGCTGGGTGACGCGCGCGGCGCGTTCAACGTCGCGGCGGACCCGGTGCTCAGCCCGGAGCTGGTGGCCCGGCACTTCCACGGCTGGACGGTGCCGGTGGCCGCCCCGGTGCTGCGCGCCGCCGCCCGGCTGACCTGGCACGCCCGCCTGCAACCGGTCGACGCCGGCTGGGTCGAGCTGGCCCTGGCCGCCCCGCTGATGTCCAGCGACCGCGCCGAAACCGAACTCGGCTGGCGCCCCCGGACGGATGCCCTGACCGCCCTGAAGGACCTCTTCGTCGGCATCTCCACTCGCGCCGGCACCCCCAGCCCACCCCTGTCCACCCGCCCGGATCTCCCCGGCCGCCCCACCGCCCTCCTCAAGGCCCACCCCCCAGGCCAAGGCAACCCCTACTGACCTACGCACCCCCCCCCCGAAGCGTTGATCATGAAGTTTGCGTCGCGTTGCCTGCGTGTCGCCCGACGCAAACTTCATGATCAACTCGGGCGGGTGGGCGGGTGGGCGGGTGGGTGGGAGGGGTCAGCGGGTGGTGGCGGAGGCGCCCAGGAAGAAGATGCCGGGGAGGCCCTTGGTCTGGAAGCCCTGGCTGGGGTTGCCGCGCAGGGTGGAGTTCTCGATCTTCAGGGTGCCGGTGCGGTCGTTGCTGACGAAGAAGGAGGCCGTGCGGCTGGGCCGGGCGGAGGCGCTCGGGGCCGGCGAGTCGCTCGGCGGGGCGGTGCCCCCGGGCGGGGTGGCGCCGCCCGGGGTGGCGGGCTCGGCCGACCAGGCCGCCGGGGCGGCCGCCGGTGGGTCGCCGCCGCAGGCCGGCAGGGTGACGACGGCGACGGCGAGGACGAGCGGGACGACAAGGGACTTCACACGCACCCGGCGAGCCTAGGGGCCGCGACACCGGCGGCACGAGCCGTCGGGAGAGTCTTAACCCGGTGCTAAGCCGGTGCCCGCTCCCGCCGCAGCGCCCGCCGGCCCGACGCGGAGGGCGTGGGGAGAGGGCGGTGTGCCCGGCGCAAAAGCGGGAAGCCCAGCCGTCGCGCGGCGGCGGCGGGGAGGGACATGGACGCCAGATCCTTCGTGGTGGTCGGCGGGACGAGTGGCCTCGGGCTGGCCGTGGCCCGGCTCCTCGTCGACGAGTACCGCGTCGCCGTGCTCAGCGACCGGGCCGACGAGGTCACCGCGATCACCGACGAGCTGGGCTGCGACGGCAGCGTCTGCGACGTCTCCTCGTACGAGCAGGTCCGGGAGGCGTTCGGCGCGCTGGCCGAGCGGTGGGGCGTCATCGACGGGGTGGTCGCCAGCGCCTCCATCTGGGCCGGCGGCGACCTGGAGGACCTCGCCCCGGAGCGGATCCGGCGGGCGGTCGAGGTCAACGCCCTCGGCACCACGTACGTGCTGAAGGAGGCGGTGCGCCACCTGCGGCGGCAGGGCTACGGCAACGTGGTCTGGGTGGGCGCGACGGCGGTGTCCCGGCCCCGGCCCGGCATCCCCGTCTACCGGGCCACCAAGAGCTACGGCAGCAGCCTGGTCGAGTCGCTGGCCGAGGCGCAGCAGAGCAACCGGGTCAAGGTGATGCAGGTGCATCCGGGGCCGATGCCCACCCGGTTGCAGGAACGCGTCGGCGACGAGTTCCGGGACGACCTGTACGCGCTTCCCGAGCAGGTCGCCGCGGAGGTCGTACGGCTGCTCCTGCTCGCCCCCGACGACCTGTACGTCTCCGGCGCGCGGGTGCTGCGCGCGGACGGGCGGTGGTGAACCCGGCGGGACCGCCCGGTCAGAAGTCGGCGAACAGGTACGGCAGCGCGCGCGGGAAGAGCCGGCGCAACTCGGTCACCGCGTCGGCGGGCACCGTGCCGAGCCCGCGCACCGCGACCTCCGCCGGGTCCAGCACCCCGTACGCCAGGGCGGAGAGCCCGGCGGCGGTGAGGGTCGCCGAGGGCACGCCCCGGGCGGCCCGATCGGCCACCAGCTCCAGCTGGCCGGTCGCCCCGTCGAGCAGGTACGTGCCGGCCAGCCACCGGTCGCCGGCCAGCTCGACCCGGACCCGCCCCGGGCCGGCCGGCAGGCCGGCCAACGCGTCCACCGACAGCAGCCGGGCCATCGGGGCGGCGGAGGCCGGCCCGGCCACCCGCGCCTCGACCCGGACGGACAGGTCGGTCAGCCACAGCTCGGGCAGCGCGTCGGCGGGGACCGCGAAGCTGACCCGCGTCACCTGGTCGACGTGCCGGGCGAAGAACTGCAACAGCAGCGCCCGGGCGTACGGGTCGTCGGCGAGCAGGTCGTCGGCGACCAACTCGCCGCCGTAGTTGTCGATCCGGTAGGTCACCGCGCCCATGGTGGCGCCGTCGACCTGGGCGGTGAGCAGCCAGCGGTCGTCCCGGTCGCGCAGCCCGACCGCGCGGAACTCGGGGAAGAGCGCGAAACCGTGCCGGTCGTCCAGACACCGCTCGGTGAAGGCCCGGTAGCGGCTCCAGCCGGCGGCGATCCGCTGCCAACCCAGCTCGCCGGGGAGGTCGGCGCGCAGCAGCGGGCCGAGGTCGGCCGGGGCGAGGGTGACCCGCCGCCGCGCGGGCAGCCCGACGTAGCCGAACCGCTCGTAGAACGAGGCCCGGAACGGATAGAGGGCGGTCAGCGCGTGGCCCTCGTCGCGCATCTCGTCGAGCAGCCGGTGCAGCAGCGTCCGGACGTGGCCCCGCCGGCGGGCCAGCGGATGGGTGGCCACCCCGGCCACCCCCGCCATCGGCAGCACCCGCCCGCGCAGGTTCTGCCGCATCGGGATCGCCGAGGCGGCGGCCACCGCCTCGCCGCCCTCCTCGGCCACCAGCGTCCGGTTGCCCGAGTTGTAGGGCAGGTAGGCGTGGAACTCCTCGGTCCGGGCCGCCGTCAGGGGGGACGCCTCGAAGGCGTACCCCTGGAGGGGGAAGCTGTCGGTCAGTCGTTCCTCGGCGGCCAGGCTGCGAATGCGCACCCGTCCATCCCAACCCGGCCCGGCGGGCGCCGCAACCGCATTGGGAGCCGGCCGTCGGCGGGCCCGCCCGGTCAGGGCCGCGTAACGTCGGTGACCACCACCGTCACGTTGTCCGGCGCGCCGGCCTGGTGGGCCAGCTTGACCAGTTGCTCGCCGCAGTGCTGGCGGTCGCCGTACACGGTCAGGGTCTGGCCGATCACCTCGTCGTCGACGTAGTCGGAGAGCCCGTCCGTGCAGAGCAGCAGCCGGTCGCCGGCGACGACGGTGAGCACGCCGACCGCGGGTGGGGCGTCCGAGCCCTGCACGGCCCGGGTGACCAGCGACCGCTGCGGGTGGTGCCGGGCCTGGTCGGGGGTGAGCGCGCCCTGGTCCACCAGCGCCTGGACGAACGTGTCGTCCCGGGTGAGCTGGGACAGCTCGCCGTCGCGCAGCAGGTAGCAGCGGGAGTCGCCGACCTGGGCGAGCACCAGGGCGTCGCCGGCCAGCAGCGCGGCGGTGAGCGTGGTACCCATGCCGTCCCGCGCCGGGTCGACCTCGATGGCCGCGCGGATGCGCTGGTTGGCCGTGCTCACCACGGCCCGCAGCGCGTTGCTGGCCTCGTCGGGGGTGTCCGGCGGGGTCAGCTCGTCCAGGATCCGGATCACGATCTCGCTCGCCACCTCCCCGGCGGGCAGGCCGCCCATGCCGTCGGCCACCGCCACGAGGCGGTCACCGGCGAGGGCGGAGTCCTCGTTGTTGGTGCGGACCAGGCCGACGTCGTTGAGGATGGCCGAGCGGAGGATCAGCGTCATGGGGTCAAGCTTGCCAAGAGAACCCCGCCGCCGTCTTCATGCACCGGTACGTAAGGCGGTTGCCGGTCTCCGCGCCGCCCGCCGGCTGATCCTCCCGGCCCTCGGGCGTACCCCGACGCGCGCGGCCCGCCGCGCCGCTGGTCCGCTAGGGTGCCGCCACGCCAACGACGACGGGGGTGGGCAAGTGGCGGGGCGACTGCAACCTGTGCTGGCCGGCGTGGTGACCGCCCTGGTCGGCTTCGCCAGCTCGTTCACGGTCGTGCTCGCCGGGTTGCGCGCGGTCGGCGCCGACGACGCCCAGGCGGCGTCGGGGCTGCTGGCGGTGAGCGTCGCCGCCGGGCTCTGCGCGGTCTGGCTCGGCCTGCGGCACCGGCTGCCGATGGCGATCGCCTGGTCCACCCCGGGGGCGGCGTTGCTGGTGGCGACCGGCCCGGTGCCCGGTGGATGGCCGGCCGCGGTGGGCGCGTTCCTGGTCGCCGGCCTGCTGATCACGGCCGCCGGGCTGGTGCCGGTGCTCGGCCGGGCGGTCGCCGCGATCCCCGCCCCGGTCGCCGCCGCGATGCTCGCCGGGGTGCTGCTGCCGCTCTGCACCGCACCCGTACGGGCGCTGGTGGAGACGCCCCGGCTGGCCGCCCCGGTCGTGCTGGCCTGGCTGCTGCTGCACCGCTTCGCCCGCCGGTGGGCGGTGCCGGGGGCGCTGGCCGCGGCGGCGGTGGCGATCGCGCTCACCACGTCCGGGCCGGGGCCGGACGGGCTCGACCTCGCCCCGACCGTCGTGTTCACCCCTCCGGCGTGGACGCTGCCGGCGGTCGTCGGCCTGGCACTGCCGCTCTTCCTGGTCACCATGGCCGCGCAGAACGTGCCCGGAATGGCGGTGCTCGCCGGCTACGGCTACCGGGCGCCGCTGGGCTCCGCGCTGCGGGTCACCGGGCTGGCCAGCGCCGTCGGCGCGCCGGCCGGCGGGCACGCGGTGAACCTGGCCGCGATCACCGCCGCGCTGGCCGCCGGGCCGGACGCCCACCCCGATCCGGAGCGGCGCTGGATCGCCTCGGTCACCGCCGGGGTCGGCCTGGCCCTGCTCGGCCTGGGCGCCGGTGCGGCGACGACGCTGGTGCTGCTCTCCCCGCCGATCCTGGTCGAGGCGGTCGCCGGGCTCGCGCTGCTGGGCGCGCTGGCCGGGGCGGTGTCCGCCGCGGTCGCCGCGCCGGAGGGCCGCGAGGCGGCCGTGGTCACCTTCGTGGTGACCGCCTCCGGGGTGAGCCTGCTCGGGGTGGGCGGGGCGTTCTGGGGGCTGGTGGCGGGCTGCGGAATGCTGCTGCTCTTCCGCCGGCGCGGCGCGGGCCGGGCGGAGCCGACCCCGGAGGTGCCCCCGCAGCGGGCCCGCACGACCTCGACACCGGCCGGCTGACGGGGTCCACGCCGGCCGGGCGGGGCGAGGATACTGAGCGGCATGGGAAAGACGTACCCCCGGATCGACGGCCGCCTCCGGGACTTCATCCTGGCCCAGCCCCTCTTCTTCACCGCCACCGCGCCGCTGGACGCCGACGGCACCGTCAACCTCTCGCCCAAGGGTCTGACCGGTTCGGTCGCCGTCCTCGACGAGCTGACGGTGGCCTACCTCGACTTCGCCGGGAGCAACGCCGAGACGGTCGCCCACCTGCGGGAGAACGGCCGGATCACGCTGATGTGGTGCGCCTTCTCCGGGCCACCGAACATCGTCCGGGTGCACGGCCGGGGTGAGCCGGTCTTCCGCGACGACCCCCGCTGGGCGGAGCTGATCGCCCACTTCCCCGACATCGACCACAGCCTGCACGGGCTCCGCGCGATCATCCTGGTCCGCGCCGAGCTGATCCGGGACACCTGCGGCTACGCCGTGCCGTTGATGAGCTACCAGCAGGACCGGGACCTGCACGCCCGGCGCTTCGCCCGGGAGGACGACGCGTCGCTGGACGCGTACTTCGCGGGGAAGGACCATGTGGCGACGAGCATCGACGGGCTGCCCGGGCTGCCGCTCCCGCTGCCGCCGACCCCGGTGGTGGCGCCGACCGCCCGGTGAGTCACCGCTCGGGCTGACGGCCGGCAGCCCTCACCGCTCGGGCTGACGGCCGGCGGACCTCACTGCTCGGGCTGGAGGTCGGCGGCCGGCACGTCGAGGCGGACCCGGCCGTCGGCGACCGTGGCGATCTGGTCGGCCAGCACGTAGACCGCGCCCGACCGGGCCAGGTCGCTGGTGACCTTGAGGTAGCCGGTGCGTAGCAGCCGGGCGGCGAGGTCGGCGGGCACGTCCGGCTCCTCGGCCGCGGCGGACTCGATCAGCTCGTCCAGGCTGCCGCCGGGGTCGGGGGTGGGCGCCTGGACGGTCACCGCGGTCGGATCGCCGCGCTGGACCAGGTCCACCGTGCCGACCTCCCGGCCGTTGGCGTCCATCACCGCCATCCCGGTGGTGACCCGGGACAGCACCGCCTGTTCCTCAACGCCCTGCTGCTCCATCCTGGCGCGGTTCCCGCCCCGCCCGCCCCCTAAACGCCTCCACCCCGCCCGCATCGATCTTGGCCGGTGTGCGGGGCTGGTGTGCGGGGCCGGTGTGCGGGCCGGTGTGGGCGAAATCGAGCTTGATACCTCACAGGTATAAATATTCCTGAGAGGTATCGCGCGCGCGGGAGTCCTGCCACTCAGGGCTCCGACCCTGGCCGGTCCCCGGCCCGCGGCTCCGACCCTGGCCGGTCCCCGGCCCGCCTGGTCCGCAGCCGGGCTCCCGCACCGCGCCGCCCCCGTCAGATCGTGGGGCGGGGGGAGAGTTCGCGCCAGGTGTCGGGGCCGGTGAGGAGGGCGCGGACGGTCTCTTCGGCCTCCTCGGCGGTGGCGTACTCGTAGAACTGGGAGACCCCCTCGGCACCGCCGGCGCGCTGCTCGACGTGCCAGCGGTCGGCGTCCACCCGGAGGAAGACGTCCCGCCGCGCCAGCCGCCCCCACTTGCCGTTCCACCAGTGCTTCCGCTGCTCCATGGCGGCACTCTATCGAACATGTGTTCGACACACGTCGGCCCCCGCGAGATTCCCGCGAGGGCCGGTGTGCGGGGTGGTTCAGCGCGGGGCCGGCGGCTCCGTGCGGCGACCGAGCACATCGTCCAGCGCGCCGCGCTGACCCGGCGTGCCGTGGCCGGCGGCGACCAGCGCGTCCCGGATCTCGGTGAGCAGCTTGATCTCCTCGCTGGGCGCGGCGGGCGGCGGCTCCTCGCCCCGGCGGCGGCGCTCGGCGAGCTTGTTCATCGGGTAGACCACCAGGAAATAGAGCACCGCGGCGGTCAGCAGGAAGGTGATGATCGCGTTGATGAACGCCGCCCAGTCGAAGAGCTGGCCGCCGATGGTCCACTTGCCGGCCTTGAGCTCGGTGCCCCCGCCGAGGGCCTTGATCAGCGGTTCCAGGAACGACTTCGTGAACTGGGTGACCAGGCCGGTGAAGGCGGCGCCGATGACGATACCGACCGCCAGGTCGACCACGTTGCCGCGCATGATGAAGTCTTTGAAGCCCTTGAGCATCCGTACTCCTGTGCTTTCCGGTTGTCCGTCCGGGACAACCTATGCCCCGGGCGGCGGCTCCAGAAAAGCACCGGCTTCGATCGCCGCCCGGGCCGGGTCGCCGGCCCGGATCGCGGCCACCAGCCGGCCGTGGTCGACGTACCGTTCGGGGGTCAGCGCGTCCCCCATCGCCTGGGCGACGGTGCTGCGCAGCGCGGTGCCGACCGACGCGTAGAGCTCGGCCAGCATGGCGTTGTGCGCGGCGGCCACCACGGCCGTGTGCAGCGCGGCGTCCGCCGCCACGAACCCGTCGACCCGGCCCGCGTGCCAGGCCGCCTCGCGGTCCGCCAGCGCCGCGTCGAGCGCCGCCAGGTCCGCCGGGGTACGCCGGAGCGCGGCCAGTCGGGCGGCCTCCACCTCGAAGGCCCGCCGCACCTCGACCACCTCGGCCATCCGGTCGTCGGTGAGCCGGCGGGCCACCACCGGGGCCAGCTCGTCGGTGGAGACCACGTACGTCCCGGAGCCCTGGCGGCACTCCAGCACCCCGGCATGCACCAGGGCGCGGACCGCCTCCCGGACGGTGTTCCGGCCCACCCCGAGGGCCGCGACCAGCTGCGGCTCGGTGGGGATGCGCTCGCCCACCTGCCATTCGCCGCCGAGGATGCGGCTGCGCAGCTGCTCGATGGTCTGGCGCACCCGGTGGCCGCGCGGCGGCACGGTGGCGGAATCGACGGGGCGTGTCACCGGTTACAACTCCTGCCGGAATTCATCCCATGATTGTAGGTTCGAGGTCATGACACCGCCAGCGACCAGGGCCGAGGCGCCCACCGCCGACCGGAACAGCGCCCCCGCCGAGGCGACGGCCGCTGACCTGCCGCCCGGCCCGACGCCGGAGGCCGGCCCCTCTGTGCCCGGCCTCGCGCCGGACGCCGGACCGGCGCCGGCCCGGCCGGTGGTCGGCGGCGGCGTGCTGGTGCTGGTCGGCATGCTGCTGGTGGCGTTGAACCTGCGGGCCGCGGTGACCAGCCTCGGCGCGCTGCTCGACGAGATCCGCACCGGGCTGGGCCTGTCCGGGGCGATGGCCGGCGTGGTGACCACGCTGCCCACCGTCGCCTTCGCCGCCCTCGGCGCGCTCACCCCGTGGCTGGTCCGCCGCTGGCCGGCCGCCCGGGTGCTGCTGCTGGCCATGCTGGCGCTCACCGTCGGGCAGGTGCTGCGGGTGGTGACCGACTCGGCGGCGGTCTTCGTGGCCACCAGCGCGCTGGCGCTGGCCGGCATCGCGGTGGCGAACATCCTGCTGCCGATGCTGGTCAAGCAGCACTTCCCGCACCGCACCGGGCTGGTCACCGGGGCGTACACGATGGCGCTGACCGTCGGCACGACGGTGGCCGCCGCGTCCGCGGTGCCGGTGGCGCACGCCTTCGGGTCGTGGCGCGTCGGGCTGGGCGTCTGGGCCGGGCTGGCCGCGCTGGCCGTACTCCCGTGGGTGCCGCTGGCGCTGCGGGCCCGCGCCGCCCGGCGGACGGCGACCCCGACGGTGGCCGGCGCGGCCCGGGCCCCGATCTCGCCCGGTCGGACCGGGCTGGGGCGGGCCATGGCGCTGTACTTCGGGGCGCAGTCGCTGAGCGGGTACGCGATCATGGGTTGGCTGGCCCAGCTCTTCCGGGACGCCGGCTACCGGGCGGAGACCGCCGGGCTGCTGCTCGCCGGGGTGACCGCGCTGGGCGTGCCGGTGGCGCTGGCCATGCCGACCCTGGCCGGCCGGCTGCGCACGCTACGGCCAATCGTGCTGTCGCTGACCGCCTTCTCCGCCGCCGCGTACCTCGGCCTGGCGCTGGCCCCGCGCGGCCTGGCGCCGCTCTGGGTGCTGCTGCTCGCCCTCGGCCAGGGCGCGTTCCCGCTGATCCTGACCACCATCGGGCTGCGCGCCCGGACCGCCGACGGAACGGTGGCGCTGTCGGCGTTCGCGCAGAGCACCGGCTATGTGATCGCCGCGCTCGGTCCGCTGCTGGTCGGCATCCTCTACGAGGCGACCGGGGGCTGGACCGCGCCGATCGGCTTCCTGCTCGTGGCGCTCGCCGTGCAGACCGCCGCGGGCATGATGATCGCTCGTCCCCGGTTCATCGAGGACGAGCGGTGAGCGGAAGTCTCAGGAGGAGGCCGGGGTGGCGTCGCCCGCGACCGCCTGCTCGACCGTCGGGTAGGTGTGCAGCACCTCGACCAGGCCGCTGACCTCGAGGATGCGCAGCACGCCACGCTGCGGGGCGGCCAGCCGCACCACGCCGCCGGCCTCGTCGCAGCTGTTCTTGGCGCGGACGAAGACGGACAGGCCGGTCGAGTCGCAGAACGAGACCTCGGACAGGTCGAACACGAGGCGGCTGCGGCCCTTGTCCAGCAGGTCCGTGATCTGGTCCTGCAGCTGGGGCGCCGTCGCCATGTCCAGCTCGCCCGCGACCGCCACGACGACGACGTCGCCGCGTTGTTCCGTGTGCACCGTCAAGGACATTCGCCGACCTCCTGTTATCGGTGGAACGGTATCCCACCGAGGGCTGGACGCGCAGAACGGGAGCGCTGCCGGTGCCCGTTCTCATTCCGTTGTCATGTGGCAAGCAGTTCCCGGAGCCCCGGTGATAGAGTCCGGCCGGTTCGGGTCGAGGGAGGAAACATGGCGCTCAGCGCGGAAGAGAGCGGCCGGCTCGCGGGTCTGCTCGCCGAGCACACGGACCAGGTCGTGCAACGTTGGACCGAGCTGGTGGCGGCCTCGCTGCGCGGCCGGCTGAGCCAGGCCGAGCTGCGCCGGCAGCTGGGAGAGCTCCACGCTAGCATGATCACCGCCGGCGAGAGCGGCCTGACCGACCTGGCCGCCGAGGCCGGCACCGAGCTGCGCGCGGTGCTCGCCGAGCTGTCCCAGGGGCGGGCCCGGCAGGGCTTCTCGGCCACCGAGACCGCCGCCAGCGTCTTCACCCTCAAGGACGTCCTGCTGGAGCTGCTGGAAACCCGGCAGGGCGGCGGCGCCCTGCGCGACTTCGTCGCCTTCTCCTCGTTCGTCGACCAGATGGGCCTGTTCACCTTCGAGACCTACGTGCGCGCCCGGGAGAGCCTGATCGCCGACCAGGCCGAGCAGCTGCTCGAACTCTCCACCCCGGTGGTCAAGCTCTGGGAGGGCGTGGTCGCCGTCCCGCTGGTCGGCACGCTCGACTCGGCCCGCGCCCAGGTGGTGATGGAGCGGCTGCTGCAGACCCTGGTCGACACCGGCTCGCCGTACGCCATCATCGACATCACCGGGGTGCCGGCCGTCGACACCCAGGTCGCCCAGCACATCCTCAAGACGGTCGTGGCCGCCCGGCTGATGGGCGCCGACTGCATCATCTCCGGCATCCGGCCGCAGATCGCCCAGACGATCGTCGCCCTCGGCATCGAGTTCGGTGACATCGCCACCAAGGCGAGCCTGGCCGACGCGCTGCGCCACGTGCTGCGGCTCACCGGGCTGGAGACGGCCCGCCGGCAACCCCGCCGGGAGCTCTGATGGAACGCGTTCCGATCCTGAAGATCGGCGACGTGCTGCTGGTCTCCATCCAGGTCGACATGTCCGACCAGACCGCGCTCCAGCTCCAGGACGACCTGGCCGAGCGGATCGTGGCGACCGGCTGCCACGGCGTCCTCATCGACATCACCGCGCTGGACATCGTCGACTCGTTCGTCGGCCGGATGCTGTCCACCATCGCCTCGATCTCCAAGGTGCTCGACGCCGAGACGGTCGTGGTCGGGATGCGCCCCGCCGTCGCCATCACCCTGGTCGAGCTGGGCCTGTCGCTCAACGGCATCCGTACCGCGCTGAACGTGGAACGCGGCATGGAGCTGATCGCCGCCAGCCGCGACGAGGACGCGTACGAGCTGGACGGTGACGACGCGGACGCCGAGACGACGGCCACGGCATGACCGCCGGAGTCGACCTGGGCGCGCCACGTACCCAGGCGATCCGCAGCGACGAGGACGTGGTGCGGGTCCGCCAGCTGGTCCGTACGGTAGCGGTGGCCGCGAAGCTCTCCCTGGTGGACCAGACCAAGCTGGTCACTGCGGCGAGCGAGCTGGCCCGCAACACGCTGGTCTACGGCGGCGGAGGCACGGTCGAGGTGTCGACGGTGCACAACGACCGGCGACGCGGGGTGCGCATCGTCTTCGCCGATTCCGGGCCGGGCATCGCCGACCTGGAGCTGGCGCTCACCGACGGGTACACGACCGGTGGCGGGCTGGGTCTCGGACTCAGCGGCGCCCGCCGGCTGGTCGACGAGTTCGACATCCGGACCGGCGTGGGCGAGGGCACCACGATCACGGTCACCAAATGGTCCCGATGAGCCGGGATCTGGTCCCCGACGCCGGCCTCTGGTTCCGGGTGGAGGGGGGCAACGCGATCAGCGGCGTACGGCGGGCCGCCGAACGCCTGGGCGGGCAGCTCGAACTCGGCGAGAGCCGGGTGGGCGACCTGGCCATCGTGGCCGCCGAGCTGACCAGCAACCTGGTGAAGCACGCCCGGGGGGGCGCGATGCTGGTCCGTCCGGTGCGCCGCGCCGGCCGGGCGGGTGTGGAGCTGATCGCCGTCGACAGCGGGCCGGGGATGGCCGACCTGACCCTGTCCTTCCGGGACGGGCACTCCACGGCCGGCACCCTCGGCATCGGTCTCGGCGCCATCACCCGCCAGGCCAGCTGGTTCGACGGCTACTCGTGGCCCGGCCGGGGCACCGTGCTCGCCGTGCAGATCTGGGCCGGTCCGCCGCCGCAGCCGTCCTGGGCGGCCGGGCTGACCCGCCCGATCACCGGCGAGCACACCAGCGGCGACGGGTACGCGGTCCGGGTGGTCGAGGGACGCCGTCAGGTGCTGGTCTGCGACGGGCTGGGGCACGGCCCGCTGGCCGCCGTGGCCACCGAGGCCGCGGCCGCGGCCTTCCGGGCCGCGCCGGCCGTCCCGCCCGGCGCGGTGGTGCAGCACCTGCATCGGGCGATGTCGCACACCCGGGGCGCCGCGCTGGCCGTCGCCGAGCTGGACGCGCCGGCCGGGGTGCTGCGCTACGCCGGGCTGGGCAACATCGTCGCCGCCGTCGTCGCCGAGGGCGAACGGCGCCGGGGCCTGGTCTCGCTGCCGGGCATCGCCGGCCACCAGCGGCCGGCCGTCCGCGAGTACGACTACCCGTTCGGGCCGGCCACCACGCTGGTGATGCACAGCGACGGGGTGGTGGACCGCTGGGACCTGGCCGACTACCCGGGACTCGGCGGCCGGTCGCCGCTGGTGACCGCGGCCACCCTGCTGCGGGACGCCGGCACCCGCCGCGACGACGCCTGCGTACTGGTGGCGAGGGCGCAGCCGTGACCGGCGCGATCGATCCGGAGCCGCTGCTGCGGATGGCCCTGCGGGTGGAGCAGGACATCTTCCTGATCCGCCAGCGGGGCCGGGAGGTGGCCGCCGCGGTGGGCCTGGAGCACCAGGACCAGGTCCGCATCGCCACCGCGCTCAGCGAGGTGGCCCGGGACCTGCTGCACGCGGTGGGCGGCGCCGACGTCACGTTCCGGACCGAACTCGACACCACGGACGGCCGTTTCGTGCTCTGGGTCGACCTGACCCCCGTCCGCCCGCTGCCCGACGGCCGGTACGCACCCGCGTCCGGCGCGGTGGCCCGCCTGGTCGACACACTGAGCGCGGTTTGGACCAGAGGGGATACGGTCGTCAGGATGTCCCGACGAGTGCCCGCCAGCGCGCAGGCGCTGACCTCGGACCGGCTGGCCGAGCTGCGCGCGGAGCTCGGCCGCAGCGCCCCGGGCAGCGCCCTGGACGAGCTGGCGGAGCAGAACGGCCAGCTGATCGCCGCGCTGGATGAGGTGCGCAGCCAGCGGGACGAGCTGGCCGTGCTGAACGCCGAGCTGGAGGAGACCAACCGGGGCGTCATGGCGCTCTACGGCCAGCTCTCCGAGGAGCTGGAGGAGACCAACCGGGGCGTGGTCGCCCTCTACGCCGAGCTGGACGAGAAGTCCGCCCAGCTCCGCGCGGCCAGCGAGTCGAAGAGCCGGTTCCTGGCCAACGTCTCGCACGAGCTGCGGGCCCCGGTCACCGCGATCATCGGGCTGGGGCGGTTGCTCACCGACTCCGCCTCCGACCCGCTCACCCCCGAGCAGTCCGAACAGGTCGAGTTGATCCGCGCCGCGGCGGCCGACCTGCTCACCCTGGTCAACGACCTGCTCGACCTGGCGAAGGCCGAGTCGGGCCGGATCGAGCCCGACTGGACCGACGTCGACCTGCGGGTCGTCTTCGGGCAACTGCGGGGGACGCTGCGCGCGCTCAGTGCCCGGCCCGAGGTCGCCCTGGTGGTGGAGGAGCCGCCCGCGCCCGCGATCATCCGGTCGGACGAGGTGCTGTTGGCGCAGGTGCTGCGTAACCTGCTGCACAACGGGCTCAAGTTCACCGAGCGGGGAGAGGTCCGGATGCACGCACGTCGGGTCGGCGACCGGTGGCGGCTCGCCGTGTCCGACACCGGCGCGGGCATCCCGCCCGAGCTGCAAGAGCGGATCTTCGAGGAGTTCTACCAGGTGCCCGGGAGCAGCCGGGTCGGCGGCACCGGGCTCGGCCTGCCGTACGCGCGGCGGCTGGTGACCCTGCTCGGGGGCAGCCTGGAGCTGGCCAGCGAGCCGGGTCGGGGCAGCACCTTCACCGTCGACCTGCCCGTGGACCGGGCATGACGCAGGAGGTCTTCGCCGGCGCCACCGTGCTGGTCGTCGACGACAGCCGCACCAAGCGCTACCTGCTGGTGAGCTGGCTCACCCGGGCCGGCTTCCGGGTGGTCGAGGCGGAGACCGGCGGCGCCGCGCTGGAGCGCGTCGACCAGGAGCCGGTCGACCTGGTGGTGCTCGACGTGCGGCTGCCGGACCTGAGCGGCTTCGACGTCTGTGAGCGGATCAAGGCGGCTCATCCCGCCGTCCCGGTCATCCACGTCTCCGCGCACGCGGTGGACGTGGTGGACCGGGCGCACGGGCTGACCCGGGGCGCGGACGCGTACCTCGCCGAACCGATCGAGCCGGAGGAACTGGTCGCGACCGCACACGCGGTGTTGCGCTACTACCAGGCCCGGCAGCGGGCCGAGTGGCTCGCCGAGCGGTTGACCGGGCTGGCCGACACCACCGTAGCGGTGCACGCGGCACCGAACTTCGCCCGGCTGCTGGAGGCCGCGGCCGCCGGCGCCGCGCAGATCTTCAAGGCGCCGGCCGCGGTGACGGCGGAGACCTTCGACGGCGACTGCATTGCCGGGGTGGCCGACGGCCCGGGAGCCCCGGCCCGGATCGTCCCGTGGATCGTCGACGACACCGGGGTGCCGACCGGCGCCACCGTACGCGTCGACGAGCCCGGCAACTGGGGGCTGGTCGACTGGCCGGCCGGGGACACGGTGACCGTGGCCGCCGCCCGGCTGCGGGAGGACCGGGCGCCGCTGTACGTGGTGGTGCCCTCGCAGACCCAGACCCGGCGGACCCCGGTGCTGGTGCAGCTCGCCC
The DNA here is from genome assembly GCF_040654475.1 of Micromonospora sp. NPDC050686. NCBI lineage: Bacteria > Bacillati > Actinomycetota > Actinomycetes > Micromonosporales > Micromonosporaceae > Micromonospora > Micromonospora sp. NPDC050686. Next base: position 20,476 of record NZ_JBFAID010000003.1, read on the forward strand.
AGGCGGTGGCCTCGGCGGTGGAGGCGCAGCGCTCCTTCGACGAGGAGCACCGGATCGCGGTCACCCTGCAACGCAGCCTGCTGCCCCGGCGGATCCCGGAGATCGCCGGGCTGGACCTCGCGGTGCGCTACGAGCCGGCGAGCGCGCAGACCGAGGTGGGTGGCGACTTCTACGAGCTGGTGATGCTCGACGGGCACCTGCTGATGGCGATCGGCGACGTGGCCGGCCACTCGCTGCACGCGGCGACGGTGATGGCCGAGCTGCGGCACGCCGTCCGGGCGTACGCGGTGGAGGGGCACCAGCCGGGGATGATCCTGGAACGGGTCAACGAGCTGATGCGAACCTTGCTTCCCAACGAGCTGGCCACCATCTGCGTGCTGCTGCTGCACCCGCCGTCCGGCCGGGTGCGGCTGGCCAGCGCCGGCCACCTGCCCGCGCTGATCAGCCTCGACGGCCGGACCGAGTTCGTGCAGCAGTCCGCCCCGCTGCTCGGGGTGCGCGCCGACCGGCCGGCCGACCTGGAGTTCGTGCTGCCGGCCGGCGCGACGCTGGTGCTCTACACCGACGGGCTGATCGAACGGCGGGACGCCACCATCGACGAGGGGCTGACCGCGCTGGCCACCTGCGCCGAGCGGGTCGACGAGGACCTGGACCGGTTCTGCGAACGGCTGCTGGTCGAGCTGGCGCCCCCCGAGATCCAAGACGACGTCGCCGTGGTCGCCCTCCGCCGCGTGTGAGGTGTAAGGCGGGGCCCCCGCTTAACACCCTCCGGCCAGCGACCGGCCGTCAGGCCAGCGAGCGGGCGTACGCGGCCGGAGAAACGCCGGTGACCGCGCGGAACTCCCGGGCCAGGTGGGCCTGGTCGGCGTACCCCAGGTCGGCGGCGAGGGCGGCCCAGTCGGGCGGTCCGGCGGTGGCCCGCTCGATCGCCTCCTGGAGCCGGTAGCGGCGGATCACCCACTTCGGGCCGATCCCCACGTGGTCCAGGAAGAGGCGTTGCAGCTGCCGGGTGGAGACCCCGTGCCGCCGGGCGAAGTCGTCGACCCGCAACACGTCCCGGTCGGTGCGGATCTCCTCGGCCAGCGTGATCACCTCGGCGGCCACCGGGTCGGGGGCCGGCGACCAACCGGCGAGCAGGTCGTCCAGGCGGCGGCACCGCTCGTCGTCGGTGCCCGCGCCGCGCCGGCCCGGTGGGACGGGCAGCCCGAGGGCGGCGAGCGGCCGCCGACGCCCGGTCAGCTCGGCGACCGGCCGCCGCCAGAACGGCCGGAAGCCGCCCGGACGGAACTGCACGCCGGTGGCCCGCCCCACGCCGTGCAACGTGATCGAGAAGAGTTGGGTGGCGACGCCGGAAACCTCCGCGGTCTCCGGCGCGTCGTCGTTGCCGTGGAACACCACGTTGACCGCCGGGTGCGGCACCAGCCGCTGCTCGTGCGGCTCGGTCAGCGCCCAGTCGATCAGCCAGTAGTGCTCCACGTACGGCCGCAGCGCCGCCGCCGGCAGCCGCCGCCGGAACCGGACCTGGCGCCGCAGCCGGCCGGGGTCGAGAATGCCCCGGTCGTCGCCGCGCGGTCGTTGTCGCATTTGTTCAAGACCACCTTCGTACGCTGGCGCTATGAGCACGAAGACTAGTGAGCTGCTGACCGAGATCGCACCACGGACGGTGACCGTGGTCCGGGGCGTCACCGACGATCAGCTCGACCTTTCCACGCCGTGCCCCGAATACACGGTGCGGGACCTGCTGAACCACCTGTACGACGTGGCGGTGAACTTCCAGAGCATGGCCCGCCGGGAGGCGCCCGACTGGTCCCGCAAGGAGGACCACCTGACCGAGGGCTGGCGGGACCGGTTCGCGGTCGAGGTGGACCGGGCGATCGAGGCGTGGTCGGATCCGGCGGCCCTGGAGGGCGACTCCCCGGGGATGGGCCTGCCGCAGGCCACCGTCGGCGACATGCTGCTGGTCGACCTCACCGTGCACGGCTGGGACCTGGCCCGGGCCACCGGGCAGCGGATGGACGCCCCGGCCGACGTGGTGGCGACCGGGCACGCCTTCATGGACCGGATGGGCGAGATGGGGCAGCGGATGGGCGCGTTCGGCGCGCCGGTGCCCACCGACGCCGGCGCCACCGACCTGGACCGCCTGCTCGGCCGGAGCGGACGCGATCCCGCCTGGACCCGGGCCACCGCCTGACCCTGCCGGTCCTCCTGCCGGACGAGACGCCACTGCGACTCGCGGACGGGCAGGTCTGGGCGTAACGCTGCCGCACGCCGGCACGCTGATGGCTGCGAGGGCCCGCCCGGCGGGCCGGCGTCGGGGCGGAGTCCCCCGCCCAGTGCGACAGCGGGAGTGCACCAGATGCGGAACCAGCCGGGCGGCGCGCCGCCGGTCTTCGTCGATCGAACCGGCCGACGTCGGCGGCTCACCGTGATCGCCGGAACCGTCCTCGGTCTCGGCCTGCTCACCAGCGTCGGGCTGATCGCCGCCGGGCTCTTCTCGGACTCGTCCGTGTCGCTGCCCGGATGGTCCGACACCGGCAGGGGGCAGTCCCCGATCAAGGCCGATGTCGGCAAGGGCGACCGCCTGGACGAGGCCGCCCAGCCGCCCGGCCGGCGGCCCGGCCCGTCCGCGGTGACCAGCACCGCCGCGCCGGTGGTCACGAGGTCGTCACCGGCCGCCACCGGGCAACCGTCCGGCCCGACCGCCGCGCCGACTACCCAGCCCACCGCCACCCACCGCGGCCAGGGTGTGGAGCGGCGCAACAGCGCCCGGCCGAGCAGGTCCCCGGGCAAGCCCTGACGATGGCGCTGCACGCGGCCCGACGCGATCCCCGGGCACACTGGCTGCTGCTCCTGCTCGGCCTGGCCGTCCTGCTCGCCGCGCTCAGCCTGAACGCGTTGGTGACCGGCGTCGCCGGCGGCTCGGGCCCGTCCGCCACGGGCACCCTGCCGGCCCCGCGGCAGGTCACCGCCGGCGGCCCGGTGCTCCGGCTGGACCAGGCGAAGCCGCTGGTCCGCTCGGTGCCCGACCGGACGGTGGCGCTGACCTTCGACGACGGGCCGGATCCACGGTGGACGCCGCAGGTCCTCGACGTGCTGCGCCGGCATCGCGCACACGCCACCTTCTTCCTGGTCGGCGCCCGGGTCAACGAGCATCCGGAGCTGGCCCGGCGGATCCTCGCCGAGGGCCACGAGATCGGCTCCCACTCCTTCACCCACGCCGACCTGAGCGCCTCCTCGACCTGGCGGACCGACCTGGAGCTGTCGCTGACCCGTAAGGCGATCGCCTCCGCCACCGGCCGGGAGGTGACCCTGTTGCGACCGCCGTTCACCTCCACCACCCGGTCCCTGACCGGCCGGCAGTACGACGTGCTGCGCGCTGCCGCGGGCAGCGGCCACGTGGCCGTGCTCGCCGACCGGGACACCAAGGACTGGCAGCGCCCCGGCGCCCCGGCGATCGTGCGCGCCGCCACCCCACCGAGCGGCCGGGGCGCGGTGGTGCTGATGCACGACGGCGGCGGCGACCGGAGCCAGACGGTGGCCGCGCTCGACCAGCTGCTGCCCCGGCTGACCAAGGCGGGTTACCGCTTCACCACCGTGTCGGAGGCCGTCGCCGCCCCGGGGTCGACGGTGTCGGCCGGGCTCACCACGACGCTGAGCGGCGCCGCGTTGCGCTGGGCCCAGGCCGGCGCCGAGTGGCTGGCCGCCGCGATGAACGCCCTGCTCGGCGTGGCGCTGGCGCTCGGCCTGGCCCGGCTCGCGGTGCAGGTGGCCTGCGCCCAGCTGCACGTCCGCCGGGTACGCCGGCCGCGGCACCACGGCGCGGCGGTGGGCGCCCCGGTGTCGGTGATCGTGCCGGCGTACAACGAGGCGGCGAACATCGCCGCGACCGTGCGGTCCCTGGTGGCCAGCGCGTACCCGGCGCTGGAGGTGATCGTGGTGGACGACGGGTCCAGCGACGGCACCGCCGACATCGTGGCGCGGCTGCGGCTGCCCGGGGTGCGCGTCATCCGGCAGGCCAACGCCGGCAAGCCGGCCGCGCTGAACACCGGCATCCGGGCGGCCCGGGCCGGGCTGCTGGTGCTGGTGGACGGCGACACCGTGTTCCAGCCGGACACGATCCACCAGCTGGTGCAGGGTTTCGCCGACCCGCGGGTGGGCGCGATTTCCGGCAATACCAAGGTGGCGAACCGGCGGCGGTTGCTCGGTCGCTGGCAGCACCTGGAGTACGTGATCGGCTTCAACCTCGACCGCCGGATGTACGACGTGCTGCGGTGCATGCCCACCATTCCCGGCGCGATCGGGGCGTTCCGCCGCGACGTGCTGCTCGATGTCGGCGGGGTCCCGTCGGACACCCTCGCCGAAGACACCGACCTGACGATGAAGGTGCTCCGCGCCGGGTGGCGGGTCACGTACGAGGAGCGGGCGATCGCCTGGACGGAGGCGCCCTCCTCGCTGCGCCAGCTCTGGCGGCAGCGCTACCGCTGGTGCTACGGCACCTTGCAGGCGATGTGGAAGCACCGCCACTCGCTCCGTGAGGCGGGGGGCGGGGGCAAGCTGGGACGGCGCGGCCTGCCGTACCTGACGCTGTTCCAGATCGTGTTGCCGCTGACCGCGCCGGCGGTGGACGTGTTCGCCCTGTACGGCCTGATCTTCATGCCCTGGTCGAAGCTGGTGCTGGCCTGGCTGGGCCTGCTCCTGCTCCAGGGCTGCACCGCCGCGTACGCGCTGCGGCTGGATCGGGAACGTTTCGGTCCGCTCTGGACGCTGCCGCTCCAGCAGCTCGTCTACCGCCAGGTGATGTACCTGGTGGTGGTGCAGTCGGTGGTGACCGCGGTGATCGGGAACCGGTTGCGCTGGCAGCGGATGGTCCGCACGGGCGAGGCCGCCGCCCTGGTCCGGGGGTAAGGAGGGGCCCCGGTTAACGCATTTCGTCTAGCCGGGGCCCCCGGGTTAACACCCTGATACCGCGAAGCTCAGCCGTCGTGGAAGAGGCCGGCCGACCACGAGACCGCCAGGCCGACGACCGCGGAGCAGCAGCAGACCAGCAGGGCGGCGGCGACCACCGCGAGGATCACCCAGGCCGGCCCGCGCCGGGCCGCCCCGGGCGGGCGTACGTCCGCCCCGGCCCGCTCCTCGTCGTCGGCCTCGCTCACCCGCGCAGTCTAGGCGCCCGCTCGTGCGCCCCTCCCGCATGATCGTGCTCGATCCAGGGAGGCGCCCCTTCCAAGCCTCGGGAAGGCCACTCTTTTCACGATCGAGCGCCGCCCGCGACGGGTGGACCGCGGCGGCGCGGGGCAGGATGGGGCGATGGAGCTGGTCTCGATCGCCGATGTCCGGGCCGCCGCCGCCGACCTCGCCGGCGCGGTGCTGCGTACCCCGCTCGTGCCGGCGCCGTGGGACGGCGACCTGTGGCTCAAGCCGGAGAGCCTGCAACCGGTGGGGTCGTTCAAGTTGCGCGGCGCGACCCACGCGGTGGCCCGGCTCGACCCGGCGGCCCGGTCCCGGGGCGTGGTCACCCACTCCTCGGGCAACCACGGCCAGGCCCTGGCGTACGCGGCCCGGACCTTCGGCGTGCCGTGCACCGTGGTGGTGCCGGACGGCGCACCGCGGGTCAAGGTGGACCGGATGCGGGCGTTGGGCGCCGACGTACGGCTGGTGCCGCCGGCCCGGCGGCTGGCCGAGGCGGAGCGGGTCGTGGCGGCGACCGGGGCGACGCTGGTGCCGCCCTTCGACGACCGGCGGATCATCGCCGGGCAGGGCACGGTCGGGCTGGAGATCGTCGCGGACCTGCCGGACGTGGACGTGGTGCTGGTGCCGGTCGGTGGCGGCGGCCTCTCCGCCGGCGTGGCCACGGCGGTCGCCGCGCTGCGCCCGTCGGCGGTGGTGGTCGGGGTGGAACCCGCGCTGGCCGCCGATGCCCGCGAGTCGCTGGCCGCCGGCGAGGTGGTGGTCTGGGACGTGGCGCGGACGTACCGGACCAGCGCCGACGGGCTGCGCACCAGCCTGTCCGAGCTCACCCTCGCCCACCTGCGGGAACGGCTCGACCGCATCGTCACGGTCGGCGAGGAGGAGATCGCCGCGGCGATGGGCCGGCTGGCCCGTGAGGCGCGGCTGGTGGCCGAGCCGAGTGGCGCGGTGGCGCTGGCGGCCCGGCTGTTCCACCCGGATGAGCTGCCGCCGGGGCGTACGGTCGCGGTGGTCACCGGCGGCAACGTCGAGCCGGCGGTGCTGGCCTCGGCGCTCGCCGCTGCGCCCGTCCCGGGGTGTTGAGCGGGCCCCCGCCTCTACCGAATGCGTTGAGCGGGGGCCCCTCCTTACATCCGGTCGAGAATCCAGGCGTTGATGAAGGCTTCTTCGCGCCAGGCGTCGTAGCGGCCGCTGGGGCCGCCGTGGCCGGCGCCCATCTCGGTCTTGAGCAGGTAGTCGCCCTGCGGGGCGACGGCGCGCAGCCGGGCGATCCACTTGGCCGGCTCGTGGTAGAGCACCCGGGTGTCGTTCAGGCTGGTCACCGCGAGGATGGCCGGATAGTCGACGGCCGTCACGTTCTCGTACGGGGTGTACGACTTCATGTACGCGTACACCTCGGGGTCGTCGAGCGGGTTGCCCCACTCCTCCCACTCGGTGACGGTCAGCGGCAGCGACGGGTCGAGGATCGTGTTGAGGGCGTCCACGAAGGGCACCTGCGCGACGACCCCGGCGAACGCGTCGGGGGCCAGGTTGGCCACCGCGCCCATCAGCAGGCCGCCGGCCGACGCGCCCCGGGCGACCAGCCGGTCGCTCGCCGTCCAGCCGGCCTTGACCAGGTGCCGGGCGCAGGCCACGAAGTCGGTGAAGGTGTTCTTCTTGGCCAGCAGCTTGCCCTGGTCGTACCAGCGCCGGCCCAGCTCGCCGCCGCCGCGGATGTGCGCGACGGCGAAGACGACGCCTCGGTCGAGCAGGCTGAGCCGGGCGATGGAGAACCACGGGTCCATGCTGGCCTCGTACGAGCCGTAGCCGTAGAGGACGGCGGCGGCGGTGCCGTCGCGCGGGGCGCCCCGGCGGCAGACCAGCGAGATCGGCACCCGGGCGCCGTCGTCGGCGACGGCCCAGTCCCGGTGCTGCTCGTAGTCGGCCGGGTCGTACGGTCGCCCGTCCGGCCCGGGGCGGACCGGCCGCTGCCGGCGCAGCACCAGCTCCCGGGTGACCAGGTCGTAGTCGTAGACGGAGTCCGGGGTGACCAGCGAGGTGTAGCGCAGCCGGACCGAGTCGGTGCGGTACTCCGGGTTGGCGTCCAGCCCGACGCTGTAGATCGGCTCCGGGAAGTCGATGTCCCAGCCGTCACCGCCGCCGACCGGCAGCACCCGCAGCCCGGTCAGCCCGTTGCCGCGCAGGGAGACGACCAGGTGGTTCTCGAACGCGTCGACGGCCTCCAGCCGGGTGCCGGGGGAGTGCTCGATCAGCGGCACCCAGTCGCCCGGCGCGTCGGCCGAGGTCCAGGCCAGGGCGAAGTCCTCCGCGCCGTCGTTGTGCAGGATCAGGAAGCGGTGGCCGTGGTGCTCCACCGCGTACTCGACGCCCTGCCGGCGCGGGGCGACGACCGCGGGCTCCCCGGTGGGGTTTCCGGCCGGGATCACCCGGACCTCGCTGGTGACCTTGCTGTGGATGTCGATGACCACGAACCGCTCGGAGCGGGTCAGCTCGACGCCGACCCAGAACCGCTCGTCGTCCTCGGCGTGCACCACCACGTCCTCGCTCGACGGGGTGCCCACGGTGTGCCGCCACACCCGGTTGGGCCGCCACGCGTCGTCGACGGTGACGTAGAAGAGCACCGAGGCGTCGGTGGACCAGGCGGTGCCGTAGAACGAGTCGGGCACCTCGTCGGGGAGCACCTCGCCGGTGCTCAGGTCCTTGATCCGCAGGGTGAACCGCTCGTCGCCGGTGAAGTCGGTGGAGTACGCCAGCCAGCGGCCGTCCGGGCTGACGTCGAACGCGCCGAGCGCGAAGAAGTCGTGGCCCTCGGCGAGCAGGTTGCCGTCGAGCAGCACCTCCTCGCCGTCGAGGGGGGCGCCGTCGGCGCTCATCGGCGGGGCGGTCTCGCCGTCGCGGACCGCCCGGCGGCAGTGCACGCCGTACTGCTGGCCCTCGACCGTGCGGGTGTAGTACCAGTGCGCGCCCTTGCGGGCGGGCACCGAGAGGTCGGTCTCCTGGGTGCGCCGCCGGGTTTCCTCGAACAGTTGCTCGCGCAGCGCCGCCAGGTGCGCGGTGCGCGCCTCGGTGTACGCGTTCTCCGTGGTGAGGTGCGCGATGGTCGCCGGGTCGTCCTTGGCGGCGAGCCAGGCGTACTCGTCGACGACCGTGTCGCCGTGGTGGGTGCGCTCGGTGGGGACGCGCCTGGCGACGGGCGCCGGCCGCGCCGAGCTGGCGTTGTCGGGAGTCTCGGTGGTCACGGCGCCACGTTACCGGCCGGCCGTCGCCGCCGGCCCGGCGTCGGCCGCCGAACCGCCGCCACGATCGTTCGAACATGTGTACGATAACCGCCATGGCGGCTGCAGCGAGTTCGACCGGCGCGATGGAGATCACCCGAAAGTTGACCGAGATCTGCGGCCCGCCCTTCGCCCGCTTCGCCGGGGCCGCCGACGAGGTCGCCGGCCGGTCCGCGCGCTGGGTGGCGGTGCCCGGCGGGCCTGCGGCGGCGGCCGAGGTGCTCCGGCTGGCCGCCCGGCACGACCTGACCGTGGTGCCCCGGGGCGCCGGCACCAAGATCGACTGGGGGGCGGCGCCGGCGCGGGTCGACATCATGCTCGACACCGGCCGGCTCGCCGGGCTGGGGCACCAGCCCACCCGCTCGCCGGTGACCGAGATCGGCGCCGGCACGCCGCTGCGCGCGGTGCAGTCCGCCCTGGAGCGCACCGGCCGGCGGCTGCCGCTCGACCCGCCGTCGCCGGGCGCCACCCTGGGCGGGGTGCTCGCCGCCGACGAGGCCGGCCCGCTGCGGCTGCGGCACGGCACCGCGTGCGATCAACTGGTCGGCCTGCGCTGGCTGGACGCCGACGGCGAGCTGGTCGGCGCCGGCGCGGCCGAGGCGGCGGGCGGCGCGCCGCCGGTCGGGCTGGAGCTGGGCCGGTTGCTCTGCGGCTCCCAGGGCGGCCTGGGGGTGCTCGTCTCGGCCACCCTGCGGGTGCAGGCCCTGCCGGCGACCCGGGTCTGGGTCTCCCGCCCGGTGTGGACGCCGCTGGAGGTGCACGACCTGGTCCGGGCGGTGCTCGCCGCCCGCCTCGACCCGGCGGCCATCGAGCTGGATCTGCCCACCGGCCCCCGGGCCTGGCGGCCGATGCACCCGTCCCGTGCCGCCGCGATGGCCAACCACCCGTCGGCGGCCGGCCGGCGGCGGGACCCGGCCGCGGCCCGGGGCGGCGCCGGCACGCTGGCCGTGCTCCTCGAGGGCGGCCCGGCCGAGGTCACCGAGCGCGCCGAGCGGCTGGTCGCCCTGGTCGGGGGCGACGCGACGGTGGCCCACTCGGCCCCGGACTGGTGGCGGCGCTACCCGTTCGCCCCGGGCGACACCGCGCTGCGGGTCGAGGTGCCGATCGGCGACCTGCACGCCGCGGTGTACGCGCTCCGCGACGCCGCCGGCGCTCCCGTCCCGGTGCGCGGCTCGGCCGGCCTGGGCGTGGTGCACGCGGCCCTGCCAGGTTCGCTGCCCGCCGAGCGGGTCGGCGCGATCCTCGCCGCCGTGCGCGGGGTGCTGCTGGCCCGCCGGGGCCGGTGCGTGGTGCTCTCGGCGCCGCCGGCGGTCCGGCAGGCCGTCGACGTGTGGGGTGAGCCGGCGGTGATCCCCCGGCTGCGCGCCGCGAAGGAGCACCTCGACCCGCACCGCCGACTGGCCCCGGGTCGGCTGCCGGGCGGCCTGTAGGTCAGGCCGCCACGGTCAGGCCAGCGCGGTCAGGCCGCCGTGGTCAGTCCAGCCACCACCGGTGCATGTCGGCCACCGCCGGGAGGAACCGCAGCGCGAGCACCAGCAGGCCGCCGACCGCGCCGCCGAGCAGCAGGGCCCTCGCCCGCCCGGACAACGCGCGCCGCTCGCGGGCCACGGTCACCACGGCGAAGACCGCCAGCGCCGGGGCGAGCACGGCGCCGGCCAGGTGGAGCAGCGCCACCACGAGATAGAGCCAGGCGAACGGGTTCCAGCCGGTCAGGCCGAACGGCACCATGTCCTTCGGGTCGTACTGGCCGGTCACCATCTCGGCGGGGCCGACCCCGGCGGCGAGCATCCGGCCGACATACATGGCGGCGACCACGGCGAACGCGCCGATCACCGCCAGTTGGGCGACGATCACCGTGCGGACCAGCGGGGGCCGCGGGTCGGCGGGTTCGGCGCGGCTGGACATGCCCGTCAATGTAGTCACCGGCGGGCGGACCCGCCGCCCCTCAGAGCGCGTCGTTGCGCAACACCAGCACGGCGATGTCGTCCCGGGGCGCCTCCACCGAGAAGTTGATCGCGGTGGAGCGGAGCCGGGCGGCGATCACGTCGGCCGAATATCCGGCCAGCGGGGCGGCGGCGTCGCGCAGTCGGTCGGTGCCGAAGAGCTCCCGGCCGCGCCGCCGCTCGGTCACCCCGTCGGTGTAGAAGACCAGCGCGTCGCCCGGGTCGAGCGGGAACTCGACGGTCGGCGTGGCGATCGAGTCGAGCAGGCCGAGCGCGGTGCCGCCGGTGCCGACGAAGGCCGCGCCGCCCCCACCGCGCAGCAGCACCGGCCGGTCGTGGCCGGCCAGGTGCAGCGAGACGTCGAGCTGGTCGCCCTCGCCGGGGGTGACCGCCGCCAGCGCCAGCGTGCAGTAGCGCCCGCCACCGCGTTCCACCAGGGTCTCGTTGAGCCGGGTGAGCACCTCGGGCAGCGGCTTGCCGTCGCCGGCCAGCACCCGGATCACGTCCCGGACCAGCCCGGTGACGGCGGCCGCCTGCACGCCCTTGCCGGAGACGTCGCCGATCACCACCAGCCACCGGCCGTCCGGCAGTGGCAGCACGTCGTAGAAGTCGCCGCCGACCTCGGCGTCGTCGCCGGTCGGCACGTACTCGGCGGCGAAGCCGATCCCCTCGATCACCGGCAGCACCGGCGGCAGCAGGGACTTCTGCAGGGTCTGCGCGATGCGCCGGCGCTCGGCGTGGATCCGGGCGTTCTCGATGGCCAGCGCGGCGCGGCGGGCCACGTCCTCCAGCACGGCGACCTCGTCCGGGTCGTGCCGGTGCCGCTGGTGCCGGCCCACCGCGAGGGTGCCGAGCCGCTGGCCGCGGGCGATCAGCGGGACCGCGAAACCCTCCATCGGCGCGCCCAGCGGCACCTGGGCGGCGCTGCGCGACGCCTCCCGCAGCCGGGCGTGCACCGAGTCCGGGCCGGTGGCGCGCAACGCCTGGTCCAGTTGGGGCAGCACCGACTCGTCGGCATGGGTGGCCGCGGCGAGTTTGAGCCGGCCCCACTCGTCGGTGGTGTGCACCGCGCACCACTGGCCCAGCCGGGGCACCACCAGCTGCGGGATGAGCGCCATGGTCAGCTCGACGTCCAGCGACTGGGCGAGCAGCTCGCTGGCCTCGGCCAGGAAGGTGAGCCAGGCCTGCCGCCGGACGTCCGCCCGGCGCAGCCGGTCGTTCTCCAGGTGCAGGGAGAGCCGCTCGCCGACCAGCATGGCGAGCGGCTGCGCGTACGCGGTCGGCGCCGCGTCCAGCTCCAGCTCGCCGGAGTACGGCCGGTGCACCGCCAGCCGCACCCGGAGCAGCTCGTTGCCGGGGCGGGGCTGCCGGCCGTACCGGGCCAGCGGCTGGGTGCCCTGCCCGTCGCCCCGGTCCAATCGGACCGTGCCGCCGGCCGCGCCCACCATCTCGGCGAGGCGCCCGAGCAGGTCGGCGGCGAACTCGGGCAGCGGATCGGCGGCGTACGGGTCGGGGCTGGCCTGCATCAGCTCGTTCATCGCGGTCACGCTGGGCGTCGAGCTCTCCACCTGCCCGCCGTTCCCGCTTCCGGACCGGAAATGCGCCCCGGCGGCGTCGGCGGGGCGGGTGTCGGGCCGGTCGAGCCGGAACCACACCCCCTTACCGGTCGGCTGGTACGTGGTGCCCCAGCGGCTGGCGAAGTGGTCGACCAGGAGCAGCCCCCGGCCGCGCTCGGCCACCTCGCCGATCTCGGCGGAGTCGTTGCGGACCCCGACGACCAGCTCCTCCACCGGGCCGCCGGCGAAGTCGCTGACCGTGACGGTCAGCCCGACGCCGTCCGCGAGGACCTCGATGTCCAGCTCGGTCCGCGCGTGCTCGACCGCGTTGGTGGAGAGTTCGGTGGTGAGCAGCAGCGCCTCGTTGAGCAACTCGTCGAGGTGCGCCTCGGTCAGCACGGAGCGGACCAGGGCGCGCGCGGCGGCGGGCGTACGCGGGTCGGCCGGGAGGCGGACGCGCCGCACGTGCTCCTCCGGGCCGTCCCACTTCGCGGCCCCCGGCTCCGCTGACACCCTCGTATCCTCCACCGTCGCCCGCCCGGTGCCAACCCGCCCGGGCCGACCGGGTCCCGGGCGTGGCGCCCGGCCGGAGGGGCCGGCGTTTTTCCCGGTGAGCAGGGCCCACGTGCGGCCCGCCGGGCGCGGCGAGTCCGCAGCCGGCCTGGCGCGGACGCGGGCGCGGGCACAATGATGGGATGGCCCGCGGTCTGGCACGACCCGGGGGCCCCGAGCTGAGCGAGGAATGATGACCACGGCGAAACATCCGGTAGCCGCAGATTCGTCCGCTTCAGACCACGAGGTGATGCTCGCGGAGCTGGCGCAGGCTCTGCGCCAGGTGCGCCGAGGCGACCTGAAGGTCCGGTTGCCGCGCCGGGCGGGGGCGGCCGGGGAGGTCGCGGACGCCTTCAACGAGGTGGTCTCGCTCCAGGAGCGGCAACACCTCGACCTGCGCCGGATCAGTCGGATCGTGGGCCGGGACGGCCGGCTCACCGAACGCCTCGACGAGGAGGGGCTGGACGGCTCGTGGGCGGAGGGTCAGCGGGCGATCAACTCGCTGATCGACGACCTGGGCCGCCCGACCACCGAGATCGCCCGGGTGATCGTGGCGGTGGCCGACGGCGACCTCTCCCAGCACATGGCGCTGGAGATCGACGGTCGCCCGCTGCGCGGTGAGTACCTGCGCATCGGCCGCACCGTGAACACCATGGTCGACCAGCTCTCCTCCTTTTCCAACGAGGTGACCCGGGTGGCCCGCGAGGTGGGCACCGAGGGCAAGCTGGGCGGCCAGGCGGACGTCCGCGGGGTGGCCGGCACCTGGAAGGACCTCACCGACTCGGTGAACACCATGGCGTCGAACCTGACCGGCCAGGTGCGGTCGATCTCGCAGATGGCGACGGCGGTGGCGAAGGGCGACCTGAGCCAGAAGATCACCGTGGGCGCCCGGGGCGAGGTCGCCGAGCTGGCCGACACGATGAACTCGCTGACCGACACCCTGCGGCTCTTCGCCGAGCAGGTCACCCGGGTGGCCCGCGAGGTGGGCACCGAGGGCAAGCTGGGCGGCCAGGCGGACGTGCCGAACGTGGCCGGCACCTGGAAGGACCTGACCGACAGCGTCAACTCGATGGCGTCGAACCTGACCGCCCAGGTGCGTAACATCGCGCAGGTCTCCACGGCGGTCGCCCGGGGCGACCTGTCGCAGAAGATCACGGTGGCCGCGCAGGGCGAGATCCTGGAGCTGAAGGACACCGTCAACACGATGGTGGACCAGTTGTCATCGTTCGCCGACGAGGTGACCCGGGTGGCCCGCGAGGTGGGCATCGAGGGCAAGCTGGGCGGTCAGGCCCAGGTCCGCGGGGTGTCCGGCACCTGGCGGGACCTCACCGAGAACGTCAACCAGCTCGCCGGCAACCTGACCAGCCAGGTGCGCAACATCTCCCAGGTCTCCACGGCGGTGGCGAAGGGTGACCTGAGCCAGAAGATCACCGTGGACGCGCAGGGCGAGATCCTGGAGCTGAAGAACACCGTCAACACGATGGTGGACCAGTTGTCGTCGTTCGCCGACGAGGTGACCCGGGTGGCCCGCGAGGTGGGCACCGAGGGCAAGCTCGGCGGCCAGGCCCAGGTGAAGGGCGTCCTGGGCACCTGGCGGGACCTGACCGACAACGTGAACTCGATGGCGTCGAACCTGACGTCGCAGGTGCGCAACATCGCCTCGGTGACCACGGCGGTGGCGAAGGGTGACCTGTCGCAGAAGATCACGGTGGATGCCCGGGGCGAGATCCTGGAGCTGAAGTCGACGGTGAACACGATGGTGGACCAGTTGTCGTCGTTCGCCGACGAGGTGACCCGGGTGGCCCGCGAGGTGGGCACGGAGGGCAAGCTGGGCGGTCAGGCCCAGGTCCGCGGCGTGGCCGGCACCTGGCGGGACCTGACCGACAACGTGAACTCGATGGCGTCGAACCTGACCGCCCAGGTGCGCAACATCGCGCAGGTCTCCACGGCGGTGGCGAAGGGTGACCTGTCGCAGAAGATCACGGTGGATGCCCGGGGCGAGATCCTGGAGCTGAAGTCGACGGTGAACACGATGGTGGACCAGTTGTCGTCGTTCGCCGACGAGGTGACCCGGGTGGCCCGCGAGGTGGGTACGGAGGGCAAGCTGGGCGGCCAGGCCCAGGTGAAGGGGGTCTCCGGCACCTGGCGGGACCTGACCGGCAACGTGAACTCGATGGCGTCGAACCTGACGTCGCAGGTGCGCAACATCGCCTCGGTGACCACGGCGGTGGCGAAGGGCGACCTGAGCCAGAAGATCACCGTGGACGCGCAGGGCGAGATCCTGGAGTTGAAGAACACCGTCAACACGATGGTGGACCAGTTGTCGTCGTTCGCCGACGAGGTGACCCGGGTGGCCCGCGAGGTGGGCATCGAGGGCAAGCTGGGCGGCCAGGCCCAGGTGAAGGGGGTCTCCGGCACCTGGCGGGACCTCACCGAGAACGTCAACCAGCTCGCCTCGACGCTGACCACGCAGCTGCGCGCGATCTCCCAGGTGTCCACCTCGGTGACCCGGGGCGACCTGACCCAGCGGATCGCGGTGAAGGCGCAGGGCGAGGTCGCCGAGCTGAAGGACAACATTAACCAGATGATCGTCACCCTTCGGGAGACGACCAAGAAGAACGCCGAGCAGGGCTGGCTGGACTCCAACCTGGCCCGGATCGGTGGCCTGCTCCAGGGCCAGCGCGACCTGGGCGAGGTGTGCCGCATGATCATGTTGGAGGTGACCCCGCTGGTCGACGCGCAACTCGGCGCGTTCTTCCTGGCGGACAGCTCCGACGGCAGCATGCGGCTGTGCCTCACCGCCTCATACGGGTACGTGGCCCGCGGCCACGACGTCACCTTCGGGCCGGGCGAGGGGTTGGTCGGGCAGGCCGCGCTCTCCCGCCGGACCATCCGGGTCAAGGCCCAGCCGGACGGGCGGCTGGTGCTCCGCTCAGGGCTGGCCGAGACGCCGCCGGCGGACCTGGTGGTGCTGCCGGTGCTCTTCGAGGGCGAGCTGCTCGGCGTGATCGAGTTCGCCGGGGTGGCCGCCTTCTCCGAGCTGCACCTCTCCTTCCTGGAGCGGTTGGTGCTGACCATCGGCGTCGCGGTCAACACCATCCAGGCCAACCGGCGTACCGAGGAGCTGCTGGCCCAGTCGCAGCGGCTCGCGCACGAGCTCCAGGAGCAGTCGGCCGAGTTGCAGCGCACCAACGCCGAGCTGGAGGACAAGGCCAAGCTGCTCTCCGAGCAGAAGGGCAACATCGAGACCAAGAACCGGGAGATCGAGCTGGCCCGGCTGGGCCTGGAGGAGAAGGCCCAGCAGCTCACCCGGGCCTCGGCGTACAAGTCGGAGTTCCTGGCCAACATGAGCCACGAGCTGCGTACGCCGCTGAACTCGCTGCTGCTGCTGGCCCGGCTGCTGGCCGAGAACTCGGAGCACAACCTCACGCCGAAGCAGATCGAGTTCGCCCGGACCATCCACAGCGCCGGCTCGGATCTGCTCTCGCTGATCGACGACATCCTGGACCTGTCCAAGATCGAGGCCGGCCGGATGGACGTCGAGCCGACCGACGTGCGGTTCGACGAGATCCGCGGGTACGTCGAGCAGGCGTTCGCCCCGCAGGCCGAGGAGAAGGGCCTGGACCTCCAGGTACGGCTGGCCCCGGAGCTGCCGCCGGCGCTGGTCACCGACGCGCAGCGGTTGCAGCAGATCCTGCGCAACCTGCTCTCCAACGCGGTGAAGTTCACCGACGAGGGCGCGGTGACCCTGCGGATCGGGCTGGCGCCGGCGAACGCGGTCTTCGACGTGCCGGCGCTGATCAACGCGCGGCGGGTCATCGCGTTCACCGTGATCGACACCGGCATCGGCATCTCGGACGACAAGCTGTCGCTGATCTTCGAGGCGTTCCAGCAGGCCGACGGCACCACCAGCCGCCGGTACGGGGGCACCGGGCTGGGCCTGTCCATCAGCCGGGACCTGGCCCGCCTGCTCGGCGGCACGATCGCGGTCACCTCCGAACCCGGCCAGGGCTCGACGTTCACCCTCTTCGTACCCGACGTGCTGGCCCCGGACGCGGTGGTGGCGCCGCAGCCGCCGTCCCCGCAGCGGGCGGGCCTGCCGTCGTCGTTGCTGATGCCGCCGGTGGAGCTGCTGCACGAGCGGCCGGAGGCACCGGCCACCCGGCAGCTCGACGGGGCGACCGTGTTGATCGTGGACGACGACGTGCGGAACGTCTTCGCGCTGACCTCCGCATTGGAACTGCACGGGATGACCGTGTTGTACTCGGACAACGGGGCGGACGGCGTCCGCCTGCTGGCCGAGCATCCGGAGGTGGACATCGTGTTGATGGACGCGATGATGCCGGACCAGGACGGCTACGAGACCACCCGGCAGATCCGGCGCAACCACCGCTTTGCCGACCTGCCGATCGTCTTCCTCACCGCGAAGGCGATGCCCGGCGACCGCGAGTCCGCGCTCGCGGCCGGGGGCAGCGACTACATCACCAAGCCGGTGGACCTGGACGAGCTGATCGAGCTGATGGCGTCCTGGATCAACGGCAGCCGAGGCGAGGAGCATTCGTGACGCAGACCGCGAAGGCGCTGCTGGTGGACGATCGCCGGGAGAACCTGATGGCCCTGGAGGCGATCCTCCAGGGGCTACCCGTGCAGTCGGTGGCCGTGGAGAGCGGCGAGGCGGCGCTGAAGCAGTTGCTCGTCGACGACTTCGCGGTGATCCTGCTGGACGCGCAGATGCCGGACATGGACGGCTTCGAGACCGCGAGCCACATCAAGCGCCGGGAGCGGACCCGGCACGTGCCGATCATCTTCCTGACCGCCGCCGACCGGGACGCCCAGCTCGCGCTGCGCGGGTATGCGGTGGGCGCGGTCGACTACCTGACCAAGCCGTTCGACCCGTGGGTGCTGCGGGCCAAGGTCTCCGTCTTCGTCGAGCTGTGGGTGAAGAGCCGGCAACTGGCGATGCAGTCGGACCTGGTCCGTGAGCGCGAGACGCAGTGGCGCACCCTCACCGACGCGGTGGACGAGGCCACTGCGCTGCTGCGCTCGGGCGACCCGGACGGTGCCGACCGGGCGGTCGAGCTGCTGGAGCAGGCCCGCTGGGGCTCCGCGGGCGAGCGATGAGTTCGGGCGCCCGATCCGGTCCGCACCGGTATGACGCGCATCATCGCTGACATCTCGGTCTCCCTCGACGGCTTCGTCACGGGGCCCGACCCCGGCCCGGACAACGGCCTGGGCGACGGCGGCGAGGCCCTGCACACCTGGGCCTTCTCCGACGACCCCGACGACCGCCGGATCCTGCGCGAGGCGACCGCCCGCTCCGGTGCCGTCGTGCTCGGCCGCCGGCTCTTCGACGTGGTCGACGGGCCGAACGGCTGGAACGACGAGTCCGGTTACGGCGCCGGGGAGGTCGGCAAGCCCGCGTTCGTCGTCGTGACGAGCGCGCCGCCGGAGTCGGTGCGCCGCACCGACCTCGACTGGACGTTCGTCACCACCGGTCTGCCGGACGCCGTCGCCGCCGCGCGGGAGCGCGCCGAGGCGGCGTCGGCGGCCAGCGGCAGGGACCTCGACGTGGTCCTCATGGGCGGCGGCGCCACCGTCGGCTCGGCGCTGCACGCCGGGCTGGTCGACGTACTGACGCTGCACCTCGCGCCCGTCGTGCTGGGCGCCGGGACGCCGCTGTTCACCGGCGGAGCACCGCGCACGCTGGTGCGGCGCAGCGTGGTCCCGACCTCGACCACCACGCACCTGACCTACGACGTCCGCTGACGAGCGGACGGCGCGCCGGCCGGCCGCCGCCGTCAGGATTGACGGCTGGCGCGGCGGGCGCGCCAGCGCTCGCCGAGACCGTCGATCTCCTCCTGGACGAAGGCGAAGAAGTCGCGCATCTCGGCCACCCGTTCCCGGCCGGGGCCGGCGCCGTCCAGCGCGCCCACCCCGGCCGTGGCGATGTCGATGAAGTTCTTGTAGAGGCCGGTCTTGGTGATGGTGGCCTCGTACCAGGGGTTGTCCGGCACCCGGTAACGGTCCCGGCGGGAGCCCTTGACCGGCTCCCGGACCAGCATGCCGAACTGGGTGAGGTAGCGGACCGCGCCGGAGACCGCGGCGGCGCTGACCCCGAGGCGTTCGCCGATCTCGGCGGCGGTCAGCGGCTCGTCCGCGCTCATCACGGTGAACAGCACCCGGGCGGCCATCCGGGGGAAACCGACGTCGGCGAACGCCATCGCCATCCGTTCGACGAAGAGGTGGACCTCCTCCTCGTTCGGGGTGGGACGGGACGCCTCAGCCATCGGTCGGATCTCCTCTTCGCGCCGGTCCGGAACCTGATCGTGCCTCACACGACAGTGTCTTCACAAGTTTGTGAAACGAGCGTAGCTTCTGATGTATGGAAACTCCCATTGAGGTGTCCGGCCTGGTCAAGACGTTCGGCCGGATCAGGGCCCTGGACGGGCTCGACCTGAACGTCCGCGCCGGCGAAGTGCACGGCTTCCTGGGCCCGAACGGCTCCGGCAAGTCCACCACCATCCGGGTGCTGCTCGGCCTGCTGCGGGCGGACGCGGGGGCGGTCCGGCTGCTCGGCGGCGACCCCTGGCGGGACGCGGTGCCGCTGCACCGCCGGCTGGCGTACGTGCCGGGTGACGTGACCCTCTGGCCCAACCTCTCCGGCGGCGAGGTGATCGACCTGCTGGGCCGGATGCGCGGCGGCCTCGACCCGCGGCGCCGGGCCGAGCTGCTGGACTCCTTCGAGCTGGACCCGCGCAAGAAGGGCCGCACCTACTCCAAGGGCAACCGGCAGAAGGTCGGCCTGGTCGCCGCCCTCGCCTCCGACGTCGAGCTGCTCATCCTCGACGAGCCGACCTCGGGCCTGGACCCACTGATGGAGGAGGTCTTCCAGCAGTGGGTCGGCCGGGCCAAGCGGGACGGCCGCACCGTGCTGCTCTCCAGCCACATCCTGGCCGAGGTGGAGGCGCTCTGCGACCGGGTGACCATCATCCGCAACGGCCGGGCGGTGGAGAGCGGCACCCTGACCGAGCTGCGCCACCTGCACCGCACCGCGATCGACGCCGAGCTCACCGGCTCGGTGGACGGGCTGGGCGAGCTGCCGGGCGTGCACGACCTGCGGGTGCAGGGGCAGCGGGTGCGCTTCGACGTCGACACCGTGGCCCTGGACGCCGCGCTGCGCCGCCTCACCGAGCTGGGCGTACGCAGCCTGGTCAGCCAGCCGCCGACGCTGGAGGAGCTCTTCCTGCGGCACTACGAGGCGACCGACGAGCCGGCCGGGGTGACGCGATGACGACGCTCACCGGCACCCGCCACCTGGCCCGGCTGATCCTGCGCCGGGACCGGATCCTGCTGCCGCTGTGGGTGCTGGTCCTCGCGGTGCTGCCGATGACGTACGCGGCCAGCTTCTTCGAGCTCTTCCCGACCGCCGCCGAACGGGCCGCGTACGCCACCGGCACCGGGCGGAACCCGTCGATCGTCGCGCTGCTCGGCCCGCTCTACGGCGAGAGCGTCGGCGCGCTGACCGCCCAGCGCGGCGGCTTCCTGCTGGCGATCGTCGGGATGGCCGCCCTGCTCACCGTCGTGCGGCACACCCGCACCGAGGAGGAGGCCGGGCGCCGGGAACTGCTCGCCGGCAACGTGCTCGGCCGGTACGCCGGCCTCACCGCCGCCCTGCTCGTGGCGTACGCGGCCAGCCTGCTGCTCGGCCTGCTCACCGCGGCCGGCCTGGTGTCGGCCGGGCTGCCGGCCGCCGGCAGCCTGGCGTACGGGCTGGCCACCGCGCTGACCGGCGTCGTGTTCGCCACCCTGGGCGGGCTGGCCGCCCAGCTCACCGAGAGCGCCGGCGGCGCGCGGGGGATCGGGATCGGTGTGCTCGGGCTGGCCTTCGCGCTGCGGCTGGCCGGGGACGCCGGCGGGCGGGAGTGGCTGAGCTGGCTCTCCCCGCTCGGCTGGGCACCCCGGGTCCGGCCGTACGAGGGGGACCGCTGGTGGGTGCTGGCGCTGCCGGTCGCCGCCTCGGTGCTGCTGGCGGCCGTCGCGTACCCGCTGTCGGTACGCCGGGACCTGGGCGCCGGGCTGTTGCCCTCGCGGCTCGGCCCGGCCACCGCGGGACGAGGGCTGTCCGGGTCGTTCGGGCTGGCCTGGCGGCTGCACCGCGGGCAGATCCTCTGGTGGTCGGTCGGCTTCGGCCTGCTCGGGCTGATCCTCGGCGGCGCGGCCGAGGCGGCCGGCCGGTCGGTCGAGGGCAACCCACGGCTGGAAGAGATCCTGGCCCAACTCGGGGGAGCGTCCGGGCTGGCCGACGCGTATCTCGGGGCGACGCTGGGCCTGACCGGGATGGCCGCCGCCGGCTACGGCATCCAGGCGGCGTTGCGGATGCGTACGGAGGAGACCGCCGGGCGGGCCGAGCCGCTGCTGGCGACGGGGACCCACCGCTCGACCTGGCTGCTCTCGCACCTGCTGTTCGCGCTGCTCGGCCCGGCGGTGGTGCTGCTGACCACCGGCCTCGCCACCGGCCTGGCGTACGGGATCAGCATCGGCGACGTGCCGCGCGAGCTGCCCCGGATGCTCGGGGCCGCACTGGCGCAGCTACCCGCGGCCTGGGTGCTGGCCGGCCTGGCGGTGCTGCTGTTCGGGCTGCTGCCCCGGCTGGCCCCGCTCGCCTGGGCGGCGCTGGCGGCCGTCGTGCTGCTCGGTCAGCTCGGCCCGGTGTTGAAGCTGGACCAGTGGCTGCTGGACCTCTCCCCGTTCGCCCACACGCCCCAGGTCCTGCGCCCCGACTGGAGCGCCACCCCGCTCGGCGTGCTGGCCGCCCTGGCCCTCCTGCTCTCCCTGGCCGGCCTCGCCGCCTTCCGCCGCCGGGACATCCCCGCCGGCTGACCGCCGGTGGGTCAGGGGGCGGTCTCGTTGCGGATCATCAAGGCGCTGCGCAGGCCGGTGATGTCCAGGACCCGGAGGAGGAAGTCGCCGACGTTGCTGAGAACCAGCAGGCTCTGGGCGTGGCTGGCCTTACGGCTGAGCACGACGAGGGTGCCGAGGCCCTGCGAGTCGCAGAAGGTCACCCCGCCCAGGTCGAGCACCACGCGCGGCGGCGGATCCGCCAACGCCTCGTTGACGACGGTGCTGAGTTGGGCGGCCGTGAGCATGTCGATCTCACCGACGAGGCGAAGCACGACCTCATCGCCAGTCCGGTGTACGGTGACGGACAGTTCGGCACGATCCACCCGGTCAGCCTATCGCGATCTCGCTGGCGCGGCCCGTCGAGGCGATGGGCGTTGCGGCGTGAGTCCGACCCCGGCGCGCGTGAGCCGGGTAACCCCGCAGCCGGGGTGCCTGCCGATTCGCCGTCCGGCGCTGACACAATGGCGGCATCGTGACCGATACCTTTTCTGCCGGATCCGGCCGCTACCCGGCCGCCGCGCCGGCCTCCGAGGCCCTGTTCGACCGCGCCAAGGCCATCGTGCCCGGCGGGGTGAACTCCCCCGTGCGCGCCTTCCGTGCCGTCGGTGGCACCCCGCGCTTCATGGTCCGGGGGGAGGGTCCCTGGCTGTACGACGCCGACGGTCGCCGCTACGTCGACCTGGTCTGCTCCTGGGGGCCGCTGATCCTCGGCCACGCCCACCCGCAGGTGGTCGAGGCGCTGCGCGAGGCCGCCGCGCTCGGCACCAGCTTCGGCACCCCCACCCCGGGTGAGGTGGAGTTGGCCGCCGAGATCGTCGCGCGGACGCCGGTCGAGCAGGTGCGGCTGGTCAACTCGGGCACCGAGGCGACCATGTCGGCGATCCGGCTGGCCCGCGGTTTCACCGGCCGCGCCAAGATCGTCAAGTTCGCCGGCTGCTACCACGGGCACTCCGACGCGCTGCTCGCCGCCGCCGGCTCCGGGGTGGCCACCCTCGGCCTGCCCGACTCGCCCGGCGTCACCGGCGCGGCGGCCGGCGACACCATCGTGCTGCCCTACAACGACCTGCGCGCGGTCGAGGAGGTGTTCGCCGCCGAGGGTCGGCACATCGCCGCGATCATCACCGAGGCGGCGGCCGGCAACATGGGCGTGGTCGCCCCGCGCGACGGCTTCAACGCCGAGCTCGCCCGGATCGCCCACGCGCACGGCGCGCTGCTCATCGTGGACGAGGTGATGACCGGGTTCCGGGTCTCCCGCGCCGGGTGGCACGGCCTCGACGCCTCCGACGCCGACCTGTGGACGTACGGGAAGGTCATGGGTGGTGGCCTGCCCGCCGCGGCCTTCGGCGGGCGCGCGGAGATCATGGCGAAGCTGGCCCCGGCCGGCCCGGTCTACCAGGCCGGCACCCTCTCCGGTAACCCGCTGGCCTGCGCGGCCGGCCTGGCCACCCTGCGGCTGGCCGACGACGCGCTCTACCGGCGCCTCGACGAGACGGCGGCCGTGGTGGGCGAGCTGGCCGGCGGCGCGCTGGCCGCCGCCGGGGTCCCGCACCGCCTGTCGTACGCGGGCAACATGTTCTCGATCTTCTTCACCGACGCCGACGTGGTCGACTACGACAGCGCCCGCACCCAGCAGGTGCCCGCGTTCAAGGCGTTCTTCCACGCCATGCTCGCCGCCGGCGTCTACCTGCCGCCGAGCGCGTTCGAGTCGTGGTTCGTGTCGGCGGCGATCGACGACGCCGCCCTGGAGCAGATCGCCGCCGCCCTGCCCGGCGCGGCGAGTGCGGCGGCAGCGGCGGGACACGGGGGATAACGATGAGCGAGACGGTGGTGCACGTGCTGCGGCACGGTGAGGTGTACAACCCGGGCGGCATCCTCTACGGCCGGCTGCCCGGCTTCCGCCTCTCCGAACTCGGCGTGCAGATGGCCAAGGCCGCGGCGCAGGCGCTCGCCGACAAGACCGTGGTGCACGTGGTGGCCAGCCCGCTGGAGCGCGCCCAGCAGACCGCCGAGCCGATCGCCGCCCAGTTCGGGCTCTCGGTCGGGGTGGACGAGCGGCTGATCGAGAGCGCCAACTGGTTCGAGGGCAAGAAGGTCTCCCCGGGCGACGGCTCGTTCCGGGACCCGCGCAACTGGTGGGTGCTGCGCGACCCGGTCACCCCGTCCTGGGGCGAGGCGTACCAGGTCATCGCGGAGCGGATGTTCGCCGCCCTGCACGCCGCCCGGGTGGCCGCCGAGGGGCGGGAGGCGGTGCTGGTCTCCCACCAGCTGCCGATCTGGACCCTGCGCCGCTACGTCGAGCGCAAGCGGCTGTGGCACGACCCGCGCCGCCGGCAGTGCGGGCTGGCCAGCCTCACCTCGTTCCACTTCGACGGCGCCAAGGTGGCCGGCATCGGCTACACCGAGCCGGCCGCCCACCTGATCGCCATCTCGCCGACCGCCCGGACGGCCAAGGGGGCCTGATGCGTACCCGGAGGCCGACGGCCGCCCTGCTCACCGCTGCCGCCGTCGCCGCGGTGGCGGCGCTGGCCGGTTGCGCCTCCGGCAGCCAGGAGAGCCGCTGCGCCAACTCCGACGGCATCGTGCAGTGCGCCCCGGACCAGCGCTCCGCGGCCCCGGAGATCGCCGGCAACCTGCTCGACAGCAGCGGCCGGTACGACGTCTCCCAGGCCCGCGGCCAGGTGGTGGTGCTCAACTTCTGGGGCTCCTGGTGCGCGCCCTGCCGCGCCGAGGCGGACGACCTGGAGGGGACCTACCAGGCGACGAAGGCCGCCGGGGTGACCTTCCTCGGCATCAACGTGCAGGACAGCCGGGACAAGGCGATCGCCTTCGAGGAGGGCCGGGTCACCTACCCGAGCCTGTTCGACCCGGCCAGCCGGCTGGCGCTGGCGATGAACATCCCGCCGAACACCATCCCGGCGACGGTGATCCTGGACCGGGAGGGCCGGGTCGCCACGGTGATCCGGGCGGCGGTGCGGCAGGAGGGGCTCCAGCCCCTCGTGGAGAAGGTCGCCGCCGAGCAGCCGCCCGCCGACGGTTCCCGCTGATGGGCGAGACCTTCCGCCAACTCGCCCTCTCCGGCCCGCTGCTGCTGGCCGTCGGCGCGGCGGCGCTCGCCGGGCTGGTCAGCTTCCTCTCCCCGTGCGTGCTCCCGCTGATGCCCGGCTACCTCTCGTTCGTCACGGGCCTAACCGGCACCGACCTGGAGGGCCGCGATGCAAGGAAGGGCCCCCGGTTAACGCCTCCGGTAGCGGAGGGGACCCCGCTCAACACCCCCGCCAGCACCGGCGGCGGGCTGGCGGTGGCCGCGCCGCCGGCCGCCCGGCGGGTGGTCGCGGTGAAGGGCCGGGTGCTCGCCGGCACGCTGCTGTTCATCGCGGGCTTCACCTTCGTCTTCACCTCCACCGCGATCCTTTTCGCCAGCTTCGGCCGGGTCTTCTTCGACCACGAGCGGACGCTGGAGATCGTCATCGGCACGCTCGTCGTCCTCCTCGGCCTCGGCTACCTCGGGGTGATCCCCGGCCTGCAGCGGGAGTTCCGGATCAACCGCCTCCCCGCCGCCGGCCTGCTCGGCGCCCCGGTGCTCGGCGCGGTCTTCGCGCTCAGCTGGCTGCCCTGCACCGGCCCGACCCTCGGCGCGGTGCTCGGCATGGCCACCGCCGGTGGGCAGACCGATCGGGCGGTGGTGCTGGCGGTGGCGTACTGCCTCGGGCTGGGGCTACCGTTCGTCGTCTTCGGGCTGGGCTTCCACCGCCTGCTCGGGGTGTTCCGCGCCGTCCGGCGCAACAGCCGCTGGGTCACCCGGATCGGCGGCGCCCTGCTGATCCTGATCGGCCTGGCGCTGGTCACCGGGGGTTGGCAGAACTTCGTGATCTGGTTGCAGACCAGCGTGGGCACGGGTGAGGTGAGCATCTGATGACGTCCGTGGACGACCGGCCGGCGGCGCCGCCCGCTCCGGTGCCGCGTCGGCGGGTCAACCCGGTGCTGGCCCTGCTGCGCAACTCCTGGCGGCAGCTCACCAGCATGCGTACGGCGTTGGTGTTGCTCTTCCTGCTCGCCGTCGCTGCCATTCCCGGCTCGGTGCTGCCGCAGCGGGGGGTCAATCCGGAGAATGTCGACAGGTACTTCGTCGACCACCCGGAGTGGGCCCCCCGGCTGGACCGGATCGGCGCGTTCGAGGTCTTCGGTTCGGTCTGGTTCTCCGCCATCTACCTGCTGCTCTTCGTCTCGCTGGTCGGCTGCATCACGCCCCGGATCCGCGACCACGTGCGGGCGCTGCGGGCCCGCCCGCCGGCCGCGCCGAAGCGGCTGGAGCGGCTGCCGCAGCACGCGGTGCTGGCGGCGCCGGCCGCCGCCGACCCGGCGGCGATCGCCGCGGTGCTGCGCCGCCGCCGCTGGCGGACCGAGGTACGCGGCAACGAGGTCTCCGCCGAGAAGGGCTACCTCAAGGAGACCGGCAACCTGCTCTTCCACACCTCGCTGGTCGCGGTGCTGCTGGGGGTGGCGCTGAACTCCTGGTACGGCTGGCACGGCAACCGGCTGCTGGTGGCCGGCGAGGACAACGCCTTCTGCAACACCCGCCAGCAGTACGCCGAGGCGAAGCTCGGCCCCCGGGTGGACAGCGCGGACCTGCCGCCGTTCTGCCTGACCCTGGAGCAGTTCCAGGCCCGGTTCCTGGAGACGGGTCAGCCCGAGTACTTCAACGCCACCGTCTCCGTGGAGGAGCTGGGGAAGGCCGCCCGCAGCGCCGACTTCTCGGTGAACTCGCCGCTGCGGCTCGACGGCGCCAACGTCTACCTGCTCGGCCACGGGTACGCCCCGGTGATCCGGTACACCGACCGGTTCGGCCGCAGCCAGACCAGCACGGTGCCGTTCCTGACCACCGGCGACATGGGGCTGACCGGCGAGGGGCTGGCCGCGTTCCCGGACGCCAACGTCGACCCGAAGACCGGCCGGCGGGACCCGAACCTCCAGATGGCGTTCACCGGTCTCTACCTGCCGACCGCGCCGGACTCCCCGCCGTACGTCCGCTCGCAGTACCCGGCCGAGCGGAACCCGGCGTTGAACCTGATCGCGTACCGGGGGAACCTCGGCCTGGACGCGGGCATCCCCGGCTCGGTCTACAAGCTGGACCAGCGGCAGGTCGACGCGGGCCGGGTCAAGCAGGTCGGGGACAAGCTGCTCCGGCGGGGCCAGAGCTGGCAGTTGGACGACGGCACCACCGTCGAGTTCCTGGGCACCGAGCGGTACGTCACCCTCTCCGTCCGGAAGGACCCCGGCTCGACGCTGCTGCTGGTCAGCAGCGGGACGCTGCTGGTCGGGCTCATGGGCTCGCTGTTCGGCCGGCGGCGTCGGGTCTGGTTCCGGGTGGTCCCGCCGGGCGGCGACCCCGGAAACCGATCTCCGACGAGCGGTAGTAGCTTGGTGGAGGCCGGTGGACTGCCGCGCACCGACAATCCCGGGTTCGCCGACGAGTTCGCGCAGCTCGTGACGGCGGTGCGCGGGGACGCGAAGCCGGCCGGGGCGGGAGTCGACGGGCGCGCGCCGACCGGGAGCCGAGAAGGGGCCGAGTGATGTCCGCACTCTCCGACCAGCTGGTCACGTTCGCGATCCTGGCGTACCTGGTGGCCATGATCAGCCACGCCGTCGAGTACGCCCTCGGCGGCGCCCGGCGCGGGACGGCCGCCGCGGCGCCCGCCCGCGAGCTGGTCGGCGCCGGGGTGGGCGCCGCCGGCGGGGCCGAGCCGCCCGCGACGGCCGACGCGCCGCCGGTGCGGGACCGGGTGGCCGAGCGCGGCCGGCTGGCCGGCCGGATCGCCGTGGTGGTCACCGCGCTGGCCGCCGCGCTGCACCTGGGCGCGCTGGTCACCCGTGGGGTCGCGGCCGACCGGATGCCGTGGGGCAACATGTACGAGTTCGTGCTCACGGTGACCTGGATCGGCGTCGCGGCGTGGCTGGCGGTGCTGGTCAAGCGCCCCGCGCTGCGCCAGCTCGGGCTCTTCCTGACCCTGGTCCAGGTGCTGCTGTTGGCCTTCGCGGAGCTGAAGCTCTACACCGAGGTGGTGCCGCTGGTCCCGGCGCTGAACTCGTACTGGTTCATCATCCACGTGTCGACGATCGTCTTCTCCTCCGGCATCTTGCTGCTGGGCGTGGTGCCGGCGGTCGCCTTCCTGATGCGCAACGGGTACGAGCAGGGCCGGCGGAGCTTCCCGTACACCCTGGCGAAGCGGCTGCCGGCGGCGGCCGCCCTGGAGCGGCTGACCTTCGGGCTGCACGCCTTCTCGTTCCCGATCTTCACCTTCGCGGTGATCGCCGGGGCGATCTGGGCGGAGGCGGCCTGGGGTCGGGCCTGGGGCTGGGACCCGAAGGAGACCTGGGCGTTCATCTCCTGGGTGGTGTACGCGGGCTACCTGCACGCCCGGGCCACGCCGAGCGTGCGGCGCAACGTGGCCACCTGGATCGCCGTGCTCGGGTTCCTCACCGTGCTGATGAACCTGTTCGGGGTGAACTTCTTCTTCACCGGTCTGCACTCGTACGCCGGGATCTGACCCGGCCCAGGACGCCCTCGACGCGCAGCGTGACCTGGTAGGCCACCTCCGGCAGGTCGGCTCAGCCGCCGAACCAGCCGGGCACGTCGAGGCGGAAGACGTCGGCGGCGGTGACCCGGCGCAGGTCGTCCTCCAGCTCGGCGACCCGTTGCGCGCCCAGGGTGGCGCACCACCGGTCGCGCAGTTCGTCGAAGACGACCGCCGACCGGCGCAGCCCGTCGAGGCCGCGGGGGGTCGTCCGGACCAGCTTGCGGCGGGCGTCGCGCGGGTCGTCGGCGCGTTCCAGGTAGCCGAGGGCGACCAGCCGGTCCACCGTCTTGCCCGCCGCCTGCTTGGAGACGCCGAGGCGTTGGCCCAGGTCGGAGGCGGTGGTGCCGGCGGTGCCGACGGCCTGGAGGACGAAGCCGTGCAGCGGGCGCAGCTCCGGGTGCCCTTGCCGGGCCAGCTCCGCGTGCAGGTCGTCGATGAGCGTACGGAAGCCGGCCAGCAGCAGCAGCGGCAGCGCGAAGCCGGGGCGGTCAGGGGTTGCCACGTTCGACAACCTGGTTTACGGTTTGGTCAACCACGTTGACTATCGTACCCGAGAGGGGTCGGCATGTCCCGACCGGTCTTCACCGTCCACACCCCCGACACCGCGCCCGCCGCAGCCCGCCCGGCCATGGCCGGCGTGCAGCGCAAGCAGGGCCACCTGCCCGCCGCCGTCGCCCTGATGGCCGAGTCGCCCGAACTGCTCAAGGGCTTCCTCGGCGCCACCGCCGTCTTCGAGTCCACCGACCTCGACCCGGTCGCCCGCGAGGTGGTCGTGCTCACCGTCGCCACCCACAACCGGTGCCACCTCTGCGTGGCCATGCACACCCCGGCGCTGGCCCGGCGCGGCGGTACGCCGACGCTGATCGGCGCGCTGCGGGCCGGCGCCGAGTTGCCCGACGCGCGGCTGGAGGCGCTACGCCGGTTCACCCTCTCCGTGCTCGATCATCGAGGCGCCGTGCCCGACGCGGACCTCGACGCCTTCCTCGCCGCCGGCTGGCGGACCCGGCATGCGCTGGACGTGGTGCTCGGCGTCGGGACGTACACCATCTCCACCTTCGCCAACCGGCTCACCGACGCGCCGCTGGACCCGCCGCTGGCCGCGTACGCCTGGGAGCCGGCCGCCTGACGGCCGCCGCCGAAGTGGCGGCCGGGGGCC
This sequence comes from Micromonospora sp. NPDC050686, assembly GCF_040654475.1. Classification (NCBI taxonomy): domain Bacteria; kingdom Bacillati; phylum Actinomycetota; class Actinomycetes; order Micromonosporales; family Micromonosporaceae; genus Micromonospora; species Micromonospora sp. NPDC050686. The sequence continues at coordinate 49,621 of NZ_JBFAID010000003.1, forward strand.
GGCGTGGGCCGCCCGGCCGAGGAACCGCTCGGGCGGCGCGTCGGGCTTCGGCGCGGCCCGCTGGTGATGCGCGGGCAGTGACCTGCCCGGGTGTCCGTCAGCCCCGGAGGAATGGCAGCAGCAGGGCCGCGAGCTTCGCTGGTTGTTCCTCGAAGAGCCAGTGGCCGCAGTCCTCGACCACCTCGCCGGTCACCGTGTCGGCGTACCGGTGGGCCTGCTCGACCACCTGGCCGCCGAGGCTGGCCTGCGCGCCGACCGCGAGCACCGGCATCGGCAGCTTCGTGGCCCGGTACGCCGCGTTGTCCGCGATGTCCTGCCCGAACGCCCGGAAGTAGCCGAAGCTCGCCCGCAGGTGCGCCTCGTCGCGCAGGTGGCCGGCGTACTCCTCGATGTCGTCCGGGCCGAGGCTGCCCTTGTTGACCATGATGGAGTCGGTGAACCGGTCGACCCAGAGCGCCTCCCGGCCGGCGACGAGCTGCTCGGGCAGGCCGTTGGGGACGTTGAAGAAACCGAAGTTCCACACGGCCGGGCCGGCGGCGGTCAGCGCGGGAATCGTGTAGATGCTCTCGTCGGGGATCGGCGCCTCGGTGAGGGCCAGCCGGGCGACCGAGTCGGGATGGGCGGCGGCGTAGGCGTACGCGACCATGGTGCCCAGGTCGTGGCCGACCAGCCGGATCTCCCCGGCCAGGTCGAGCGCGGTGAGCAGTCCGTGCAGGTCGGCGGCGACGGTCTTCTTGTCGTACCCGCCGGCTGGGGCGTCGCTGTCGCCGAAGCCGCGCAGGTCGGGGGCGATCACCTCGTACGACTGCGCCAGCTCCGGCAGCAGGTGTCGCCACATACGCCAGCACTGCGGGTAGCCGTGGAGCAGCACCACCGTGGGCCCCCGGCCGCCTCGGACGTAGTTCCAGGCCACCTCGCCGACCCGTACCCGCTGCTCGGTGAACCCCGCTGGCACCCGTTCGTAGCCCATGCCGCCCCTTCCACCGCCGGGCGCTCGACTACCCGGCTGGTCTCCGTCCATGCCGCCGGTTGTCAAGCGGGGGCCCCGCCGCTGCCGAATGCGTTAACAAGGGGCCCTTCCTTGCACCTCAGTGCGGTGGGGGAGGATGGATGTATGGCGGCTCGTGGGTTTCCGTACACCGATCTCAAGGACTTCCTCGCGGCCCTGGAGCGCGCGGGCGAGCTGCGCCGGGTGAGCGCCCCGGTCGACCCCACGCTGGAGATCAGCGAGATCGTCACCCGGACGGTACGGGACGGCGGGCCGGCGCTGCTCTTCGAACGGCCCACCCGGGGCGAGATGCCGGTGGCGATCAACCTGTTCGGCACCGAGAAGCGGACGGCGATGGCGCTCGGCGTCGACTCGCTCGACGAGATCGGCGAGCGGATCGGCGAGATGCTCAAGCCGGAGCTGCCCCAGGGCTTCGCCGGCATGATGGGCGGGCTCGGCAAGGTCATGCAGCTCAAGTCGATGCCGCCGAAGAAGGTCAGGACCGCCCCCTGTCAGCAGGTGGTCTACCGGGGCGACGACGTCGACCTGAACCGCCTGCCCGGGTTGCAGGTCTGGCCGGGCGACGGCGGGATCTTCCACAACTTCGGGCTCACCCACACCAAGCACCCGGAGACCGGCAAGCGCAACCTCGGGCTCTACCGGCTCCAGCAGCACTCGCACAACACGCTCGGCATGCACTGGCAGATCCACAAGAACTCGACCGCGCACCACGCGGTCGCCGAGCGGCTCGGGCAGCGGCTGCCGGTGGCCGTCGCCATCGGCGCCGACCCGGTGGTGGCCTACTCGGCCAGCGCGCCGCTGCCGGCCGACATCGACGAATACCTCTTCGCGGGCTTCCTCGCCGGTGAGCGGGTCGAGATGGTGGACTGCCTGACCGTCCCGTTGCAGGTGCCGGCGCACGCGCAGATCGTGCTGGAGGGCTACCTCGAGCCGGGCGAGCGGCTGCCCGAGGGGCCGTTCGGCGACCACACCGGGTTCTACACGCCGGTGGAGCCGTTCCCGGTGCTGCACGTCGAGGCGATGACCATGCAGCGCGACACGGTCTACCACTCGATCGTCACGTCCCAGCCACCGCAGGAGGACCACGGTCTCGGCAAGGCCACCGAGCGGATCTTCGCGCCGCTGCTGCGCTTCCTGATCCCGGACATCGTCGACTACGACCTGCCCGCCGCCGGGGTCTTCCACAACTGCGCGATCGTGTCGATCCGCAAGCGCTACCCGAAGCACGCGCAGAAGGTGATGAACGCGATCTGGGGCGCGCACATGATGTCGCTGACCAAGCTCATCGTGATCGTTGACGAGGACTGCGACGTACACGACTACAACGAGGTCGCCTTCCGCGCCTTCGGCAACGTCGACTACGCCCGGGACCTGCTGCTCACCGAGGGCCCGGTGGACCACCTGGACCACGCGTCGTACCAGCAGTTCTGGGGTGGCAAGGCGGGGGTCGACGCGACCCGCAAGCTGCCCGAGGAGGGCTACACCCGGGGCTGGCCGGAGGAGATGACCATGTCGCCCGAGGTGGTCTCGCTGGTCGACAAGCGCTGGAAGGAGTACGGGATCTGATGGCGACCGCCGTCGTGGAACGCCCGGGACGGGTCACGTCCTTCCTCAAGCTCGTCGCGATCGAGCACTCGGTCTTCGCGTTGCCGTTCGCGTACCTGTCGGCGCTGACCGCGATGCAGGTGAACGGCGGGCGGGTGCGCTGGCTCGACCTGCTGCTGATCACGGTGGCGATGGTCGGGGCGCGGACGTTCGCGATGGCCGCCAACCGGATCCTCGACCGGCGGATCGACGCGCGGAACCCGCGTACGGCCGGGCGGGAACTGGTCACCGGGGCGGTGAGTGTGCGGACGGCCTGGACCGGCGCGGCCGTCGCGCTGGCGGTGTTCCTCGCCGCCGCCGCCCTGCTCAACCCGCTCTGCCTGGCGCTGGCCCCGCTCGCCGCGATCCCGCTGGTGGTCTACCCGTACGGCAAGCGGTTCACCAACTGGCCGCATGCCATCCTGGCGGTCGCCCAGGCGGTCGGCCCGGTCGGCGCCTGGCTGGCGGTCACCGGCACCCTCGCCGGCTCCGGGCCGGCCTGGCTGCTCGGCGCGGCCGTCGGCCTGTGGATCGGCGGCTTCGACCTGATCTACGCCTGCCAGGACGCGGACGTCGACCGGAAGATCGGCGTGCACAGCGTCCCCGCCCGGTACGGCCTGCGCTTCGCGCTGCACGCCTCCACCGTGGCGCACGTGATCACCTTCGCGCTGTTCATCTGGTTCGGTGCGCTGGTCGGCTTCGGCTGGCTCTGGTGGATCGGGCTGGCGCTCACCGCCGTGGCCTTCGGCTACCAGCACCTGGTGGTCAGCCCCACCGACCTGAGCAAGGTCAACCGGGCCTTCTTCAGCGCCAACGGCTTCGTCGGCATCGCGCTGTTCGTCTTCGCCCTGCTCGACCTGGTGCTCCGCCTCGGCCTGCGGGCCTGAGCCGATGCGTGAACCATGGGTGGTGGGGGTGTCCGGGGCATCCGGCACGCCGTACGCCGCGGCGGTCGTCCGCGGGCTGCTCGACGCCGGCCAGCCCGTCGACCTGATCGTGTCCCGGGCGGCGCGGCTGACGATCCTGGACGAGACCGGGCGGCCGTTCCGCGACGGGCACTGGGCCGAGGACCTCGCCGGCTGGCTCGGCCGGGACCTGGCCGACGCGGACGTGCGGCACTGGCCCGCCGGGGACCTCGCGGCCGGTCCGAGCAGCGGCTCCTACCGGGTACGCGGGATGGCGGTGGTGCCGGCGAGCACCGCGGCCTGCGCCGGGATCGCCATCGGGCTCTCCAAGGACCTGCTGCAACGGTCGGCGGAGGTCAACCTCAAGGAACGCCGGCCGGTAGTGGTCGTGCCCCGGGAGACCCCGGTGACCCGCAGTCATCTGGAGCACCTGATCGCCCTGCACGACGCCGGGGCGGTGGTGCTGCCGGCCAGTCCCGGCTTCTACGGCGCCGGCGCCTCCGCCTCGGCCCCGCAACTGGTCGACTTCGTGGCCGGCAAAGTGCTCGACGCCCTCGGCGTGCCGCACACCCTGTTCCGGCGGTGGTCGGGTCGGTTGGGCGCGGACCGGTCCTGAGGCCGGTCCGCGTACCCTCGGCACCATTCAGTACATGCCGGCGTTGGCCGGACCAGGGCCGGTCGAGGCGGTCGGGCCCGCATTTCGCGGCTTGCCCATCTCCTCCGCCTCGTCCAGCATGCCCTCCCCCTCAAGCAGGGCCCGCACCTCGGATTCCCGAAACCGGCGATGCCCGCCTGGAGTCCGGATGCTGCCGATCCGGCCGGCCGCCGCCCATCTCGTCACAGTTTTCGGGTCCACCCGAAACAGCGCGGCGACCTCACCCGGTGTCAGCAGGCGATCTCCAGTGTCCACAGCCCCCTCCTCGCGTCGACGAAGCCCCCGGCTGAACACACTGCCCCCGGCCGGTGCGAGCCCAGAGCCGTCATGAGGGACGTATGGCAATTACAGCACCAGCGACCTGGCCTGTCCGCCAAACGCGAAAAAAGCACTGAGTGGGAAGTTAGTAAATGGTACCGGCGCCGGGGTCCCCTGACTGTGAGTCTGCGAACTGTTACCTACTGTCATGTGCAACGGACGTCGAGCGCCGGGCGTTACGCCGGGGCAGATAGGGTCACCGTCCGTGGACGCCATCGACCTGAGCCTCGTGGAGCTGCTCCGCGGCAACGCCCGCCTGTCGTACGCCGAGTTGGCCCGCCAGGTGGGGCTCTCCGCGCCGGCCGTGCACGAGCGGGTCGGCAAGCTGGAGTCCAGCGGCGTGATCCGGGCGTACCGGGCCGAGGTCGAGCCGGAGGCGATCGGGCTCGGGGTCACCGCGCTGATCGGCATCGTCGAGGACTCCACCGCCGACACCGACGACGTGCTGGAGGCGTTCCGGCAGATGCCGGAGATCGAGTCCTGCTACTTCATGGCCGGCGTGGAGTCGTTCCTGCTGAAGGCGCGGGTCGGCACGATCGCCGAGCTCGAGCAACTCATCATGCGGTTGAACCGGACGCCCGGGGTGGCGTCCACCCGGACCGGGATCGCGCTGTCGACGAAGTGGGAGAACCGCCCCCAGCCGCTCGGTCCCCCCGCCTCCTGACCGACCCACCGGACGGGCCGCCGGGGGTGCGGCCGAGCCGGCGCTGCCCGGGCGGTGTCGCTGCCCGGTGGTGTCGGCGCTGCCCGGGTGGTGTCGTCTGGTGATTCGTTTTCGCGTCCCACGTCCGCGCGCTGCGCCGCGTCCCGCGTCCCGCGCGACATCCGACTCTCGTGGTCCCCGAGGCCGATCCTGGTGGGCTCTGGCGCGGGCGGGGAGCCCGGCGATACCGTGCGCCGATGACGCCGCCGGCACGGGAAGCAGCACGGGAGGCAGCACGGGCACGGGAGGTGGCCGTGGTGACCGGGGCGGGCGGTGGGCTGGGTCGGGCCGTCGCCGCCGCGCTGCACGCCGACGGGTGGCGCGTACTCCTGACCGACCTGGACCCCGACGCGGCCCGCGCTGCCGCCGCGCCGCTGGGCGGGTGGTCCCGGGCGCTCGACGTGCGGGACGAGACGGCCTGCGCCGAGGTCGCCGCGGCGGCGGCCGACTCCCCGGGCGGGCTCGGGCTGTGGGTGAACAACGCCGGCATCCTGGTCACCGGCGCCGCCTGGACGCACGACGCGGCGACCCGGCGCCGGGTGGTCGAGGTGAACGCGCTCGGTGCGATGAACGGCACCATGGCCGCACTGGATGTGATGCGCCCGCGCGGTCGCGGGCACGTGCTCAACGTCGTCTCCCTGGCCGGGCTGGTCGCCGCCCCCGGCGAGACGGTCTACGCCGCCAGCAAGCACGCGCTGCTGGCCTTCAGCGTCGGCACCCTCGCCGACCTGCGGCTGGCCGGCCTGCGGGACGTACACGTGTCGTGCCTGTGCCCGGACGGGATCTGGACGCCGATGCTGCACGACCGGCTGGACGACCCGGGGGCGCTGGCCTCCTTCACCGGCGCGATGCTGAGCCCCGCCCGGGTGGCCGCGCGGGCCGCCCGGCTGGCCCGGCGGCCCCGCCCGGTGGTCACCCTGCCCCGGTGGCGCGGCGTGCAGGTACGCCTCCTCGACGCCTTCCCGCGGGTCGCGCTCGGCCTGCTGCCGGTGGTCCGGGCGGCCGGGCGGGCCGGTCAGCGCCGGCAGCGCCGCCGGGTCGGGCCGGAGTCGAACGGCACTCGCTTGTAACGTTGCCGGCGTGACACATCTGGACCGGTGCGACGAGGCCAGCCGGACGTGGGTGACCGAGGCGATCGCCACGGTCGAGGCCGACGCCAACCGGTCCGCCGACACCCACCTACTGCCCTTCCCGCTGCCCCGGGCCTGGGGGATCGACCTCTATCTCAAGGACGAGTCGGTGCACCCCACCGGCTCGCTGAAGCACCGGCTGGCCCGCTCGCTCTTCCTCTACGGGCTGTGCAACGGCTGGATCGGCCCGGAGACGACAATCGTCGAGGCGTCCTCCGGCTCCACCGCGGTGTCCGAGGCGTACTTCGCCCGGATGCTCGGGCTGCCGTTCATCGCGGTGATGCCCGCGTCCACCTCGCCCGAGAAGATCACCCAGATCGAGTTCCACGGCGGCCGCTGCCACCTGGTCGACGACCCGGCCAAGGTGGTCATCGAGGCCCGCTGGCTGGCCGAGGACACCGGCGGGCACTTCATGGACCAGTTCACCTACGCCGAGCGGGCCACCGACTGGCGGGGCAACAACAACATCGCCGAGTCGATCTACGCCCAGCTCGCCCTGGAACGGCACCCCGTGCCGGCCTGGGTGGTGGTGGGCGCGGGCACCGGCGGCACCAGCGCCACCATCGGCCGGTACGCCCGCTACCGGCGGCTGGCCACCAAGCTGTGCGTGGTGGACCCGGAGAACTCGGCGTTCTATCCGGCCTGGCAGGCCGCCGACTGGTCGGTCCGGACCGGCCGGGGCTCGCGGATCGAGGGCATCGGCCGGCCGACCGTCGAGGCGTCCTTCCTGCCCTCGGTGGTGGACCGGATGGTGCAGGTGCCCGACGCGGCGTCGCTGGCGGCCATGCGGGCCGGGTCCCGGATCCTCGGCCGCCGGGTCGGCGGTTCCACCGGCACCAACCTCTGGGGCGCGTTCGGGCTGATCGCGGAGCTGCGCGCCGCCGGCCGGACCGGCTCGGTGGTGACGCTGATCTGCGACGCCGGGGAGCGGTACGACGACACCTACTATTCCGACAAGTGGGTGGCCGCGCAGGGCCTCGACCTCGCCCCGCACCTCGCCACCATCGACCGGTTCCTGGCCAGCGGCGCCTGGCCGGCCTAGCGCACGGTCAGCCCGCGTCGACCCGTTCGGCCAGCCCCGGGTAGCGCAGCACGAAGCCCTCCGGGTCGACCTCCAGGTCGGCGGTGAAGGAGTCGCTGGCGTACCGGACCCGGCCGGGTCCGAGCGAGGTGTAGACCTGCTCGGCGGGGAGCACCGCCAGGCCCGGCAGCAGTACCCAGGCGACGGTTACCCCGTGCGCCTGGTCGGCGGGGAGCCGGCTCAGCCCGAGCCGGCGGATCGGCAGGGTGTTGGTCAGCGGGGAGCCGCCCAGGTCGACGTCGAGCGCCTCGGCCAGCCGGCCCGGGTCGTCCGTGCCGGGCAGGCCGGCCGGCGGATGCCCGGCCGCCCGCAGCGCCGCGTCCAGGTCACCCTCCTCGCCGGTACGCACCCGCCACCCGTCCCCGGCCCGCTCCAGGCGTACGCTCCGCGCCCAGCCGGCGCCGTTCGCCTCGACCTCCAGCCGGCTGGTCGACCAGTCCGGCGCGGCGGTCAGCCGGTAACGGCACGTGTACGGGATCGGGTCCACGGCCAGCGCCACGCCCTGGGCGGTCAGCCCCGGACGGTCGTCGAGGACGACGTGCTCCGAGCCGGCGGTGTCGGTCCGGGACCAGAAGAGCGACTTCGGCATGCTCGACATGAACCGGACGTTACGCGAGCGGGCCGACACCGGCAGCGGATGCCCGAACGCCGCCGCCGAGCGGGTGCTCGACGGCGGCGTTCGCGGTGTGCCCCTCCGGGGCTCGGTCAGTGGGTGCGCGCCGGCGGACGGCCACCGAAGCCGCGCCGGTCGTCACGCGGCCGGTCGTCGCGGCCGCGCCCCTCGGGCCGGAACCCGCCCCGGCGCTCGGCCGGCCGGAAGTCGCCCTGGTCGCCGTAGCGCCGCTCGCCGTGTCCGCCCTGGTCGCCGTAGCGCCGCTCGCCGTGTCCGCCCTGGTCGCCGTAGCGCCGTTCGGCCTGCGGGCGGTCGTCGCGGCGGCGGTCGCCGAAGCCCCGCCCGCCGGCGGGCCGGTCGTCCTGCCGCCGCTCGCCGAACCGGCGGTCGTCGCGGGCGGACTGGTCACCGAAGCCCCGCCCGCCGGCGTGCCGGTCATCCTGCCGCCGCTCGCCGAAGCGCCGGTCGTCGCGGGCGGGCTGGTCACCGAAGCGGCGGTCGTCGCGCCGCTCGCCCCGGTCGAAGTGCCGGTCGCCGCCGAACCGGCGCTCGCCGCCGGCCCGACCGCCGAAGCGGCGCTCGCCGCGCCCGTCCCGGTCGGCGAAGCCGCGCGGGCCACCGCGGCGCGGCTCCGGCTCGTCCCGCACCGGCACCGGCACCCCGCTCGGCTCCCGCGCGCCGGTCAGCTCGGCCAGCACCGCGTCGCCGGCCCGGACCCGGACCTCGGCCGGCTCGACGCCCGCCTTCTCCAGCATGGCCAGCGTGGTGCGGCGCTGCTTCGGCAGCACCAGCGTGGCGACCGCGCCGGACTCGCCGGCCCGGGCGGTACGGCCCGCCCGGTGCAGGTAGTCCTTCGGGTCCTTCGGCGGGTCCACGTGCAGCACCAGCGAGACCCCGTCGACGTGGATGCCGCGGGCCGCGACGTCCGTGGCGACCAGCACGCTCGTCCGGCCCTCGCGGAACTCGGCGAGGGTGCGGGTGCGCATCCGCTGGGTCTTGCCGCCGTGCAGCCCACCGGCCCGGACGCCGACCGCCGCCAGTTGCTCGACCAGCCGGTCCACACCCAGCTGGGTACGGGCGAAGACCATCGTCCGGCCGTCCCGGGCGGCGATGGAGGCGACGACGGAGAACTTGTCGTGCGGCGGGATCAGCAGCACGTGGTGGTCCATGGTGGACACCGACGCGGTGGAGGGGGCGGTGGAGTGGGTGACCGGGTCGGTCATGAACCGCCGGACCAGCGCGTCCACGTCCCCGTCGAGGGTGGCCGAGAAGAGCAGCCGCTGGCTGTCCGCCGGCGTCTTCGCCAGCAGCTCGGTGACCTCGGGCAGGAAGCCCATGTCGGCCATCTGGTCGGCCTCGTCGAGCACGGTCACCTCGACGTCGTCCAGGCGGCACACGCCCCGGGCGATCAGGTCACCGAGCCGGCCCGGGGTGGCGACCACGATCTCGACACCGCGGCGCAGCGCGTCGATCTGCCGGTCGTACGGCACCCCACCGACGGCGGTCTTGAGGAAGATGCCCACGGCCTTGCCCAGCGGCAGCAGCGCGTCGTTGACCTGCATGGCCAGCTCGCGGGTGGGCACCAGCACCAGGGCGCGCGGGTGCAGCGGCCGGGCCCGGTTGCGGTCGGCCAGCCGGGCGATGATCGGCAGCCCGAAGGCGAGGGTCTTACCGGAGCCGGTCTGGCCCCGGCCGAGGACGTCCCGGCCGGCGAGCGCGTCCGGCAGGGTGGCCCGCTGGATCTCGAACGGCGCGGTGATGCCCTGCCGGGCGAGCGTGCGGACCAGCTGGTCGGGCAGGCCGAGGGCGGCGAAGTCGGGGGCGGCGGGCTCGGTGGGGGCGTCGAGGGCGGGCGGGAACGTGCCGGGTTCAGCGAAGGTGGTCAACAAAAGCCTTTCGAGCGGGGCGCATCTTCGCGATGGCCCGCCGCGCTGAACGCCGCTGTTTCGCCCGCAAGATCGCCCATGGGCGCGGCAGAACGCGCGCCAGGTCAGTGATCCTGACAAGTGTACGGCGATCGGGCCGGTCCGCCCACGCCGGCGGCCGGTAGTGGGCGGGCTCACCTCGGCCGGCGGGGCGGGTCAGCCGGAGAGCAGGTCGCCGAACAGCCCGTCCAGCGCGTCGTTGGCGAGGACCAGCACGAGCACGCTGATCGCCACCAGCAGGGCCAGCGCGGCCGCCAGGACGACGACCACCCGGACGGTCCGGGACCGGGTCCTGCTCGGCTCCTCGGCCCAGCCCTGGGCCAGGATGTGCCCGGTCAGCGAGCCGGAGTTGTCCAGCGGGTTGCCGGCCGGGAAGGAGACCGTCGCGAATCCCGGCCCCTCGGTGCCCCCGTACCCCGTGCTGGCCAGGTCCGGGCCCCCGTGGTAGGCCCGACCGGTGGGCGCGGCGGCCGCGGACCAGGCCGGCCCGCCGGTGACCGTCGTGGCGGCCGTCCCGGCCGGCCGGTCGTACCGGCTGGCCGGCTCCGCCCGGCGGTCGGCCGGTTGGGTCGGCGGTGGCCAGGTGGGCAGCGCCGGAGCCGGCACCACCGGCGGTGCGGCGGCCGGCGGTGGTGTCGGCGGTGCGGCGGCCGGCGGTGCCGATGGTGCGGCTGCCGCCGCTGGCGACGCGGCGGGCGGGGCCGAACGCGACGCGGACGGTGGGCCCGGGCGCGACGCGGACGGTGGGGCCGGCACGGAGGCGGTTCCCCGGGGTGCGGCCATGGCGGGCGGCGGCGGGAACGGCGGCGCCGGCATCGGCCCGGGCGGACCCGGCGGCCCGGGGATCGGCGGCCCCGGCGGCGGCACCGGAGGGCCGGGCACCGGCGGGATCGGCCCGGGCGGCACGGGCCCGGGGCGGGGCGGGGCGGGCGGGACCGGCACCGGGGGCGGCACGGGCGTGGGCGCGGGTTCCGGTCCCGGCACGGGCGTGGGCGCGGGTTCCGGCCCCGGTACGGGGCTGGGCACGGGCTCCGGCTCGGGGGTGGGCGGCGTCGGCGGCTGGGCCGGCTCGGGCGGCTGGGCGGGCTCCGGCGGTTCGGGGTTCACCGGACCCGACCGGTAGACGGTGGCCTGGCCGCTGTGGGTGGCGGCCGGGGCGGCCTCGGCGGTGGCGACCCGGTTCAGGCCGGGAACCGAGGCGGTGGCGCGGGCCGCGCCACCCGCAGCGGCGACCCGCCGCTGCTCCGGCAGGCGGGCGGCCGGTTCCGGGGTGGCCGCCGGTTCCGAGGTGGCCGCCGATCCCGAAGCGACGTCCGGTTTCGCGGCGGCGTTCGGCTCCGGGACAGCGGTCGATCCCGGGGCGGCGGTCGCCTCGGGTGGAGCGGCCGGCTCGGGCGCGGCGGCAGCCTGGTTCGGCGCGACCGCCCGGGACTCGGGGGGAGGCGCCGTGGTGGCGGACGCTGCGTCGGCGTTCCCGGGGCCCGTGGTGCTCGCCGGCGGCGCCGACGAGGGCGACTGCCCGGCCTTCTCGAAGGCGGACCAGCTGCCGGCCGACGCCACGGAGGCGCCGGGCCGGCGCCGGTCCAGTGGTGGCACCCCGGACGCCCCGGCACTCGGCGTGCCGGCCCGGTACGTGGTGGCGGTCGCCCGTCCGCTCGGCACGGCGTCGCCGTCGGCCGGCGCCGCGGCGGTGGCCACGGTGACCCGGCCCCGGGCCGGCGCGGCGCTGACCGGTGCGGCGCTGACCGGACGGGCGGCGGCATCCTCCGTCGCCGGTGTGCCGGGCTCCACGACGGACGGATCGTCCCCCCTGGCGCGGTCCGTGCCCTGCCCGGCAGCTACGGGCAGCGGGGTCCCGCCCGCGATACCCGCCGGAACCTGCTGCTCACCCATGCTCGACCTCCGCGCCCACGCCCGCTCCGGACCGGTGCTGCCGGTCCGCGAGTGCCTGGTTGTCACCGTGCCACATTCCGGCCCGACCGCACAGTCGGAGTGGACGGTTGCGGTCAGTTGCCGGGGCTGCTGCTGGTCGACGTGTCGGCGGAGGAGCTGGTGGACGCCTCCGCGGAGGTGCTGTCCGCGGGGTCGGCGCTGCCGCCATCCGGGCTGGGCGCCTCAGTGGTCGTCGCCGGCTCGGTGGGCGCCGAGGTGGGTTCGGTGGGGCTGGGCGCGGGCGTGGTGGGCGGCGCGGAGGTGGTCGGGGGCGTCGTGGTGGGCGGCGGGGTGGTGGTGGGTGGGGTGGTCGGCGTACCGGTCGGGCTCGGCGTGGTCGACTTGGTGGGGGTCGGCTTCGGCGTGGTGCCGCCGGTCGGCTTCGGGGTCGGGCTGGTGGTGCCGCCCGGCGTCGGCGGGGCGCTCTTGCTCGGCGTCGGCGTCGGCGTCGGCGTCGGGGCGCCGCCGGTGGGCACCGGCTGCGGGATCGTGGTGGGGGCGGCCGGCCCGGGGACGGCGCCGACCACCCGGGTGGCGGCGTAGAGGCGGGACCAGCGGACGGTCGAGATCTTGACCACGTCGCCCGTCCGGGGCGCCTCGACCATCTTGCCGCCGCCGATGTACATCGCCATGTGGTGGATGGTCGTCCAGCTGCTGCCGGAGGCGAAGAAGAGCAGGTCACCGGGGAGCAGGGCGGACGGGTCGACGGTGCGGGTCCGGGTGGCGTAGTACTGGTCGCGGGCGACCCGGGGCAGCCCGTTGTAGCCCGCCGAGCGGTACGCCGCCCAGACCAGGCCGGAGCAGTCGAAGGTGTCCGGCCCCTCCGCCGCCCAGACGTACGGGTCGCCGAGCTGGGCGAGCGCGTAGCGGACGGCGGCCAGCGCCTGCGGGTGGGCCGTCATCCCGACCGCGTTGCGGCCGACCCCGTTCGGGCCGGTCAGGTAACCGGCCCCGATCCGCTGATCGACGGCGTCCTGCTGCTGCTCGATCCGGTTCAGCTGGAGCGCGTTGTCCCGGCGCAGCGTGATCAGCCGGGTCTCCTGGCCGCGCAGCGACTGCTGGGTGCCGGTGAACCGCGCGGCGATGTCCCGGTCCCGGGCCTGGGCGGCCAGGTACGCCTGGTTGGCCATCTCCTCGGCGGCCCGGGCCCGGGCCAGCTCGCCGGTCGCCCGGGTGGTCGACGGCTCCTCGCGCTGGCCCTGGTTGATCTGCTGGAGCTGGTTGAGTTCCTGGAGGTTGCGGGCGAACTCACCGGGCGGCAGCGCGGCGGCGGCCTTGAACACGCTGGCCGCCGTCCGGTCCGCCTGCTCCTGGGCCCGGGTCAGCGCCTCCCGCGCGGCGGTCAGGTCGCGTTCGGCGGCGGCGAGCTGGGCGGCCGTCTCGGCGCGCTGCTGGCGCAGGGTGAGCAGCTCGTCGCCGAGCTGCCCGACCTGGGCGTCGACCGCGTTGATCAGGGCCATCAGCGGCCCGTCGGTGGGGCTGGTGGTGGTCGGCACGGCCGGCCGGTCGGTGGCCGGCGCGACGGGTGCGCCCGTGCCGGGCAGGAACAGCGAGCCGGTGACCAGCGGGCGGGACCCGGAGTCGGGGACGGTGTCCGGCAGCGGTGGTTCGGCGTACGCGGGGCTGGCGATCGCCGCGGCGACGACCGCGCCGAGCAGTGCCGCCCACAGGCGCGGACGCAGTATCGGCGAGATCACCGGGCTCCTGCGTCGTTGCCGTGCCCTGCGCCCGCTGTCGTTCATTCCGCTCCCCGCCCGGCACCCGCCGCCGCGCAGCCGGGCGCGGCGGTCGGGAGCTGTCAGTGTGTGTCGTCCCCCACCATGTCTTACCTCACCTGGGCAGGGATGTCGATGTGCGGAGGGTGACGACGAGCTGAAGAACCAGTGAGCCGGGTCGCTGCCCGTGCCCGGCCCGCCGCTGTGTCGGTGTTCCGACGTAGGCTCGACCGGGACCGCAGGTGGAAGGGACGTGGCTTTCGATGGACGCCGGACTCAAGCGCGAGCTCGAAGCGAAGGTGTACGCCGGGGAGCGGCTGACCCGGGAGGACGGGGTCGCCCTCTACGAGTGCGACGACCTCTCCTGGCTCGGGCGGCTGGCCCACCACCGGCGCACCGAGCGCAACGGTGACCGGGTGATGTTCAACGTCAACCGGCACCTCAACCTGACCAACGTCTGCTCCGCGTCGTGCGCGTACTGCTCGTTCCAGCGCAAGCCGGGCGAGAAGGACGCCTACACGATGCGCATCGACGAGGCGGTCCGCAAGGCCAAGGAGATGGAGGACGAGCAGCTCACCGAGCTGCACATCGTCAACGGCCTGCACCCGACGCTGCCCTGGCGCTACTACCCGAAGGTGCTGCGCGAGCTGAAGGCCGCGCTGCCGAAGGTCAACCTCAAAGCGTTCACCGCGACCGAGGTGCAGTGGTTCGAGAAGATCAGCGGGCTGAGCGCCGACGAGATCCTCGACGAGCTGATGGACGCCGGCCTGGAGTCGCTGACCGGCGGCGGCGCGGAGATCTTCGACTGGGAGGTCCGGCAGCACATCGTCGACCACGCCTGCCACTGGGAGGACTGGTCGCGGATCCACCGGCTGGCCCACTCGAAGGGCATGAAGACGCCGTCGACCATGCTCTACGGCCACATCGAGGAGCCCCGGCACCGGGTCGACCACGTGCTGCGGCTGCGTGAGCTGCAGGACGAGACGGGCGGCTTCCAGGTCTTCATCCCGCTGCGCTACCAGCACGACTTCGTCGACTCGGCGGACGGCAAGATCCGTAACCGGATCCAGGCCCGCACCACGATGGCCTCGCCGGCCGAGTCGCTGAAGACCTTTGCGGTCTCCCGGCTGCTCTTCGACAACGTGCCGCACGTGAAGTGCTTCTGGGTGATGCACGGGCTCTCGGTGGCCCAGCTCTCGCTGAACTTCGGCGTGGACGACCTGGACGGCTCGGTCGTGGAATACAAGATCACCCACGACGCCGACTCGTACGGCACGCCGAACACCATGCACCGGGACGACCTGCTGCACCTGATCTGGGATGCCGGCTTCCGCCCGGTCGAGCGGAACACCCGCTACGAGACCGTCCGGGAGTACGACGCCGCGCCGACGCTGGCCGAGCGGCGTGCCGAGCCGCAGCAGGTCTGGGCCTGAGCGGGCCCGTATCCTCTTGCCACGATGACCGAGCAGCGCCGCGACCGTACGCCAAAAGGCACCCAGCAGCCCGGTGGGTTTCCCCGCCGGGACGCGCAGGGGCGCATCCTCACCCTGGGCGACCTGCTCGGGATCAGCCTCGCCGGCTGGCTGATCGGCATGCTGGCGCTGGTGCTCTTCGACTGGGCCTTCGCCGGCCTGGGCGCCGGCTCGTTCGGGCACACCAACGGCTGGCTGGCGATCATCCTGCCGGCGTGGCTGTTCTGGGACGACTTCCGGGCCTGGGAGTTCGGTGCCGCCCGGGTGGTCGCGGCGCTGGTCGCCGCGGCGCTCGCGGTGGTCGCCGGGCTGCTGCTGGCGGGGTTCGCCGGCGGCCTGGCGCCGCTGGCCACCGGAGGGCTCGCCGCGGCCGGGTTCACCGTGGTGTACGCGGTGCTCTGGTTCCGGGGTGTGCACTGGCTGGCCCGACGGACCGGCTGAACACGTGCCCGGCGGTGGGCCGGGCGGGACGAACGGAGGGGTGGAACGTGAGCGCGGCGGTCAAGTACACGCTGGGCCGGATCGGGCTGTTCGTCGCCGTGCTGGCGGCCCTCTGGTTCGTCGACATGAACATGTTCCTGCGGCTGATGGTGGCGCTGGTGTTCTCCGCCGCGCTGTCGTTCTTCCTGCTGCGCGGCTGGCGGGACGAGATGGCCGGCGAGATGGCCGAGTCGGCGGCCCGCCGCCGGGCGGACAAGGAGCGGCTGCGCTCCGCGCTGGCCGGCGACGACCAGGCCGCCGAGGGCGAGCCGGAGAACCCCCGCAGCTAACCCCCCACCCCCCACGCGCGCCGCGCGTGGGGGCTGAGGGGTTTGACCGGGGGCCCTGCTACACAAAATGCGTTAGGCGGGGCCCCCTCCTTCGGGTTACCAGTTGGTGGAGCCGGGGACGACTGGCCAGGGCTTGTCGGTGGGCTTGATCAGGTACGCGATGCCGCCGGAGCCGCCGGCCACCGTGCCGTTGGCCCGGTAGCGCTTGGTCCGCAGCCAGATCTGCTCGAACTGCTCCCGCTTGTACACGTTGCGCACCTCGGCGTTGGACGACGAGGCCGGGTCGTTGACGATCACGTCCCCGTCGGCGGTGAAGCCGACGACCACGAACAGGTGGCCGGAGGTGCCGTAGTTCGAGCCGTCCAGCTCCTCAGCGAGGAAGGACTGCGAGGTGACGACGGGGATGCCGGCCTTGATGAACCGTTCCACCTCGTCCAGCGAGTGCAGCCGGGTCACCTTGGCGTCGATGCCCGGGAAGCTGGCCGCGTACGCGGTGTTGAACGGCCAGTTGCCCGCGCCCTCGTACTCGTGGTCCCAGGTCATCCGGGCGGCGTGGGCGACCTGCGGGTCGGTGTAGCCGGGGGTGACCCAGGCCAGGTCCGCGGGTGAGGGGCCGCGCCCGTAGTACTCCAGGACCATGGTGGTCGAGGTGGGGCTGCACCAGACCTGGCCGCCGCCGCCCCACTCGGGGTAGTTGCCCCGGTGGATCATCTGGGAGCGGGCCGGCACGGGCAGCTCGGTGCCCCAGGCGATGCCGCCCCTGCTGGGCGTGACGGTGAACCGGTCCGGCACGTTGGAGCTCATCGCGCCGAGCATCCGGACCCGGGGCGAGGCGGTCTGCCCGGGCGCCCGGTAGAGGGTCAGCCGCAGCTGGTACGAGCGCAGCAGCACGCCGGCCTTGGCGTCGTCGATGGCGAAGGTGTCGGTCCAGATGGTCGACCAGGGGTCGCCCTGGCCGTCCAGGGTGGCCCGCTTGATGTCCTGGTCGCCGGAGGCCCAGCGGCCCAGCACGTACCACGGGGTCTGCGCGCCGGTGTTGTACGTGCCGTGCAGCTCGACCTGGATCCAGGTGCCGGCCGGGGTGTCCGCGTTCCACGAGGCGACCAGCTCGGTGGCGTCGAAGCCGATCCGCCGCACGGGCGAGGTCCAGGTGGCGTACTCCCAGGTGCGGGTGGTGCCGCTGTGTTCGTCGGTGAACTCGGTGGTGCCGGCCGGCTGGCCGATGGTGATCCCGGTGCGGTGGCCGGGGAGGGCGTACGTGCCGCGGTGCTCACCGGTACGCCAGTCGGGGTGGCTGGACCAGTCCTGGTAGGTGATCTGCTCGTCGTGCCCGGCCACCGGCAGGTTGTCGCCGGCGCGGGCCGGAACGGTGGTGGCGAGCAGGGTGAGCGCGGTCAGGCCGGCGAGGGTCGCCGTGCGCAGCGGGTTCGTGACCATGGCAGCTCCACAGTGCTGAGGCAGTCTTGCCGTTCACTGTCGCGCCCGGAGGGAACTTTCGCCAGGGGTTCCGCGGAGGAAAATTGTTGCCGAAGTGAGGATCCGGTCGGGATGACCTCAGACAGTGATGGATATTGATCTGGTGAGGTGACTGCTGGTGGAGTGTGCGCACAACGGGATCTCCCGTACCCCGAGGAGGTTTTCCATGGCCCTCCGCACGTCCACCCTTCGCAGGCGCCTGGCGCTGCTCGTCGCCGCCGGGCTCGGCGTCGTCACCGTCGCCGCCACCCCGGCCTCCGCGCGACCCGCGCCGGACCGGACCGACGAGCCGGCCGCCGTCGGCTACCGGGTCGTCGGTCCGCGCACCCTCGCCGACCGGGACGCCGTCGCCCGGACCGGCGCGTCCGTCGACTTCGTCGAGCACGGCAAGCTGCACGTCTCGGCGACCCGTGCCGAGGCCGCCGCCATCGCGCGCCTCGGCTTCACCCTGGAGCGCGAGGCCACCCCGGATCGGCGCGCCGACGGTGACGTCGGCACACTCGCCTTCCCGCCGGCCGACTCCAACTACCACGACTACGCCGAGCTGACCGCCGTGGTGAACCAGGCGGTCGCCGACCACCCGGCCATCGCCCGCAAGATCAGCATCGGCACCTCGTACGAGGGCCGCGACCTGATGGCCGTGAAGATCTCCGACAACGTCGGCACCGACGAGAACGAGCCGGAGATCCTCTTCAACGCCCAGCAGCACGCCCGCGAGCACCTGACCGTCGAGATGGCGATCTACCTGCTCAACCTCTTCACCGACAGCTACGGCAGCGACTCCCGGATCACCAACATCGTGAACTCCCGGGAGATCTGGATCGTGCCCACCGTCAACCCGGACGGCAGCGAGTACGACATCGCCACCGGGTCGTACCGGTCGTGGCGGAAGAACCGGCAGCCCAACAGCGGCTCCTCGAACGTGGGCACCGACCTGAACCGGAACTGGTCGTACCAGTGGGGCTGCTGCGGCGGCTCGTCCGGCACCACCTCGTCGGAGACCTACCGCGGCCCGTCGGCCTTCTCCGCCCCGGAGACACAGGCGCTGCGCAACTTCGTCAACAGCCGGGTGGTCGGCGGGGTGCAGCAGATCAAGGCGAACATCGACTTCCACACCTACTCGCAGCTGGTGCTCTGGCCGTACGGCTACACCTACAGCGACACCGCCACCGGGATGAGCGCCGACCAGAACAACACCTTCGCCACCATCGGCCGGCAGCTGGCGGCCACCAACAGCTACACCCCGGAACAGTCCAGCGACCTCTACATCGCCGACGGCACCAGCATCGACTGGATGTGGGGCGTGCACGGCATCTGGGCGTACACCTTCGAGATGTACCCGGGCTCGGCCAGCGGCGGCGGCTTCTACCCGCCCGACGAGGTGATCCCCGCGCAGACCTCCCGGAACCGGGAGGCGGTGCTGCTGCTCTCCGAGTACGCCGACTGCCCGTACCGGGCGATCGGCAAGCAGGCGCAGTACTGCGGCACGGGTGGCGGCAGCACGGTCTGGTCGGACACCTTCGAGACGGCGACCGGCTGGACGATCAACCCGGCCGGCACCGACACCGCCACCGCCGGCCAGTGGGAACGGGGCACCGCGCAGGCCACCACCTCGTCGGGGGCCAAGCAGCTCACCCCGTACGCCGGCAGCAACGACCTGGTCACCGGCCGGCTGGCCGGCACCGCCGCGGGTGACTACGACGTCGACGGCGGGGTGACCAGCGCCCGGTCGCCGGCGGTGACGCTGCCCTCGACGGGCACCCTCACCCTGTCACTGGCCTGGTACCTGGCGCACGGCTCGAACTCGTCGTCGGCCGACTACTTCCGGGTCAGCGTGCTGCACAACGGCGGCACCACCGCCCTGCTCAACGTCGCCGGGGCGGCCACCAACCGCAACGGCGCCTGGACGGTGTCGAACCTCAACCTCACCCCGTACGCCGGCCAGTCCGTCCGGATCCAGGTCGAGACGGCCGACGCGTCCACCGCGAGCCTGGTCGAGGCGGCTGTGGACAACATCACCATCACCAGTTCCTAACCCCGAGGCGGGGCCCCGGTCCGCCCCCGCCGGGGCCCCGCCACCCCTTGTCGGTCTCCGGGCGTGCGCTACGGTGCTACCGACCGTTCCGCAGCGAAGCCGGTGGGAAACCGGCGCTGTCCCGCAACTGTGATGCCCCATCGCAACCGGCCCCCGGCCGGCGGCGGTGCGGACGAGCCAGGTCGCCTGCGGCGCGGTCGCGACACGCGCTCTCGAGGAAGGGCGCCTCGCGGACGGGCGGCCATCGCAGCCCTGTCGGCGAAGCACCACGCTCCTCGACCGACAGGAGGACCGATGTCCAGACGTACCCCCCGGGTGTTCACCGCCCTGCTCGCGGCCGCCGCGCTGACCCTCGGCGGCTGCGCCGAGCAGGCCGCCGACCCCACCCCCGCGGCCGGCGGCGGCTCCCCGGCCGCCAGCTTCCCGGCCACCGTCGGCGACCTGACGCTGGAGAAGCGGCCCGAGAAGATCGTCTCGCTGTCGGCGGCGGCCACCGAGATGCTCTTCGCGATCGGCGCCGGCCCGCAGGTCACGGCGGTCGATGACCAGTCGAACTACCCGCCCGAGGTGCCGAAGAGCGACATCTCGTCGTTTCAGCCGAACGCCGAGGCGATCGCCGGCAGGGCCCCCGACCTGGTGGTGCTCTCCGACGACCGGAACAAGATCGTCGACCAGCTCACCAAGCTGAAGATCCCGGTGTTCCAGACCCCGGCGGCCAAGACGCTGGACGACACGTACCGGCAGCTCACCGAACTGGGCACGCTCACCGGCCACCCGGCCGAGGCCGCCGACCTCACCACCCGGATGAAGGACGACATCGCCAAGCTGGTCAAGGACCTGCCGCAGCGGTCGACGAAGCTGACCTACTTCCACGAGCTCGGCCCGGAGTTCTACACCGCCACCAGCGCCACCTTCATCGGCTCGCTCTACGCGCTGGCCGGGCTGGAGAACATCGCCGACCCGTCGGACGCCGACGGCAAGGCGGCCGGCTACCCGCAGCTGTCCCAGGAAGTGATCATCAAGGCCGACCCCGACCTGATCTTCCTCTCCGACACGAAGTGCTGCCAGCAGACGCCGGAGACGGTCAAGGCCCGCAGCGGCTGGGCCGACCTCAAAGCGGTGAAGAACAACCAGGTCATCGCGCTCGACGACGACATCGCCTCGCGCTGGGGCCCGCGCGTCGTGGACCACGTCCGGGCGATCGTCGACGCGGTCGCCAAGGTGCCGGCGTGACGGTGCGCCGGTGACCACCGAGACACCCGTCCGGCCGGCCGGGACGCGCCCCGCCGCGTCCCGGCCGGCGGGACTGCGCAATCGCTGGCTCGCCGTCGGGGTGGGCGCCGTGCTGGTCGCGCTGGTGGCCGGCGTCTCGCTCGGCCCGGTCAGCCTGCCGCCGGGCAGCGTCGCCGTCGAACTGCTCAACCTGCTGCCCGGGGTGCACCTGGACAGCGGGCTGACCGCCAGCGAGGCGGTCATCGTCACCGAGCTGCGGCTGCCCCGGGCGGTGCTCGGGCTGCTGGTCGGCGCGCTGCTGGCGCTGGCCGGCGGCGCGTACCAGGGGGTGTTCCGCAACCCGCTGGCCGACCCGTACCTGCTGGGGGTGGCGGCCGGCGCCGGGCTGGCGGTGACCGTCGCGATGGTCCTCGGGGCCAACGCGGAGGGGTTCACCGGGATGTCGCTGACCGTCCCGCTGGCCGCCTTCGTCGGCTCGCTCGGGGCGGTGGCGCTGACCTACCTGCTCGGCGCGGCCGGCGGTCGGGACCGCTCCCCGGCCACGCTGATCCTGGCCGGGGTGGCGGTCTCCGCGTTCCTCGCCGCCGGCCAGACCTGGCTGCTCCAGCGGCACGCCGACACCATCCAGCCGGTCTACTCCTGGCTGCTCGGGCGGCTGGTTACCGCCGGCTGGTCCGACGTCCGGCTGGTGCTGCCGTACTTCCTGGTCACCGCCGTGGTGGTGCTGCTGCACCGGCGGGAGTTGGACGTGCTCTCCCTCGGCGACGACGAGGCCACCAGCCTCGGCCTGCACCCGCAGCGCTCCCGCTACCTGCTGATCGCCGCCGCGTCGCTGGGCACCGCCGCGGCGGTCTCCGCCTCCGGGCTGATCGGCTTCGTGGGCATCATCGTGCCGCACACCGTCCGGCTGCTGGCCGGCTCCAGCTACCGGGTGGTGCTGCCGCTGTCCATGCTCTTCGGCGGCGCCTTCCTGGCGCTGACCGACGTGGCGGCCCGGACCGCCGCCGCCCCGCAGGAGATCCCCATCGGGGTGGTGACCGCGCTGCTCGGCGGCCCGTTCTTCGTACTGGTCCTGCGCACCGCCCGGCGGGTGTTCCCGTGAGCATCCCGGCCCCGAACGCCATCGAGGTCCGCGACCTGCGGGTGACCCTGGACCGGGCGCCGATCCTGACCGGGGTCGACCTGACCGTCGCGCCCGGCGAGTGGGTCACCGTGATCGGCCCGAACGGCGCCGGCAAGTCGACCCTGCTGCGCGCCGTCGGCGGCCTGCTGCCCACCGGCCCCGCCGTCTCCCTCTTCGGTACGCCGCTGCGCGCCCTGAAGCCCCGCGAGCGGGCCCGGGTGGTGGCCACCGTGGCGCAGTCCCCGGTGGTGCCCGCCGGCATGTCGGTGCTGGACTACGTCCTGCTCGGGCGCACCCCGTACATCCCGCCACTCGGCCGGGAGTCGGCCGCCGACCTGGCCGCCGTGCACGACGTGCTGGACCGGCTGGACCTGAACGCCTTCCACGGCCGGGAGCTGGCCACCCTCTCCGGTGGCGAGCGGCAGCGGGTGTTCCTGGCCCGGGCGCTCGCCCAGGGCGCCACCCTGCTGCTGCTCGACGAGCCGACCAGCGCGCTGGACATCGGCCACCAGCAGGAGGTGCTGGAGCTGGTCGACCAGCTCCGCCGGGAGCACGGCCTGACCGTGCTCGCCACCATGCACGACCTCTCCGTCGCCGGTGAGTACGCCGACCGCCTGGTCCTGCTCGCCGCCGGCCGGGTCGTGGCGGCCGGCCCGCCGCCCGAGGTGCTCACCGCGGAGCTGCTCGCCACCCACTACCGCGCCCACGTCCGGGTCATCCCCGGCACCCACGGCCCGCTGGTGGTCCCGGTCCGCCCGAGGTGAAAGGCGGGGCCCCCGGTTAACGCATTCCGTATGGGCGGAAGCCCCGGTTAACACCTCCGCCGCCGCGGCGGGTGCCGCGGGGGTGCGGGTGGGATCAGCGGGCGAGGGCGGTGACCGAGAAGAGTGCGCCGGCCGGGTCGCGGAGGGCGGCGGTACGGCCGCGCGCCAGGTCCCGGGGCGGGACCAGGACCGTGCCGCCCAGCTCGGCGGCGCGGGCCGCGGTGGCGTCCGCGTCGGCGACCGCGAAGAACACCGACCAGTACGCCGGCAGGTCGTCCGGGTAGCCGTCGCCGAGCGGCGGCATCATCCCGGCCACGATGCGCGTGCCGCACCGCCAGCGGGTGTACTCGGTCCCGTCCGCCGGCAGGCTCTCCGGGTGCCAGCCGAAGACCAGCTCGTAGAAGACCCTCGCGCCCTCCGGATCGGGGCTGACCAGCTCGTTCCAGCACATCGCCCCGGGGGCGTCGAACAGCTCCGCCCCGCGCATCCGCATCGGCTGCCAGACGCTGAACACCGCGCCGGCCGGGTCGCTGAAGACGCCCATCCGACCCTGGTCGAGGACGTCGAACGGGGCGATCAGCACCTGACCGCCGGCGGCCTCGACCCGGGTGGCCGCCAGGTCGGCGTCGTCGGTGGCCACGTACGTCGACCAGATCGGCACCTGGTCGGCGGTGGCCGGCGGGCCGGCCCCGGCGACGGCCCGGTCGTTCTTCAGGAAGGTGGTGTAGCCGCCCGCCTCCGGTTGCGGCGCCACCCGCCCGGTCCAGCCGAACAGCTCGGAATAGAAGCGTTTCGTGCCGGCCAGGTCGGGGGTGGCCAGGTCGGCCCAGCAGGGCGTGCCGGGCTCGATGGCGCTCACGAGGACCCCTCTCGGCCGGGGGCGGCCCGGACGGCACGCCCTGCCGGCATCGTGGCACTGTAACGACGGCGGGCGCGGAGGAATCAGACAAAACGTCAGCTGAACCGGCGGCCCTCGTCCCGCCGGTACGCCCACCCGGCCAGCCCGGCCAGCGCCACGATCCAGACGCCGAGCATGCCGAGGGCCACCGGGTCGGGACGCCAGTCGGTGACCGCCGCCCACATCAGCTCCACCGCACCCCGGCTGGGCAGGTACGGCGCGATCACCTTGACGAACCCGGGCGCGTCGTCCGGCCCGGAGAGCAGGCCGCCGCCGAACGCCAGCGGGAAGAAGATCACCTGCGCGACCACGATCGCCGCCTTGCTCGGCAGCGAGTAGCCGATCGCGAGCCCGAGCAGCGTGAACGGCACCGACACCGCGGCGACGCCGACCGCGCCGAGCAGGAACTGCACCGGGCTCACCCGGGCCGCGGTGGCCACCGCCGCGATCACCACCACCGGCAGCATCGCCAGGTAGGTCAGCGCCAGGCCGGCCAGGATCCGGCCGGCCAGCCGCGGGCCCGGCCCGGCCGGCAGGGTCCGGGTGTACGGGTTCCACGGCTGGTCGCGGTCCTCGGCGACCCCGATGCCGTACTGGAAGACGTTGGCGCTCAGCACCGCGAAGGTGACCATCGCGGCGGTGGCGTAGGTGGCGCCGACCGGGTCGTCGCCGGCGAACGGCACCACGAAGAAGAGCATCGCCGCGGCGGGGAAGAACATGCTGCCCACTACCGCGATCGGGACCCGGAGGATCTCCAGCAGCTGGTAGCGGGCGTGGAGCAGGGCGAGCCGCACGTCGTACCTCCTCAGGCGGTGACGGTGGTGGCGGGCGGCGCGTCGCCCTCGGTGATGGCGAGGAACGCCTCCTCCAGCGAGGTGGACCGTACCTCCAGGTCGCGGAACGCCACCCCGGTGGCGACCAGGTCGCGGACCAGTTGGTCGGCGTCGGCGGTGAGCAGGTGGATACGGCCGTCGGTGCGCGCCGCGCTGACCACCCCGGGCAGCTCCGGCAGCTGGTCGGCGGACAGGCTGACCCGGCGTACGCCCACCATGCCGCGGATCGCGTCCACCGTGTCGTCGGCGAGCACCCGGCCCCGGCCGATCACCACCACCCGCTGCGCCAGCGCCTCCACCTCCTCCAGGTAGTGGCTGCTCAGCAGCACCGTCCCGCCCTCGGCGTGGAAGGCGCGGACGGCCTCCCACAGGGTGTGCCGGGCCGCCACGTCGAGCCCGGTCGTCGGCTCGTCGAGCACCACCAGCCGGGGCCGGCCGACGAAGGCCAGCGCCACCGCGAGCCGGCGACGCTGGCCGCCGGAGAGCCCGCCGGTCTGCCGGCGTGCCTGGTCGGCGAGGTCGAACCGGTCGAGCAGCTCGGCGCGGGGCACCGGGTCCGGGAAGTGCGCGGAGACGAAGTCGACCACCTCGACGACCCGCAGCGTGCCGGGCAGCCCGGTCTCCTGCGGGGTGACGCCCAGCGCGCGCCGGGACGCCGCGTCGCGCGGGTCCCCGCCGAACAACTCGACCCGGCCGGCGGACGGCTTGCGCAGGCCGACCAGCAGGTTGATCAGGGTGCTCTTGCCGGCGCCGTTCGGCCCGAGCAGGCCGACGACCTCGCCGGCCCGGACCGCCAGGTCGACCCGGTCCAGGGCGACGACGTCGCCGTACCGGCGGGTGACCTGCTCGGCGCGCGCGAGGATCATGGTGGCTCCCTGGGGTTGCGGTCCGTCGAGTGTGCCGCCCACCGTTGTAGCGTCCCGCCGCCACCCGCCCCCGTCGTGCCGCCCTCCGTCGTGCCGGGCATCATCGTCTGATGTGGACCGGAGGAGGGCGACATGACCGTGCTTGACCGGGTCGAGGCGGTGACCCGATGACGCCGACCCGGTACCCCGACCGGCTGCGTGAGCTGGTCGAGCCGGGTGAGCGGGTGCTCGGCGTGGCGCAGGCGGAACTGGCGAACGGGGTACGCCCGAAGGAGCCACGGGACGCGCCGCAGCCCCCGCGTACCCCGGTGTCCGGCGGCCTGCGTTACCGGGTGCTGGGCGGGCTGCTGAGCGTACTGTCGCCCGCCGTCGTCTTCGAGGCGGGCGACCGGCTCGTCGACCGGGTCGTCTACGGCGTGGCCGGCCGGGGCGCCCGGGGTTCGGCCGCGTCCTGGCTGGTGCACCGGCACTGGCTGGCGGGGCACGGGCCGGGGCTGCGGGAGACCCTGGTCGCGGTCACCGACCGCCGGCTGCTGATCTGCCGTACCGGCCGGGTCGCGCTCTTCTCCCGGCGGGGCCACGACGCCGAGCTGGCCGGCATGGAGATCGTCTGGTCCGCGTCCCGGGGGGAGGTCGCCGGGGCCCGGGTCGGCTGGCACCGGCTCAATCCGAAGCGGCTGCGGATCGACTTCACCGACGGCTCCTGGGTGGCCCTCACCGTGCCCATCGCCGAGTCCGGCGCGCCGCTGCGCGCGATCGCCGCGGCCCTGCGCTGACCCGGCCCGAGGTGTCAGGAGGGGCCCCCGCCTATACGGAATGCGTTAAGCGGGGCCGCCTCCTTTCATCCGAGCGGGGTGGGGAGGGGGGTGGTGTGCAGCACGGTGAGGCGGGACACCGCCCGGGTCAGCACCACGTACAGCCGGTGCAGGCCGCGCGGCTCGGCGGCCACGATCGCGGCGGGCTCGACGACCACCACGTGGTCGTACTCCAGGCCCTTCACCAGGGTCGCCGGCACCACGGTGACCCGCGCCGTGGCCTCGACGTCGTCGGCGGTCGCGGTCTCCACGCCGGCGGCGGCCAGGGCCGCCCGGAGCCGGTCCACCTCGTTGTCCGCGGCGATCACCCCCACCGAGCCGTCGTGTGCCAGCGCCGCCCGGACCTCGGCCACCGTCGCCGCCGCCAGCTCCTCGACGGTACGCACGTCCAGCGTCCCGTCGCGGCGCAGCGACTCGGCCGGGGGTACGTCGACGGCGAGCGCGGGTAGCAGCCGGTTCGCGAACGCCACCACGACGGCGGGCACCCGGAAGCCGACGCTGAGCGGGACCACCGTCGCGTCCGGCTTGCCCAGGTGGGCCAGGGTCTCCCGCCAGTCCCGGGCGGCCCACGGGGCGGTGCCCTGGGCCAGGTCGCCGAGGAGGGTGATCGAGCCGTGTTCACTGCGCCGGGCGATGGCCCGGCACTGCATGGGGGAGAGGTCCTGCGCCTCGTCCACCACCACGTGCCCGAAGCCGGCCGGCCGCTCGATCAGCCCGGCCGCCTCGTCGACCAGCACCGCGTCGGCGGCCGTCCACCTGGTCGCCTTCGGCGTGCGGCCGAGCCTGGTCCCGGCTCCCCGGGTCGGCCCGGCGAGCAGCAGCTCCTGCTCCTGCCCGGTGAGCAGCCCGTCGGCGGCGGCGGCGAGCCGGTCGGGGTCGCCGAGCAGGGTGTGCAGCAGCCCGTCCGGGGTGAGCGCTGGCCAGACCGCGTCGAGGAACGTGGTCACCGGCGTGGCCTTGCCCATCCGGCGTAGCCAGGCGTCGCTCGGGGACTCCGCCCGCCGCGCCTCGGCCTGGCGTTGCAGCAGCCCCACCACCCGGGCTCGGACCCGCTCGCGTCCGGTGGCGTACGGCAGCCCCTCGGCACGGGTCTCCTCGACCAGCCGGTGCAGCGGGTCCAGGCCGATCCGCCAGCGGAACGAGCCGTCCGACACCATGATCGGCTCGGTGGGCGCGCCGATGTGCGCGTCGACCGCCCGGCGCAGCAGCTCGGCCATCCGTACGTCGTGCTTGAGCGCCGCCACGGCGGGGTCCTCGACCGCGCGGACCGGCACCCGGGCGATCAGGTCCTCCACCGTGGCCTGCTCGACCTCGACCTCGCCGAGCGCGGGCAGCACCGCCGCGATGTACGACAGGAACGCCCGGTTCGGCCCGACGATGAGCACCCCGGACCGGCGCAGCCGTTCCCGGTGCAGATAGAGCAGGTACGCGGCGCGGTGCAGCCCGACCGCCGTCTTGCCGGTGCCCGGCGCGCCCTGCACGCAGATCGAGTCGGCCAGGTCGGCCCGGACCAGCTCGTCCTGCTCCGGCTGAATGGTGGCGACGATGTCCCGCATCGGCCCGACCCGGGGCCGCTCGATCTCGGCGGTGAGGATCCGGCTGGCGGTGCCCCGCTCCTCGCCGCGGTCCAGGTGTTCGTCCTCGAAGCTGGTGAGCACCCCGGTGCTGAAGCCGAACCGGCGCCGGACGGCGACGCCCTGCGGGTCGCGGGCGCTGGCCCGGTAGAACGACCGGGAGACCGGGGCTCGCCAGTCCAGCACCAGCGGCTCGCCCAGGTCGTCGGTGACGTGCCGCCGTCCGACGTGGTACTCCCGCCCGGCGTGGTCCGGATCGAGCTCGCCGAAGTCGAGCCGGCCGAAGAACAGCGGGGTGGTCGGGTCGTCGGCCAGCTCCTTGACCCGGCGGGCCATGTGCCGGCCGAGCTGTTCGGCGGTGTACGCGTCGCCGGCTACCTTGTTGCCGGTGGCGAAGAGCGCCTCGGCCCGGTCGCGCATCCGGCGCAGGGCGGCGCGGGAGGCGTCCAGGTGGGCGCGCTCCGCCTGGAGGTCGGTGTCGAGATCGGTTGGGGACACGTCTGATCCTCACGGATGGCTCGCTGCTCGCTCGCGTCTCCGGGGCGGATGGCCGGCGCCCGGCGCGGGACGTCCGCTGCGGTGCTGTCTCACCCCGGCCGTCAGGCGGTCGTCAACGTTAGTCGACCGCGCCCCACGCTTCCAGAGCATTTCCCGCCGGCCCGGCGAAGCGGGATCATGTGGGCATGACGGAGGCGCGCCGCGAGCCGCGCCGGGTGACGATCAGCGACCCGCAGGTGATGCGCGCGCTGGCCCATCCGGCCCGGATCTCGATCATGGAATACCTGAGCACGCTGGACGGCGGCGCGACCGCCACGGAGTGCGCGGAGATCGTCGGCCTGTCGCCGAGCGCGACCAGCTATCACCTGCGGGAGCTGGCCAGGTCGGGGCTGGTCGAGCAGGCGGCCAGCCGGGGGGACGCGCGGGAGCGGGTCTGGCGCAGCGCCGGCCGGGGCTACTTCGTCGACGCCGGCCAGGCGGCCGGCCCGGAGGCGCGCGCCGCCGAGGTGGCGCTGGTCGAGGCGCACCTGGCCCGGGACGCCGAGCGGACCCGGGACTGGTTCCGGCGCGCCGGGGACGAGCCGCCCGAGTGGTACGAGACGGCGCTGTTCAGCGACACCGTCCTGCTGCTCACCGCCGCGGACCTGGCCGAGCTGAACGAGAAGGTGCTGGCGCTGTTCGCCCCGTACCGGCAGCGGGACCGGCGCGGCGACGCCCCGGCGGGCGCGCGCCTGGTGGCCGCTCAGTACAAGGTGCTGCCGCTGTCGTAGCCGCAGGTCTTGTGTGGATCAGTTGTGAAGGATTATTTTCGAAATATGTCCTTCACAACTGGCGATTCGCGCTGGGCCGACGTCTGGATCGCCGCCGTCACCCGCGGCACCACGATCTGCGGCGAGTTCCTTGCCGCCACCGCCCTCGCGCTCGCCCTCCAGGGCGCCGGCGCCAGCGGGCTCGCCGTCTCCGGCCTGCTGCTCGCGGCCACGCTCCCGCTGGTGCTGCTCGCGCCGCTGACCGGGCGGCTCGCCGACCGGTGGGACAGCCGGACGCTGCTGATCACGGTGGGCGTCCTCCAGTCCGGGGTCTGCCTGCTGCTCGCGTACGCCGAGCACCCGCTCCTCATCGTCGCGCTGATCGGCCTGCTCGCCTGCGGCCTGGCGGTGACCCAGCCCTGCCTGGCGGCGCTGCTGCCGACCATGGTCCGGCCGGCGGACCTGCCCCGGGCCAGCGCGATCCACCAGACCGCGGTCTCGGTCGGCGCGCTCGGCGGACCGGCGCTCGCCGGCCTGCTGGTCGGCCAGTTCGGCACCCGGGTGCCGCTGCTGCTGGACGCCGCGAGCTACCTGGCCCTGGTCGGCGCGGGCCTGCTGTTGCGCACCCGCCGGGGCGGTCGGCGGACCTCCGCCGCAGCGGCGGTGGGCGGCCCGACGCCGGTGTGGCGGCTGCGCCGGGACCCGCTGATGCTGGCCATGGTGGTGACCACCGCGGCGGTGATCACCGCGATCGGGGGCATCAACGTGATCGAGGTGTTCTTCATCCGGGAGACCCTGTCCTCCTCGACCACCATGTACGGCCTGGTCGGCGCGGCCTGGATGGCGGGCATGCTGCCGGGGAGCTGGCTCGCCGCCCGGCTGGCCGGCCGGCTCACCTCCGACGGCGCGCTGGTCTACGGGGTGCTCACCACCCTGGGCGGCTGCGCGCTGATGGTGGTGTTCGCCGCGTTCGTCCCGACGGCCGCGTTCCTGATCCCGCTCTGGCTGGTCGGCGGGGCGGCGAACGGCGTCGACAACGTCTTCGCCAACCTGCTCACCGCCCGGCGGGTGCCGGAGGCGGCACGTGGCCGGGCGTACGCGGTGAACGGCGCGGCGGTGCAGGGCGGCTCGATGGCCGGCTACCTGATCGGTGGCGCGCTGCTGACGGTGCTGCCGCCCCGGCCGGTGATCGCCGGCCTCGGGGTCGCCGGCCTGCTGGTGGTGGCGACGTTCGTGCCGTTCGCCGCCCGGGCGGTCCGGCAGGCCGGGGAGAGCGCGGCGCCGCCGGCCGCCACCGGCGATGCGGAGTTGGCCACTCCCGGGGCCGCCCGGTGAGCCCGCGCCGGGCGACGGGGATACGGTCAAGTCATGGTCGATCGCGTCGCGCGCCCCCGGGTCGGGCACATCCAGTTCCTGAACTGCCTGCCGATCTACTGGGGCCTGATGCGCTCCGGTGCCCTCATCGACGTCGACCTGCACAAGGACTCGCCGGACCGGCTCAGCGCCGCGCTGGTCGCCGGCGATCTGGACATCGGCCCCATCTCCCACGTGGAGTACCTGCGGCACGCCGACGAGCTGCTGCTCCTGCCCGACCTGGCCGTCGGCAGCGACGGGCCGGTGCTCTCCGTCAACGTGGTCTCCACCCGGCCGCTGGCCGAGCTGGACGGCGCCCGGGTTGCGCTCGGCTCGACCTCGCGTACCGGGGTGCTGCTGGCGCAGTTGCTGCTGGCCGAGCGGTACGGGGTGCGGCCGGAGTACTTCCGCTGCCCGCCCGACCTGACCCAGATGCTGCTGGAGGCCGACGCCGGGGTGCTGATCGGCGACGTGGCGCTGCGCGCGCTCTACGAGGCGCCCCGCCGCGGGCTGGAGGTCACCGACCTCGGGCAGGCCTGGCGGGACTGGACCGGGCTGCCGATGGTCTTCGCCGTCTGGGCGGTACGCCGGGACTTCGCCGCCGCTCACCCGGGCCTGGTCAAGGAGGTGCACGAGGCGTTCCTGCGCTCCCGGGACCTCTGTCTCGCCGAGCTGGACCAGGTGGCCGAGGCGGGCGCCCGCTGGGAACCGTTCGACGCGGCGACCCTGGCCACGTACTTCCGGGCGCTGGACTTCTCGCTCGGCGAGCGCCAGGTCGCCGGGCTGCGCGAGTTCGCCCGCCGAGCCGCCGCGATGGGCGAGGTCCCGCCGCTGCCCGAGGGCGGCCCGGAGTTCTTCGCTGGCTGACCGCCCGACCGCGCCGGGTTCGGGCTCAGACGGCCGGGCGGAGCAGGGCCTTGGTGATGCGCTGGCAGTTCTGCATGCCGTAGTCGTAGCCCAGACCGATCGGGTAACGGACCATCACGCCCATCGTCCAGGTGTCGCCGATGGCCAGGCAGTTGATGTGGATCTCCTGCTCGCGCTGCCGGTCGATCCAGCCGTTCTTGATGGCGATGGTCTTGCGCTCGGCGGCCGGGAACGCCTTGCGGATGCCGAAGTCGCCGGGGGCGTTGACCTGCCGCATCTCGTTGAGCAGCCACTTGGTCCACTTCGGCCCGGCGGCCCGGCCGTCCTTGATGCAGAGCCCCATCCGGGCCGTGTCGCGGGGCGAGAGGTTGGTCCGGCTCCAGCCGCCGTCGGCGGCCGGCTTGCTGTCGGTCAGGCCGCACTTCGAGATCAGTCGCTTGATCGACGGGGTCCGGCCGACCAGGTTGTAGAACTGCTCGGCCCGGGTGTTGTCGCTGTCCCGGATGACCTTCGTGGCGTCGGCGAGCCGGGCGTCGCTCGGCGTCTTCCCCTGCTCGGTGGTACGGCGCAGGTAGTCGGCCACGATCCACGACTTGATCATCGAGGCGGTGGTGCTGGTCTGCGTCATGTTCTTCGAACCGATGAACGTGCCGGTCCGGGTGTCCAGCACGCTCCACGAGTACCAGCCCTTGATGCCGAGGCCGTCGAGCGAGCGCGCCTGGAACGGCAGCGGCTCCAGGGGCGGCGTGGGCGAGGGTGTCGGCGAGGGGCGCGAGCTGCGGTTGGTGGGCGCCCCGGTGGACCGGTCCGGCGCCGAGCCGGACCAGCTCGGCGCGGCGGTGGCGAGCGGGGAGCCCGGCACCAGCCGCAGCGAGACCAGCGCCACCCCGACCAGAGTGATCACGACCGCCAGGAACAGCAGCGGCGAGTTCCGGTTGCGTCGCCGGGGGGCGCGCCGGGTGCCGGCCATCAGAGCTTCCCGGCCGGCGACGCCGCCGGCGTGGCGCCGGGCTGCGCGGTCACCAGCTGGGTGGCCACGCTGGCGCAGACCTTCGCGCCGTACGTCAGACCCTGTTCGGTCGGGTACCGCATCATCACTGCGAGGCTCCACTTGTCGGTCACGGCGAGGCAGTTGACGTGCCAGTTGCTGTCGTACTGCAACGGGGTCCAGCCGTTCTTGATGCTGACCCGGGTCCGATCGGTGATCGACGGGGGCAACCCGTCGATGATGCCCCATCGACCACCGCCGAAGCGCTTCTGCTGCTCCTCGACCGAGCCGCGAACCTTCGACATCTCGTCCAGCACGAATCCGGTCCAATTCGGCCCGGCGGCCCGGCCGCCGGCGACACAGTCGCCCAGCCGTACCGCGTCGCGGGGGGACATCTGGGTGAAGCTCCACCAGCCGAGGTAGCCGGGCACGGTGCCGGGACGGGTGTCGGTCAGCCCGCAGGTGGAGATCATCCGGTCGATGGTGGCGGGGCCGCCGGCCGCCTTGTAGAGGACGTTGGCCGCGTCGTCGTTGCTGTCCCGGATCGCGGTGACCACGTTCTGCCGCATCTCCTCGGGCGGCTCCTGGTCGCCGAGCCCGCGCAGGTAGTCCGCGGCGAACCAGACCTTGATCATCGACTCGGTGGAGCTGGTCAACGTCATGTTCGCCGCGCCGGAGATCCCGCCGGTGGTGCGGTCCAGCAGCGCCCAGGAGAAGAACTCGCCGTCGAAGTCCACCGAGACCGGGCCGGCGGCCAGGGTGGCCGGGCCGGTCACCGTGGCCTGCGGCACGGCCACCCGGTCCGCGGCGCCGTTGCCGGTGACGACGTCGTCGCCGACCAGCCGGGCGTACGCGGTGGGAGCCACCGCGACGCCGCCCGCGAGCAGGGCGGCCGCGGCCAGCGCCAGGGTCATGCGAGGTCGCATGAGCGGGTGAACTCCAGATGTCGGGGCCGGGGGGACCGGCGGCTGTGGCGAAATGTGCGGCCTGACCGGCCGGGGGACGCGGCCTTCGCCGGGCTGGCGATCGTCAGGAGCCGATCGTTCTGGCCCGGAAGTCTACGTCCGGACGGGCGACGCACCAGGGTCCGACGCGCCTGGGACGGCCCGGAGCACGGGAAAAAGAGTGGCTTTGCCATGCTTGGGAGGATTCACCTTCTGAAAGTGGCCGACGTCACACCGGTCGGGCGCTCCGAGTCCCCGCGAGGTGCCCGCCGTCCCAGCGGTTCCGGTCACCGGAATCCTGTTACACGCCTCTGGCGTGCTGATCGTCGAGCTGTAACACTGTCTCCATGTATGGCAACGACTTCCCCGCCCCGGACGACCCGCCCGGCGGCGGCCTGCTCGGTGAGGTCGAGGCCGCCGAGGCGGCGCTGCGCGAGGCGGCGGCCCGGGCCCGGCGCTCCGGGGTCGCCCCCGGCGAGGACCTCGACGCCTACTTCGCCGACGTGATCGAGGCGGACCAGAAGATCGAGCCGCGCGACTGGATGCCGGACGACTACCGCCGCACGCTCATCCGGCAGATCGCCCAGCACGCGCACTCCGAGATCATCGGCATGCAGCCGGAGGGGAACTGGATCAGCCGGGCCCCGTCGCTGAAGCGCAAGGCGATCCTGCTGGCCAAGGTCCAGGACGAGGCCGGTCACGGCCTCTACCTGTACGCCGCCGCGGAGACCCTCGGCATCGACCGCGACGAGCTGGTCGAGCTGCTGCTGTCCGGCCGGCAGAAGTACAGCTCGATCTTCAACTACCCCACCCTCACCTGGGCCGACGTGGGCGCGATCGGCTGGCTGGTGGACGGCGCCGCGATCGTCAACCAGGTGCCGCTCTGCCGCTGCTCGTACGGGCCGTACGCGCGGGCGATGATCCGGGTCTGCAAGGAGGAGTCGTTCCACCAGCGGCAGGGCTACGAGATCCTGCACACCCTGGCGCACGGCACCCCGGGCCAGAAGGCGATGGCGCAGGACTCGGTGGACCGCTGGTGGTACCCGTCGCTGGCGATGTTCGGCCCGCCGGACGCCGACTCGACCCACTCCGCGAAGTCAATGGCCTGGAAGATCAAGCGCTTCTCCAACGACGAGCTGCGCCAGCGCTTCGTGGACATGTGCGTCGGCCAGGCCGAGGTGCTCGGGCTGACCCTGCCCGACCCCGACCTGCGCTGGAACGACGAGCGGCAGGCGTACGACTACACCCAGCCGGACTACGACGAGCTGATGCAGGTGATCAAGGGCAACGGCCCGTGCAACCGGCAGCGGATGGAGCACCGGCGCCGCGCCCACACCGAGGGCGCCTGGGTCCGGGAGGCCGCCGCGGCGTACGCCGGGAAGCGGGCGGCCAGGCAGAAGGAGAAGGTCGCAGCGTGAGCAGTCATTCGCCTCTCTGGGAGGTCTTCGTCCGGGCCCGGCGCGGGCTGTCGCACACCCACGTGGGCAGCCTGCACGCCCCCGACGCCGAGCTGGCCCTGCGCAACGCCCGGGACGTCTACACCCGCCGGCAGGAGGGCGTGTCGATCTGGGTGGTGCCGGCGAGCGCGATCACCGCGTCCAGCCCGGACGAGAAGGACGCCTTCTTCGACCCGGCCGCCGACAAGGTCTACCGCCACCCGACGTTCTACGAGGTCCCGGAGGGGGTGGCCCACCTGTGAGCGCGAGGAGCGAGCCGGTTCTGCGAGCCCCGCAGTCGGGAACGGAGAGCGGCCCGGTGAGCGCGAGGAGCGAGCCGGTTCTGCGAGCCCCGCAGTCGGGAACGGAGAGCGGCCCTGTGAGCGCGAGGAGCGAGCCGGTTCTGCGAGCCCCGCAGTCGGGAACGGAGAGCGGCCCTGCGAGCGCGCTCTTCGACTTCACCCTCGGCCTAGGCGACGACGCGTTGCTCGCGGCGCAGCGGCTCGGCGAGTGGACCTCCCGCGCGCCGGAGATGGAGGAGGACATCGCGCTGGCCAACATCGCCCTCGACCAGCTCGGCGCGGCCCGCCTGCTGCTCACGTACGCGGGCGAGTTGGAGGGCGCCGGCCGGGACGAGGACGCGCTGGCGTACCTGCGCGACGACCGGCAGTTCCGCAACTGCCTGCTGGTCGAGCTGCCCAACGGCGACTTCGCGGTCACCATGGCCAAGCTGTTCTTCCTGTCGGCGTACCAGCTGCCGCTCTACACCGCGCTGGCCGGGTGCGCCGACGAGCGGCTGGCCGCGATCGGGGCGAAGGCCCGCAAGGAGTCGGCGTACCACCTGGACCACTCGGCGCTCTGGGTGAAGCGGCTCGGCGACGGCACCGAGGAGTCGCACCGGCGCATGCAGGCGGCGGTGGACGAGGTCTGGCCGTACGTCCACGAGATGTTCGCGGCGGACCCGGCGGCACCGGTCGACCCGGCCACCCTGCGGGCCGACTTCGACGCCACCGTCGCCGCGGTACTGGACGAGGCGACGCTGACCCGGCCGGCCGACGGCTGGGCGCCGGGTGGCGGCCGGGACGGCGTGCACACCGAGCACCTGTCGTACCTGCTGGCCGAGATGCAGGTGCTGCACCGCGCCCACCCGGGGGCGAACTGGTGAGCGCGAGGAGTGCAGCGGAGCGGAGCCCCGCAGTCGCGAACGGAAGGCGGCCCTGGTGACTGACGCCAGGGCGGCCGTGGCGGCGGTGGTGGACCCGGAGATCCGGGTCATCACCATCGACGAGCTGGGCATCCTGCGGTCGGTCGACGAGGACCCGGCCACCGGCCGGGTGGTCGTCACCATCACCCCCACCTACACCGGCTGCCCGGCGATGGACGTCATCCGCGCCGACATCCGCCGGGCCCTCGCCGCGGCCGGCCACCCCGAGGCGGAGGTACGCACGGTCTACCGCCCGGCCTGGAGCACCGACTGGATCTCCGAGACCGGCCGGGCCAAGCTGACCGCCGCCGGCATCGCCCCGCCCGCCCCGGTGCGGGCCGGCACCGTGGTGCCGCTGACCCTGGCCGTGCGCTGCCCGCGCTGCGGTTCCCCGGAGACGGAGCAGATCAGCCGCTTCGGCTCCACCGCGTGCAAGGCGCTCTGGCGCTGCCGCTCCTGCTCCGAACCCTTCGACCATGTGAAGGCCCTGTGACTGTCACCATCACCCGCCCGGTCCGCCGCCGGCCGGTCTTCCACCCGCTGAGCGTGGCCGCCGTGGACCGGCTCACCGACGACGCCGTGGCGATCACCTTCGCCGTGCCCGAGGAACTGCGGGAGACCTTCGCGTTCTCCGCCGGCCAGCACCTGACCGTGCGGCGCACCGGTGCGGACGGAACGGACGTGCGGCGGTCGTACTCGATCTGCTCGACGCCGGACGACCTGGCCCGGCACGGCCGGTTGCGGATCGGGGTGCGGGAGATCCCCGGGGGCGCCTTCTCCGCGTTCGCCTGTGGCGCGCTGCGGCACGGCGACACCGTCGAGGTGCTGCCGCCGCTGGGGCACTTCACCACGGTGTTCGCGCCGGACCGGGCCCGGCGTTACGGCGCGGTGGTCGCCGGTTCCGGCATCACCCCGGTGCTGTCGCTGGTCGCGACCGCGCTGGCCGTCGAGCCGGCCAGCACCTTCACCCTGGTGTACGGCAACCGCACGGCGAACACGGTGATGTTCGCCGAGGAGCTGGCCGACCTGAAGGACCGGTACCCGACCCGGCTGCACCTGGTGCACGTGCTCTCCCGGGAGCAGGGCGAGTCGCCGCTGCTCTCCGGCCGGATCGACGCCGAGCGGCTGACCCGGCTGCTGGAGACGGTG
Organism: Micromonospora sp. NPDC050686; assembly: GCF_040654475.1. NCBI lineage: Bacteria > Bacillati > Actinomycetota > Actinomycetes > Micromonosporales > Micromonosporaceae > Micromonospora > Micromonospora sp. NPDC050686. The sequence continues at coordinate 86,238 of NZ_JBFAID010000003.1, forward strand.
GTGGCCGGGGACGCGGTGCAGGAGTGGTTCCTCTGCGGCCCGTACGCGATGGTGGTGGACGCCAGGGCGGTGCTGGCCGGGCGTGGGCTGCCGGAGTCGGCGGTGCGCACCGAGCTGTTCCACGTCGACGCGCCGCCGGAGCCGGTGCGCCGCCCCGGTGACGAGCCCGGGGCCGGCGCCGAGGTGACGATCGTGCTGGACGGCCGCTCGTCGACCTTCACCATGGGCCCCGACGAACGGGTGCTGGACGCCGCGCTGAAGGTCCGCGGCGAGCTGCCGTACGCCTGCAAGGGCGGGGTCTGCTCGACCTGCAAGGCCCGCGTGGTGGTGGGCGAGGTGACGATGGCCCGCAACTACGCGCTGGAGCCGGACGAGGTGGCCGCCGGGTACGTGCTGACCTGCCAGTCCAGCCCGACCACCGAAAGGCTCACCGTCGACTACGACGCGTGACGTCGGGGGTGCGGTGAGTCGGGCGTCACGCCGAGCGACCGCCGAGCCTGGCCCGACCGCCGTCGCCGCCGCCTTTGCTCTGCTGCAGCCCACGCAACACCTGCTTTGAGCAGGAGTTTCTCTGCGCGGGTGGTCAGGATCGTCGCGGGGTCTGCCTACGCCGGGTGACTGTTGCGCGGGGGGAAGCAGAGCAAAGGGCGGAGGAGTGGGTGGCGGGTCGACCGTGGGCGTCACGGAGAGTGCCGCCCGTCTCCGCCGCGCGCCGGAGACGTCACACCGGGCTGGCCGCTCGTCGTCCGGGCCGGGCGGGCGACGTAGGCTCGGGGGCGTGACGGTGAGCCGGGAGATCGACGACATCCTGCAGCGCGGCGCGGACGGCGGGCGGATCACGCCCGAGGAGGCCCTACTGCTCTACACCGAGGCGCCCTTCCACGCCCTGGGCGAGGCGGCCGACGCGGTACGCCGGCGGCGCTATCCGGACAACGTCGTCACCTACCTGATCGACCGCAACATCAACTACACCAACGTCTGCGTGACGGCGTGCAAGTTCTGCGCCTTCTACCGCGCCCCGAAGCACAAGGAAGGGTGGACCCACCCGACCGAGGAGATCCTGCGGCGCTGCGGCGAGGCGGTCGAGCTGGGCGCCACCCAGGTGATGCTCCAGGGCGGGCACCACCCCGACTACGGCGTGGAGTACTACGAGGAGCTCTTCTCCTCGGTCAAGAAGGCGTACCCGCAGCTCGCCATCCACTCCATCGGCCCGAGCGAGATCCTGCACATGGCCAAGGTCTCCGGGGTGAGCCTGGACGAGGCCATCGCCCGGATCAAGGCGGCCGGCCTGGACTCGATCGCCGGTGCCGGCGCCGAGATGCTGCCCGAGCGGCCGCGCAAGGCGATCGCCCCGCTCAAGGAGTCCGGCGAGCGGTGGCTGGAGGTCATGGAGCTGGCCCACCGGCAGGGGGTCGAGTCGACCGCCACCATGATGATGGGCACCGGCGAGACAGCCGCCGAGCGGATCGAGCACCTGCGGATGATCCGCGACGTGCAGGACCGTACCCAGGGCTTTCGGGCGTTCATTCCGTGGACGTACCAGCCGGAGAACAACCACCTCAAGGGGCGCACCCAGGCCACCACCCTGGAGTACCTGCGGCTGGTCGCGGTGGCCCGGCTCTTCTTCGAGACCGTGCCGCACCTGCAGGCGTCCTGGCTGACCACCGGCAAGGACGTCGGGCAGCTCGCCCTGCACATGGGTGTGGACGACCTGGGCTCGATCATGCTGGAGGAGAACGTCATCTCCTCGGCCGGCGCCCGGCACCGCTCCAACCTGCACGAGCTGATCGGCATGATCCGTACCGCCGGCCGGATCCCGGCCCAGCGGGACACGCTCTACCACCGGCTGGCCGTGCACTGGACCCCGGCCGACGACCCGACCGACGAGCGGGTGGTCTCGCACTTCTCGTCGATCGCCCTGCCCGGTGGTGGCGTCGGCCGGTCGCTGCCGCTGGTCGAGGCGAACTGACCCCGCCGCGGGGCATCGCCGCCGTAACCGCAACCTGCGGGCGCTCGACGCCGGAGGAGGGGCCGGCCGGCCGGTTCCGGCTGGCCGAACGGGGGAGCGTTCGCGGCAACCGGGGCGGGCAATCCGGCTGATCGCGACATCTCCGACCCGCCCCTGGTCACAGCCCGGGAAAGATCGAGCGTGGAGGCTGGTGTGCGGGGCCGACGGCCACTAACGTCGCGGCTCGTAGCGCTCCTTCTCCCGGCCCCGCCGGGGTGCTGACCAGGGAAGCGAGCGGCGGAGGGTCGTCCTCCATCGGCCCAGGAGGGCCGTTCACATAACGCACGGCAGTCGGGAGCGGGACGGTCTCGTCCCGCTCTCGCTGTGTCCGGGGGCGAAACCCCGGCGGCGGTCCTGGCATGGCGGGACGGCCTTCGATAGCGTCCGTCGGGTTCCGCAACTTCCCGTCCCTTACCCCGGGGGATTGATGATCTTCACCATGTGTTCGGCCCTGGCCCGGGCCGGCGCCGCGACCCTGCTGGCCGTGGGCGGTCTGGCCGCCGCGGCCCCGCCCGCGACGGCCGCGCCACCGGCTCCGTCCGCCCGGCCCGGGTCCGCGGCCCCGGAGCCGGGACGGGTCGCCGACCTGGCCCTGGTGCCGCTCAGCACCCGGCTGGCCCAGGGGGTCCAGGGGGCCCGGGCCAAGCCGTTCAAGTTCACCGTGGACAACACCCGGGGCGGGGCCGCCGCCCAGGGCGTGACGTACACCGTGGACGTCAGCAACCTCAACCGGGACCGGGTCGGTTACCTGCTCGACCCGGGCTGCGCGGCCGACCGCGGCCGGGACAGCTTCACCTGCCCGGTCGGCGACGTCGCCGCCGGCACCAGCGAGGACTTCGGCATCCCGCTGTTCAGCACCGGCGGCCGGGGTGGCGCCGGCAGCCTGACCGTGACCGTGGCCTCGGCGACCACCGACCCCGAGCTGGGCGACAACACCGTCGACCTGGACATCACGGTGACGGATCCGGGTCACGACCTGATGGCCTGGGCCCAGGACGTCCACGCGGACGCCGAGGCGGACGGCGACGCCGTCGGGGAGGGGCACCTGGCGGGGGTCCGGCCCGGCGGGACGGCGCCGCTGGACTGGCTGGTGCACAACGCCGGCAGCCGCCCGACGACCGGTGTCTTCTACGGCATCACGCTGCCCGCCGGGGCCAGCTTCGCGCAGTTGCCGCCGGGCTGCCTGCGGCAGGAGATCGAGGGGCTGGCCCAGGCGCTCTGCGAGGACACCGGGGTGGTGCTCGGGCCGGGCGAGGTGTACACCGACACGGTCCGGGTGACGGTCGACCCGCGGGTCGAGGACCCGGTGCTGCGGATCGGCAACCTCTTCGCGGTGGGCCTGGACCGGGCGGCGGCGACCGGCCGGGCCCGGCAGGCGCCACGGCCCGCCACGGAGGCTCAGCGCCGGGCGCTGGCCGAGGCCGACGAGGGGGACAACAGCGCCGTCTTCGACGTCTTCGTCGACCTCTCCGCCCCGCCCTCGCCCGACCCGACCGGCCAGCCGACCGCGACGCCGACGGTGGCCCCGACCGGTGAGCCGACGAGCGAGCCGACCGCGTCGCCGACCGGTGAGCCGACGGGGGACCCGAGCCGGTCGCCGACGATGGCCCCGACCGGTCCGCCCACCGGGACGCCGGGCACCGGCGGGTCGGCCGCACCGGGAACTGACGACGGCGGCGGCTCCGCCGGTACGGGCGGGCCGCTGGCCCTCACCGGAGTGCAGGTCGGCCTGATCGGTGGCGTCGGGGCGGGCGTGCTGCTCGCCGGCGCCGCGCTGCTGGTGCTCGCCCGTCGTCGCCGCACCGTGCTGGTCGCGCCCGGCGACGAGCGGCCGGCCGACTGACCGGGCCCGGTGACGAGGGGGCGCGGTGCCGGTCACCGCGCCCCCTCGCCGGATACCGGCCGCGGCGACCCGACCGGCGTCGGGGCGCGGCCGGCTGGCAGAGTGGAGGGGTGAGCCGTACCCCGCAGGGCCAGCGCGCTGGCCTGGACAAGCAGCCGCACGAGGTCGCCGCGATGTTCGACGGCGTGGCGGCTCGCTACGACCTGACCAACACCGTGCTCTCCTTCGGCCAGGACCGCTTCTGGCGGCGGGCCACCCGGGCGGCCCTCGGCCTGCGTCCCGGCGAGCGGGTGCTGGACGTGGGGGCCGGCACCGGAGTCTCGACCGAGGAACTGGCCCACTCCGGGGCGTACGCGGTCGGCGCGGACCTCTCCCTCGGCATGCTGCACGCCGGCAAGCGGACCCGTCCGGCGGTTCCGCTGCTGGCCGGGGACGCGCTGCGGTTGCCGTTCGCCGACGCCAGCTTCGACGCGGTGACCATCTCCTTCGCGCTGCGCAACGTGACCGACACCGACGCGGCGCTGCACGAGCTGGCCCGGGTGACCCGGCCGGGCGGGCGGCTGGTGGTGTGCGAGTTCAGCACCCCGGTCAACCCGGCGTTCCGCACGGTCTACCTGTCGTACCTGATGCGCTCGCTGCCCGCGGTGGCCCGGTCGGTGTCCAGCAACCCGGACGCGTACGTCTATCTCGCCGAGTCGATCCGGGCCTGGCCGGACCAGGCGGCGCTGGCCGCGCGGATCCAGCGGGCCGGGTGGGGCCGGGTGGCCTGGCGGAACCTGACCGGCGGGGTGGTGGCGCTGCACCGGGGCGTCCGCCACTGACGGTCGTCGGCCGCGCAAGGTTCCGGCAAAAGTACGCCAAATGGCTGAATAGTCCACTTTGCCCACGTAAGCTCCGGTCCATGACTCGAAGCGATGCCGGCGCGACGGACGAGGACGCCGTGGAACTCATCGCCCAGCTCCGCGCGCTGGCCGGCGCGGACCCGGCCGACGTCCGGCAGGTCGTCGCCGAGGTGCTCGCGGCGCTGGACCGGGCGGCTGGCGGCGCGCTGCGCGAGCATCTGCCGGAGGCGATCCGCGCGGACGCCGGACTGGACGTGGCCCGGCACGGCTGACGCCTGAGTGGATGCTCACCGGCTGTCACCTCGGTGAGTTAGGTACCCCTAACCCGGCCTTCGTATGGCGCCGGTCATAGACTCCAACCCGATCGGCTTGTGAACCATTTCACGAGCATGCGGGAGGAGGCGCAGATGACCGCGGTGGAGAACGACGCCGAGGTGATCGTCGTGGGCGCCGGTCCCGGAGGATCGGCTACCGCGTACCACCTGGCGCGACACGGCGTACGCGTGCTGCTGCTGGAGAAGACCGAGTTTCCCCGGGAGAAGGTCTGCGGCGACGGGCTGACCCCGCGCGCCGTGCGGCAGCTCGTCCGGATGGGCGTGGACACCTCGCCCGAGGCCGGCTGGCTGCGCAACAAGGGCCTCCGGGTGATCGGTGGCGGGGTACGCCTGGAACTGGACTGGCCCGACCTGGCCAGCTTCCCCAACTACGGCCTGGTCCGCACCCGGCTCGACTTCGACGACCTGCTCGCCCAGCGCGCCGTCGCGGCCGGGGCGAAGCTGCGGACCGGCGTGAACGTCCTGGGCCCGGTGCTCGGCGCGGACGACCGGGTGATCGGCGTGCAGGCCGAGGTGGGCCCGGACAAGGAGCCGGCCACCTTCCACGCCCCGCTGGTGGTCGCCGCGGACGGCGTCTCCGGCCGCTTCCCGCTCGCCCTCGGGCTGGCCAAGCGGGAGGACCGGCCCATCGGGGTGGCGGTCCGCCGCTACTACCGGTCGCCGGCCAAGCACGACGACGACTACCTGGAGTCGTGGCTGGAGCTGCGGGCCAAGGACAGCGACGCGCTGCTGCCCGGCTACGGCTGGATCTTCGGGCTCGGCGACGGCCGGGTCAACGTCGGCCTCGGCGTGCTCAACTCCTCCTCCGCCTTCGGCAAGACGAACTACCGGCGGCTGCTCACCGACTGGCTGGCCAACACCCCGGAGGACTGGGGGATGACCGACGAGGCCAACGCGGAGGGGCCGATCCTCGGCGCCGCGCTGCCGATGGGCTTCAACCGGGTACCGCACTACACCCGCGGGGTGCTGCTGGTCGGCGACTCCGGCGGCATGGTCAACCCGTTCAACGGCGAGGGCATCGCGTACGCGATGGAGTCCGGCGAGCTGGCCGCGGAGGTCGCCGTGCAGGCGCTCGCCCGGCCGGCCGGCGCCGACCGGGAACGGGCCCTGCTGGCGTACCCGCAGGAGCTGAAGGCGCGCTTCGGCGGCTACTACCGGCTCGGCGGGATCTTCGTGAAGCTGATCGGCCGTCCGGAGGTCATGCGGATGGCCACCAGGCACGGCATGCCGCACCCGATGTTGATGCGCTTCGTGCTCAAGCTGCTGGCCAACCTGACCGACCCCCGCGGCGGGGACGCGATGGACCGGGTCATCAACGCGATGACGAAGGTGGCACCGGCCGTGTAGCGCGAGGAGTGCGCTGGCGAGCCCCGCAGCCGCCGAGGAAAAGGGGGCCGTGATGCCAGCCGACCAGCGGTTCCGTGGGCGACGGCGCCCCCGGTCCGGACAGAGATCGACCCCCCGCCGGCCGAGGTCACGAGGGACGTGAATAGTGTGATTTTCGCCAACCGTCGAGGTCAGGGAAGGACGAGCAGGAGACAACGATGACGCTCTCGCCTTACGCACCGATCATCGGGCTGTTCGCCCTCGCCGCGGCGTTCGCGCTGTTCTCCGTGGCCGCCGCCCGCTTCGCCGGTCCCCGCCGGTACAACAAGGCCAAGCTCGAGGCGTACGAGTGCGGCATCGAGCCGAGCCCGCAGCCGGTCGGCGGCGGCCGGTTCCCGATCAAGTTCTACCTGACGGCGATGCTCTTCATCGTCTTCGACATCGAGATCATCTTCCTCTACCCCTGGGCGGTCTCGTTCGACGCCCTGCCGATCTTCGGCTTCGTGGAGATGGTCCTGTTCATCGTCGCGGTCTTCGTCGCGTACGCCTACGTGTGGCGGCGCGGCGGCCTGGACTGGGACTGAGGGAGGTACGTCAGATGGGCATCGAGGAGAAGCTCCCCGCCGGCGTCCTGCTCACCTCCGTGGAGAAGCTGGTCAACTGGTCGCGGAAGTCGTCCGTCTGGGGCGCCACCTTCGGCCTGGCCTGCTGCGCCATCGAGATGATGGCCGCCGGTGGTCCGCACTACGACATGGGCCGCTGGGGCATGGAGGTGTTCCGGGCCTCGCCGCGGCAGGCGGACCTGATGATCGTGGCCGGCCGGGTCAGCCAGAAGATGGCCCCGGTGCTGCGCCAGATCTACGACCAGATGGCGGAGCCCCGCTGGGTGCTGTCGATGGGCGTCTGCGCCAGCAGCGGCGGCATGTTCAACAACTACGCGATCGTGCAGGGCGTCGACCACGTGGTGCCCGTGGACATGTACCTCCCGGGCTGCCCGCCCCGGCCGGAGATGCTGATCGACGCGATCCTCAAGCTGCGCGAGAAGATCATGCACGAGCCGCTGGGCGCGAACGGCCGCAAGATGCTGGAGGCCCGCAAGGAGCGCGGCGACGTTCCCGTGGTTCCGTACGGCTCGATGCCGTCGTCGTACCGCAGTGACAAGGCCCGGCGTGCCGAGTGGACGAAGGCGGTCCGCGAGGGACGCGAGGAGCAGCTGCGGATCGAGAACTGGATGAAGGCGCAGAACCACCTCCACCCGCACGGGGGCATCAAGTGACTGAGGGCAAGCAGAACAACGGTGGGGTGCCGGTGCCGGTCAACCCGGCCGGCGCGAGCACCGGCGCCCCCGCCGAGTACCCGCCGGCCAGCCCGGCCGGTCGCGGCATGTTCGGCATCCACGGCACCGGCGACGTCTCCGGCTTCGGCGGCCTGGTCCGCCAGCGCAAGCCGGTCGAGGGGAGCCCCCGGCCGTACGGCGGTTACTTCGACGAGGTCCGCGACGCGCTGGAGGAGGCGTACCCGGAGTTCGGCGACGCGATCGAGAAGGTCGTCGTCGACCGGGGCGAGCTGACCATCCACGTCCGGCCGGAGCGGATCGCCGAGGTCTGCCAGGTGATGCGGGACGACATGGCGCTCCGCTTCGAGCTCTGCTCCTCGGTCTCCGGCGTCGACTACCTGGGCGCCGACGAGCGGCGACTGCACGTCGTCTACCAGCTCACCTCGATGACCTACCGTCGCCAGGTCCGGCTGGAGGCCGCCGTCTCCATCGAGAATCCGCACCTGCCGAGCGTCACCGCCGTCTACCCGACCGCCGACTGGCAGGAGCGGGAGGCGTACGACATGTTCGGCGTCGTCTTCGACGGCCACCCCGCCCTGACCCGGATCCTCATGCCGGACGACTGGGAGGGGCACCCGCAGCGCAAGGACTACCCCCTCGGCGGCGTGCCCGTCGAGTACAAGGGCGCGGAGATCCCCCCGCCGGACCGCAGGAGGTCGTACCAGTGACCGGTGCGAGAAGTGAGCTTGCGAGCCCCGCAGTCCCGATCGGAGGGCTGAAATGACGACGTCGAACTACGCCACCGAGCGCGAGACCACCGAGGGCAGGGTCTTCACCGTCACGGGCGGGGACTGGGACGAGGTGGTCTCCGGTACCGACCCGATCAACGACGAGCGGATCGTGGTCAACATGGGTCCGCAGCACCCGTCCACCCACGGGGTGCTCCGGCTGATCCTGGAGCTGGAGGGCGAGACGGTCCGCGAGGTCCGCTCGGTCGTCGGCTACCTGCACACCGGCATCGAGAAGAACCTCGAATACCGCAACTGGGTCCAGGGCTCGACCTTCGTGACCCGGATGGACTATCTCGCCCCGATCTTCAACGAGACGGCGTACGCGCTGGCGGTGGAGAAGCTGCTCGGCATCACCGACGACATCACCGAGCGGGCCACCACCATCCGGGTGCTGATGATGGAGCTGAACCGGATCTCCTCGCACCTGGTCTGGCTGGCCACCACCGGCATGGAGCTCGGCGCGATCTCGATCATGCTGTACGGCTTCCGCGAGCGGGAGTACATCCTCGACATCTTCGAGAGCATCACCGGCCTGCGGATGAACCACGCGTACGTCCGCCCGGGCGGTGTGGCGCAGGACGTGCCGGACGAAGCGATCGTCAAGATCCGCAAGTTCCTGGCGATGATGCCGAAGCGGCTCAAGGAGTACGAGGACCTCCTCTCCGGCCAGCCGATCTGGATCGAGCGGACGAAGAACGTCGCGGTGCTGGACGTCACCGGTTGCCTGGCGCTGGGCGTCACCGGCCCGGTGCTGCGCTCCGCCGGGCTGGCCTGGGACCTGCGCAAGACCATGCCGTACTGCGGCTACGAGACGTACGAGTTCGACGTGCCGACCCACCCCGACGGCGACGTCTGGGGCCGCTACCAGGTCCGGCTGGCCGAGATTCGGGAGTCGCTGAAGCTGGTCGAGCAGGCGCTGGACCGGTTGAAGCCGGGCCCGGTGATGGTGTCGGACAAGAAGATCGCCTGGCCGGCGCAGCTTGCCATCGGCGTGGACGGCATGGGCAACTCGCTGGAGCACGTCGCCAAGATCATGGGTCAGTCGATGGAGTCGCTGATCCACCACTTCAAGCTCGTCACCGAGGGCTTCCGGGTCCCGCCGGGCCAGGTGTACGTCGGCATCGAGGCGCCCCGCGGCGAGCTGGGCGTGCACGCGGTCTCCGACGGCGGCACCCGGCCGTACCGGGTGCACTACCGGGAACCGAGCTTCGTCAACCTCCAGGCCCTCCCGGCGATGGCCGAGGGCGGCCTGATCGCCGACGTGATCGCCGGCGGCGCCTCGCTGGACCCCGTGATGGGTGGGTGTGACCGATGACCTTCTCTGAAACGACTCGCGCCCGGGCGCGGGAGATCATCGCCCGGTACCCGGCCGACCGGTCCCGCTCGGCGCTGCTGCCGCTGCTGCACCTGGTCCAGGCCGAGGAGGGGTACGTCTCCCCGGCCGGCGTCGAGTTCTGCGCCGAGGTGCTCGGCCTGAACAAGGCGCAGGTCGGCGCGGTCGCCACCTTCTACACCATGTACAAGCGCAAGCCGACCGGTGACTACCTGGTCAGCGTCTGCACCAACACCATGTGCGACGCGCTGGGCGGCCAGGCGGTCTACGACGCCCTCGCCGAACACCTGGGTGTCGGGCACGAGGAGACCACCGCCGACGGGAAGATCACCCTGGAGCACGCCGAGTGCCTGGCGGCGTGCGACTACGGCCCGGTGATGACCGTCAACTACGACTTCTTCGACAACGTCGAGCCGCAGGGCGCGCTCGGGGTGGTCGAGGAGTTGCGCGCCGGTGGCCGGCCGATGCCGACCCGGGGCGCGCGGCTCTGCACGCTGAAGGAGATGGCGATCCAGCTGGCCGGCTTCGCCGACGAGCGGGACGGCGCGGTCGCCGACGGCGGGCCGGGCGAGCCCAGCCTCCGTGGCCTGCGCCTGGCCGAGCAGCACGGCATCTCGGTGCCGGGCTACGACCCGAACACCCCGATCCGCAGCAAGGCCGAGGCCGACCAGGCCGCCGCCAAGGCGAAGGCCGAGGCCGCGAAGCCGGCCCCGGCACCCGAGCAGGCCAAGGCCGAGCGCCCTGGCAACGCGGGCACCGGCGAGCCGGCGAGGCCGGAGGCGGCCACCGGCAGCACCGCGCCCGACGTCAAGGCGCCGGACGACAAGTCCCCGCAGGTGCGTACCGCGGAGACCCGGCAGCCGGACGCGCGCACCGCGGTGCCGGACGCGCCCGGCACCAAGATCCCGACGGACTCGGTGCCGCCCGCGCCGCGCGACGCGCAGAGGGCGGAGGCGGCCGGCGTGGCGGCGAACCCGACGGCCGGTGACGGCAAGGCGGCCGGCGACGAGGCCGGGGCGCAGGAGCGCAACCTCAAGGAAGCGGAGGCCGGGACCGGCGCGAACGGCGCGGGCTCGGCGGTCGCGAGCGAAACGGGGGTCCAGAAGTGACCACTCCTCGGCCGGAGACCCTGGCCAAGCTGACCCCGGTGCTGACCAAGCGCTGGCTATCGCCGGACGCCTGGCAGCTCCGCACCTACGAGAAGCTGGACGGCTACGCCGCCCTGCGCAAGGCGCTCAAGGCGCACCCGGACGACCTGATCCAGCTGATCAAGGACTCCGGGCTGCGCGGCCGGGGCGGCGCGGGCTTCCCGACCGGTCTCAAGTGGGGCTTCATCCCGCAGGGCGACGGCAAGCCGCATTACCTGGTGGTGAACGCCGACGAGGGCGAGCCGGGCACCTGCAAGGACCTGCCGCTGATGACCCACGACCCGCACTCGCTGGTCGAGGGCGTCATCATCGCCTCGTACGCGATCCGGGCCAACCGCGCCTACATCTACATCCGCGGCGAAGCCGTGCACGCCGCCCGCCGGCTGCGCAGCGCGGTCCAGGAGGCGTACGCCAAGGGCTACCTCGGCCGGAACATCCTCGGCTCGAAGTTCGACCTGGAGTTGGTGGTGCACTCCGGCGCCGGGGCGTACATCTGCGGTGAGGAGACCGCGCTGCTGGACTCGCTGGAGGGCTTCCGGGGCCAGCCCCGGCTGCGCCCGCCGTTCCCGGCGACCCACGGCCTGTACGCCAGTCCCACGGTGGTCAACAACGTCGGCACCATCGCCAGCGTGCCGTACATCGTGCTGGGCGGCGCCGACTGGTGGAAGACCATGGGGACGGAGAAGTCGTCCGGCCCGATGATCTACTCGCTCTCCGGCCGGATCGCCAACCCCGGCCAGTACGAGGCCTCGATGGGCATCACCCTCCGCGAGCTGATCGAGCTGGCCGGCGGGATGAAGCCCGGGCACGACCTGAAGTTCTGGACCCCGGGCGGCTCCTCGACGCCGCTGCTCACCGCCGAGCACCTGGACGTGCCGCTGGACTTCGAGGGGGTGGCGGCGGCCGGCTCGATCCTGGGCACCACGGCCACCCAGATCTTCTCCGACCAGGACTGCCCGGTGTACGCGACGTACCGGTGGCTGGAGTTCTACCACCACGAGTCGTGCGGCAAGTGCACCCCGTGCCGGGAAGGCAACTACTGGATGGTCCGGGTCTACCGGCGCATCCTCGCCGGCCAGGGCACCCACGAGGACCTGGACACCCTGCTCGACACCTGCGACAACATCCTCGGCCGCTCGTTCTGCGGTCTGGGTGACGGTGCGACCAGCTCGGTGACCTCCTCGCTGCAGTACTTCAAGCAGGACTACCTCGACTACATCGAGGGACGTACCGCGCCGAAGCTCTCCGACAAGCAGCTGGTGGGAGCCCACTAATGACTGATGTCGCCAAGCAGACCGAGACCGTGACGCTGACCATCGACGGCGTCGAGGTCACCGCGCCCAAGGGCGCCCTGCTGATCCGGGTCGCCGAGCAGCTCGGCACCGAGATCCCGCGGTTCTGCGACCACCCGCTGCTGGCCCCGGCCGGCGCCTGCCGGCAGTGCCTGGTGGAGGTGGAGGGCCAGCGCAAGCCGGTCGCCTCCTGCACCCAGCCGGTCGCCGACGGCATGGTGGTCCGCACCCAGCTCACCTCCCCGGTCGCCAAGAAGGCGCAGGAGGGGGTCATGGAGCTGCTGCTGATGAACCACCCGCTCGACTGCCCGATGTGTGACAAGGGCGGCGAGTGCCCGCTGCAGAACCAGGCGATGTCCACCGGCCGGACGGACTCGCGGTTCCACGAGCACAAGCGGGAGTACCCGAAGCCGCTGCCGATCAGCACCCAGGTGCTGCTGGACCGCGAGCGCTGCGTGCTCTGCCAGCGCTGCACCCGGTTCTCCGAGGAGATCGCCGGCGACAAGTTCATCGACCTGATGGGCCGGTCGTCCGCCGAGGAGATCAACATCTACCGGGACGACGCGTACGGCGAGGAGGGCGACGAGGGGGACGTCCCGTTCAACTCGTACTTCTCCGGCAACACGGTGCAGATCTGCCCGGTCGGTGCGCTGACCGGCACCCAGTACCGGTTCCGGGCCCGCCCGTTCGACCTGGTCTCCAGCCCCAGCGTCTGCGAGCACTGCTCGGCCGGGTGCGCCCAGCGCACCGACTGGCGGCGCGGCAAGGTGCTGCGCCGGCTGGCCGGCGACGACCCGGCGGTGAACGAGGAGTGGAACTGCGACAAGGGGCGGTGGGCCTTCCAGTACACCCGCGCCTTCGACCGGATCACCACCCCGCTGGTCCGCGACGAGCGGACCGGTGAGCTGCGCGAGGCCTCCTGGAGCGAGGCGCTGACCCGGGCCGCCGAGGGGCTGCGCGCCGCCCGGGACGGCGGTCGGGGCAGCGCGGTGCTCACCGGCGGCCGGCTGACCGTCGAGGACGCCTACGCGTACGCCAAGTTCGCCCGGGTGGCGCTGCACACCAACGACATCGACTTCCGGGCCCGGCCGGTCTCCCGCGAGGAGGCCGACTTCCTGGCCAGCAACGTCGCCGGGGTCACCGACGTCACCTACGCCGACGTCGAGAACGCCCCGGCCGTGGTGCTGGTCGGCCTGGAGCCGGAGGAGGAGTGCCCGATCCTCTTCCTGCGGCTGCGCAAGGCGTACCTGAAGAAGACGCTGAAGGTGTACGCGATCGCGCCGTTCGCCAGCCGCGGCCTGGAGAAGCTCGGCGCGAAGCTCGCCCGGGTCATCCCCGGCGAGGAGGCGCAGGTCCTGGCCGAGCACGAGACGGTGACCGAGGCGCTGAGCGCCCCGGGCGCGATCCTCGTCGTCGGCGAGCGACTGGCGGGCGTACCCGGTGGCCTCTCCGCCGCGGCCGGCATCGCCCGGCGTACCGGGGCCAAGCTGGCCTGGGTGCCGCGGCGCGCGGGCGACCGCGGCGCGGTCGACGCGGGCTGCCTGCCCAACCTCCTCCCCGGCGGCCGGCTGGTCACCGAGCCCGCGGCGCGGGCCGAGCTGGGCGAGGCGTGGGACATCCCGGCCGGGGTGATCCCGAGCCAGGCCGGCCGGGACACCGACGGCATCCTCACCGCGGCCGCCAACGGCCAGCTCGACGCGCTGGTGGTGGCCGGCGTCGACCCGGCCGACCTGGCCGACCCGCGGCTGGCCGAGGCGGCCCTGGACGCGGTGCCGTTCCTGGTCAGCCTGGAACTGCGGATGACCGCGGTGGCCCGCCGGGCGGACGTGGTCCTGCCGGTCGCGCCGGTGGCCGAGAAGGCTGGCAGCTTCCTGGACTGGGAGGGCCGGCTGCGGCCGTTCGACGCGGTGCTGAAGACCGCCGCGATGACCGACGGTCGGGTGCTGGACGCGATCGCCGCGCAGCTCGACGTACGGCTCGGCACCGGCGACGTGATGAGCGTCCGCCGCGAGCTGGGCGGGCTGCCGCCGACCCGGATGGACCGGCCGAGCGCGCCGGACGTCGAGCCGGCCACCGTCGCGCAGCCCGGGCCCGGCGAGGCCGTGCTCGCCACCTGGCACCAGCTGCTCGACCTGGGCAGCCTCACCGACGGTGACGAGTACCTGCTCGGCACCGCCCGCCCGCCGGTGGTCCGGCTGGGCAAGGGCACCGCGGAGGCGCTCGGCGTCGCCGACGGCGACCCGGTGACGGTGGGCACCGAGCGCGGGGCGCTGACCCTGCCCGCGGCGATCACCGAGATGCCGGACGGGGTGGTGTGGCTGCCCACGAATTCACCCGGTTCGACCCTCCGGCGCAGCCTCGGCGCGGCGTCCGGCGAAGTAGTGAAGGTCTCGGCCGGCTCTACTGGCGGTCCGGCCGTTCCGGCCGAACGTGTCGCCGCGGACGTGGCCGGCCAGCCGGGCCCGCTCCTCAACACCGGGAGCGTTGTCCAGTGAGCGCGAGGAGTGAACGAGCGAAGCGAGTGAGCCCCGCAGTCGCGCACGAAAGGCGGGCACAGTGAACATGTACCTCGCGGCACAGGATCCGACGCTGGCCGACTTCGGCAAGGACCCGTGGTGGCTGGTCCTGATCAAGATCCTGTTCGCCTTCGTCTTCGGCCTGCTGGCCACGCTGCTCGGCGTCTGGTTCGAGCGGCGGGTGGTCGGCTTCATGCAGGTCCGGCCCGGCCCGAACCAGGTCGGTCCGTTCGGCCTGCTGCAGACCCTCGCCGACGGGCTGAAGATGGCCTTCAAGGAGGACATCCTCCCGAAGGCCGCGGACAAGGTCGTCTACTTCTTCGCGCCGGTCATCTCGGTGGTCTGCGCGGTCACCGCGCTCTCGGTGATCCCGTTCGGCCCGATGGTGAGCATCTTCGGCCACCGGACGCCATTGCAGGTGACCGACGTGTCGGTGGCGGTGCTGGTGCTGCTGGCCTGCTCCTCGCTGGCCGTCTACGGCATCGTGCTGGGCGGCTGGGCCTCCGGCTCGACCTACCCGCTGCTGGGCGGCCTGCGCTCCACCGCCCAGATGATCTCGTACGAGGTCGCGATGGGGCTGAGCATCGTGGCGGTCTTCATGACCGCCGGCACGATGTCCACCAGCGGGATCGTCGCCAAGCAGGGGGACGCCACCCAGCTGACCGTGCTCGGCACCGAGATCCCGGCCCCGGGCTGGTACGCGATCCTGCTGCTGCCGAGCTTCATCATCTTCTTCATCGCCATCGTCGGTGAGACGAACCGGGCGCCGTTCGACCTGCCCGAGGCGGAGTCCGAGCTGGTCGCCGGCTTCATGACCGAGTACAGCTCGCTGAAGTTCGCGCTCTTCATGCTCTCCGAGTACGTCGCCATGGTGAGCATGTCCGCGGTCACCGTGACGCTCTTCCTCGGCGGCTGGCGCGCGCCCTGGCCGATCACCATCTGGGAGGGCGCCAACTCCGGTTGGTGGCCGATGCTGTGGTTCTTCGGCAAGGTGATCATGCTGGTCTTCGTCTTCGTCTGGCTCCGCGGCACCCTGCCCCGGTTGCGCTACGACCAGTTCATGCGCCTGGGCTGGAAGGTCCTGCTCCCGATCAACCTGGTCTGGATCCTGGTCCTGGCCGGCCTGCGCTCGATCGAGGACTGGGAGTCCCGGGACCGGCTGCTCGTCACCGCCATCGGGGCCGGCGTGCTGCTGCTGGCCACGCTGCTCTGGCCGAGCCGGAAGAAGGCGCCGAAGCCGACGGTGCAGGAGCAGGTCAACAGCCGGCCGCACGGCAGCTACCCGCTGCCCCCGATGGACCTGCAGGTTCCACCGAGCCCGCGCACCAAGCGCGTGGTCGCCGAGCGGGAGCCGGCCAACGTCGCCGCCGGCTCGGACTCCAGGGAGGTGTGACGTGGGCGCGATCACCGGAACGTTCAAGGGCTTCGGGGTCACCTTCTCGCACATGTTCAAGAAGGTCGTCACCACCGACTACCCGTTCAAGCCGCCGACGCCGGCGCCCCGGTACCACGGGCGGCACATCCTCAACCGGCATCCGGACGGGCTGGAGAAGTGCATCGGCTGCGAGCTGTGCGCCTGGGCCTGCCCGGCGGACGCGATCTACGTGGAGGGTGGCGACAACACCGACGAGCAGCGCTTCTCCCCGGGTGAGCGGTACGCCAGCGTCTACCAGATCAACTACGCCCGGTGCATCTTCTGCGGGCTCTGCATCGAGGCCTGCCCGACCCGCTCGCTCACCATGAGCAACGAGTACGAGCTGGCCCGGGACAACCGGCAGGACCTGATCTTCACCAAGGAGCAGCTGCTCGCGCCGCTGCTGCCGGGGATGGAGCAGCCGCCGCACCCGATGCGGCTGGGTGACAGCGAGAAGGACTACTACGTCGGATCGCTGACCAACCCGGGGACGTCGGCCGGTGCCGAGCGCTCCACGATGACCCCGGGCGGGTACCGGGTCGAGGAGCACCCCGGGGTGACCTTCCCCGGCGCCGAGCAGGCCGCCCAGCGGGCCGCCGCGGGCAAGGGAGAGGGAGCATGACCACGCAGACGCTGCTCGCCGCCGCGTCGACGTCGGTGTCCACCGGCGAGGCGGTGACCTTCTGGATCCTCGCCCCGCTCGCCCTGCTCGGCGCGATCGGGATGATCGTCGCCCGCAACGCCGTGCACTCGGCGCTCTGGCTGGTGCTGACCATGCTCTGCCTGGGCGTGTTCTACGTGCTCCAGGCCGGGCCGTTCATCGGCATGGTGCAGATCATCGTCTACACCGGCGCGATCATGATGCTGTTCCTGTTCGTGCTGATGCTGGTCGGCCGGGACGCGTCGGACTCGCTGATCGAGACGCTGCGCGGGCAGCGGACCGCCGCGATCGTGCTCGGCCTCGGCTTCGCCGGCCTGGTCGGCAGCGGCCTCTACCGCGCGCTTCAGGGCGTACCGGCGGTCGGCCTGGACGAGGCCAACGCCGAGGGGAACGTGCAGGGCATCGCCCGGCTGCTGTTCACCAAGTACGTCTTCGCCTTCGAGCTCACCTCCGCCCTGCTGATCACGGCGGTGGTCGGCGCGATGGTGCTGGCGCACGCCGAGCGGCGCAAGGAGGACCGGATGGACCAGATCGCCACCATGAAGGCCCGCTTCCGGCCCGGCAACTACCCCGGCCCGAAGCCCGGCCCGGGTGTCTTCGCCACCTCGTCCTCGGTGGCCACCCCGGCCCGCCTGCCGGACGGCCGGCTGACCGACCGCAGCACCCCGGACATCCTCCCGGTGCGCGAGCTGACCGCCGAGGAGACCACACTGAAGGGGACCGAGCGGTGAGCGCGAGGAGTGCAGCGGAGCGGAGCCCCGCAGTCGCGAACGAAGGGCCGGCTGCGGTGAGCGCGAGGAGTGCAGCGGAGCGGAGCCCCGCAGTCGCGAACGAAAGGTTGGCTCAGCGGTGACCCCCGACTACTACCTGGTGCTCGCCGCGGTGCTGTTCACCATCGGCGCCACCGGGGTGCTGATCCGGCGCAACGCGATCGTGCTGTTCATGTGCGTCGAGCTGATGCTCAACGCCGCCAACCTCACGCTGGTCACCTTCAGCCGGATCAACGGCGACCTGAACGGCCAGATCATGGCGTTCTTCGTGATGGTGGTGGCGGCGGCGGAGGTCGTGGTCGGCCTCGCGATCATCATGTCGATCTTCCGGACTCGGCGCTCGGCGAGCGTCGACGACGCCAACCTGCTGAAGTACTAAGGGGCCCCGGTGGATGAGATTCTGACGTACGCCCAGGCCGAGCCAGCAGGAACCGTCGCCTACGCTGCGGCGGACGGACTGCTCGGCAGCGTCTGGCTGCTGGTCGCGATCCCGCTGATCAGCGCGGCGATCCTGTTGCTGCTCGGCCGCCGGGCCGACCGGTGGGGGCACTGGCTCGGGGTGGGCGCGGTCGGCGCCGCCTTCGTGCTCGGCCTCACCTACTTCTTCCAGCTGCGCGGCCTGGAGAACAAGTCCGTCGAGCGCAGCCTCTGGCAGTTCATCGTGGTCGGCGACCTCAAGGTGGACTTCGGGTTGCTCTTCGACCCGCTGGCCGCGGTCTTCGTCCTGCTGATCACCGGGGTGGGTTTCCTGATCCACCTGTACGCGGTGGAGTACATGGCCCACGATGAGGGCCGGCGCCGGTTCTTCGGGTACTTCAACCTGTTCGTCGCGGCCATGCTGCTGCTGGTGCTCGGCAACAACTACGTGATGCTCTACTTCGGCTGGGAGGGCGTCGGCCTGGCGTCGTACCTGCTGATCTCCTTCTGGTACGAGCGGCCGAGCGCCGCCACCGCCGGCAAGAAGGCGTTCCTGATGAACCGGGTCGGCGACGCCGGCCTGGCGATCGGCATCTTCATCATGTTCGCCACCCTGGGCACCACCCAGTACGACGAGGTGTTCAACGGCATCAGCGGGCTGGCCGGCGGGACGGTGCTGGTGCTGGGCCTGCTCCTGCTGCTCGGCGCCACCGGCAAGTCCGGCCAGTTCCCGCTCCAGGCGTGGCTGCCGGACGCCATGGAGGGCCCGACCCCGGTGTCGGCGCTCATCCACGCGGCCACCATGGTCACCGCGGGCGTCTACCTGATCGCCCGATCCAACCCGATCTTCTCGGCCAACGCCACGCTCCAGCTCGTGGTGGTCAGCGTCGGTGCGCTCACCCTGCTGATCGGCTGCGTCATCGGCGCGGCCAAGGACGACATCAAGCGGGTGCTGGCCTGGTCGACGGTGAGCCAGATCGGTTACATGTTCCTCGGCGTCGGCCTGGGCGGCGCGGCGTACGCGCTGGCCATCGTGCACCTGCTGGCGCACGGCTTCTTCAAGGCCAACATGTTCCTCGGCGCCGGTTCGGTGATGCACGGGATGAACGACCAGGTGGACATCCGCCGCTTCGGCAACCTGTCGAAGTACATGAAGGTCACCTGGCTGACCTTCATGATGGGCTGGCTGGCCATCATCGGCATGTTCCCCTTCTCCGGCTTCTTCTCCAAGGAGCCGATCATCGTGGCCGCGTTCGAGCGGGAGGGCTGGACGGCCTGGCTGTTCGGCATGGCGGCGCTGCTCGGCGCCGGGCTCACCGCGTTCTACATGACCCGACTGTTCGTGCTCACCTTCCACGGCCCGGCCCGCTGGACCGAGGACATCGAGCACCCGCACGAGTCGCCGAAGCTGATGACCATCCCGCTGATCCTGCTGGCGATCGGCTCGGTCGGCGCCGGCTTCCTGCTGGCCACCTCGGTCCCGGACTGGCTCCAGGCGACCGGCGGGCTGGGCGGCGAGCACGCGGAGCACGCCGCGGTCCTGCCGCACTGGCTGCTCACCGTGCTCTCGCTGCTGGTCACCGTGCTCGGCGCGGGGCTGGCCTGGATGCTGTTCCGCAACGGCACCGCCACCGCGCCGCAGCCGGCCGGGGTGCTGGTCACCGCGGCCCGGCGCAACCTCTACACCGACGCCGTCAACGAGGCGGTCTTCGAGAAGCCGGGCATCTTCCTCACCCGGGCGCTGGTCTACCTCGACAACCGGGGCGTGGACGGGCTGGTCAACGGCCTCGCCGCGGGCGTCGGCGGCGGTTCGGGCCGGCTCCGGCGGCTGCAGACCGGCTTCGTCCGGTCGTACGCGACCTCCATCCTGGCCGGCGCGTTGCTGGTGGTGGCGGCGTTCCTGGCGGTGCAGGCGGGGTGGCTGGCGTGATCGACCTCTCTACGGCCGCCCCCGCCGGCGGACCGCGCAGTCACGACGGAGGTAAGGCCGCATAATGTCCAACTTCCCGTTCCTCTCGGTGCTGACCGTGCTGCCGCTGGTCGGTGCCCTGGTCGTGGCCCTGCTGCCGCGGCGCAACCCGGACCTGGCCAAGCTGGTGGCGTTCGGCTGGTCGCTGCTGGTGCTGGTGCTGTCGGTGGTCATGTGGATCGCCTTCTCCGCCGGCGGTGACCGGTTCCAGTTCCGCGAGTCGTACCCGTGGATCCCGACCTGGGGGGTCCGGTTCACCTTCGCGGCGGACGGCATCGCGCTGGTCATGCTGATGCTGATCGCGATCCTGGTGCCGCTGGTGATCCTGGCGTCCTGGCACGACGCCGAGTCGTCCAAGCGCTCGGTGCCGGTCTACTTCGCCCTGCTGCTCGTCCTCGAATGCACGATGATCGGCGTCTTCGCCGCCGCCGACGTCTTCCTGTTCTACGTGTTCTTCGAGGTCATGCTGGTGCCGATGTACTTCCTCATCGGCAGCTACGGCGGCCACCAGCGGCAGTACGCGGCGGTGAAGTTCTTCCTCTACTCGCTGGTCGGCGGCCTGTTCATGCTGGCCGCGGTGATCGGCCTCTGGGTGGTCGGCGGCCGGACCTTCGACTGGGCCGAGCTGGCCAACGCGGACATCTCCACCGGCACCGCCCGCTGGCTGTTCCTCGGCTTCTTCATCGCGTTCGCCATCAAGGCGCCGTTCTTCCCGTTCCACACCTGGCTGCCGGACGCCGGTGGCGCGGCCCCGGCCGGCGCGGCGGCGCTGCTGGTCGGCGTGCTGGACAAGGTCGGCACCTTCGGCATCCTGCGCTACTGCCTCCCGCTGTTCCCGGAGGCGTCCCGGTGGTTCGCGCCCTGGGCGCTGGCACTCGGCGTGATCGGCATCATCTACGCCGCGTTGCTGGCGGTCGGCCAGAACGACCTGAAGCGGCTGGTGTCGTACACCTCGATCGCGCACTTCGGTTTCATCGGGGTCGGCATCTTCGCCTTCACCACCCAGGCCGGCACCGGCGCGGTGCTCTACATGCTCAACCACGGGCTGGCCACCGGCCTGCTCTTCCTGGTGGTGGGCATGCTGATCGCCCGCCGCGGCTCGGCGATGATCAGCGACTTCGGCGGCGCGGGCAAGCTGGTGCCGCTGCTGGCCGGCGTGCTCTTCTTCGCCGGTCTGGCGTCGCTGGCGCTGCCCGGCACCGCGCCGTTCATCTCCGAGTTCCTGGTGCTGATCGGCACCTTCACGGTCAACAAGCCGGTCGCGGTGATCGCCACGCTGGGCATCGTCCTGGCCGCCGCGTACGTGCTGTGGATGGTGCAGCGCACCACCCAGGGCACGTTGAACCCGGCGCTGACCGAGATCGAGGGGATGCGCCGTGACCTGAACCTGCGCGAGAAGCTGGTGGTCGGGCCGCTGATCGCGCTGATCGTGCTGCTCGGCTTCTATCCGAAGCCGGTCACCGACGTGATCAACCCCGCCGTCCAGGCGACCATGCAGGACGTCGGCAAGACCGACCCGGCTCCCGAGGTCGGCAGCGTCCAGGAGGCCAGCCGATGATCTCCGCAGCCGTGAACCCGCGCCCGGGCGGCCGAGTCCTTCCGCCGCCTGAAAGGTCGGTATCGGTGAGCGCGAGGAGTGCAGCGCAGCGGAGCCCCGCAGCCGCGAACGAAAGGTCGGTACAGTGACCGAGCTGAAGTTGCCGTCGATCGACTACGGCGCCATCGCTCCGATCCTGATCATGCTGGGCGCGGCGTTGCTCGGCGTGCTGGTCGAGGCGTTCGTGCCCCGGCGGCTCCGGCACTGGACGCAGCTGCTGCTCGCGCTGGCGGCGGTCTTCGCCGCGCTGGCCATGGTGGTCGTCCACGCCGACGACCGGCTGATCACGGTCGGCGGGGCGATCGCGGTGGACGGGCCTACCCTGTTCCTCCAGGGCGCGATCCTGATCCTCGCCGCGATGGCGCTGCTGCTGATCGGCGAGCGGTCGGTGGAGCGGGGCGGATACTTCGTGGCCCAGGCCGCGGTCACCGCCGAGTCGGCCGACGACCGCCGGCAGGCGGAGGGCGCCGGTGGCGCCACCGAGGTGTACCCGCTGACCACCTTCGCCATCGGCGGCATGCTGATCTTCGTGTCGGCGAACGACCTGCTGACCATGTTCATCGCGCTCGAGGTCTTCTCGCTGCCGCTGTACCTGCTCTGCGCGCTGGCCCGTCGCCGCCGGCTGCTGAGCCAGGAGGCGTCGATGAAGTACTTCCTGCTCGGCGCGTACGCCTCGGCCTTCTTCCTGTTCGGCGTGGCCCTGGTGTACGGCTTCACCGCCGGCACCCCGGGCCGGTCGGCCGGCGTCGACTTCGCCACCGTGCACGCGGCGGTCGGTGGCTCGCCGGCCAGCCCGCTGCTGCTCTTCGCCGGCATCGCGCTGCTCTCCATCGGCCTGCTCTTCAAGGCCGCCGCGGCGCCGTTCCACGTCTGGACGCCGGACGTCTACCAGGGCGCCCCGACCCCGGTGACCGGCTTCATGGCGGCCTGCACCAAGGTCGCCGCCTTCGGCGCCCTGCTGCGGGTCTTCCACGTCGCGTTCGGCGGGGCGGCCTGGGACTTCACCCCGGTGATCGGCGCGGTGGCGGTGCTGACGATGCTGGTCGGTGCGGTGCTCGCGGTGACCCAGACCGACATCAAGCGGCTGCTGGCGTACTCGTCGATCGCGAACGCCGGTTACCTGCTGGTGGGCGTGCTCTCGCCGAGCAAGGACGGGCTCTCCGGCACGATGTTCTACCTGGTCGCGTACGGTTTCTCGGTGCTCGCCGCGTTCGCGGTGGTGACGCTGGTCCGGGACGCCGACGGGGAGGCCACCCACCTGTCCCGCTGGGCGGGGCTGGGCCGGCGCTCGCCGTTCTTTGCGGGGATCTTCACCTTCATCCTGCTCGCCTTCGCCGGCATCCCGCTGACCAGCGGCTTCACCAGCAAGTTCGCGGTCTTCGCCCCGGCGCTGGACGCGAACCAGGCGTGGCTGGTGGTCGCCGGCGTGCTGACCAGCATGGTGCTGGCCTTCCCGTACCTGCGGGTCGTGGTGATGATGTGGCTCTCCGAGCCGGGCGAGGCCACCCCGACGGTCGCCGTGCCGGGTGGGCTGACCGCCGCCGCGCTCATGATCGGCGTGGCCGCCACGTTGGTCCTCGGCGTGGCTCCGGCGCCGCTGCTGGATCTGGCGAGCGGTGCGGCCGAATTTGTCCGATGACGGACGTCCGTGAGGCCGGGGGCCGGTACGCCGATGGCGTGCCGGCCCCCGGCCCGTGTGCCCCGTCCGGAGCCAGGTCGAACGGGTGTGGCATGGTTGATGACGTGGTGAATCCGGCTGGCGCACGTTCAGGTGCCACCGGCTCCGGCGAGGGTCGGAGCCCGGTGGGCACGGGTCAGTTCGGCGCGCTCGGGCTGCACCTTGCCGATCCGGCCGTCGAGCGGTCCGTGCTGGGCCTGCTGGAGGTCGTCGAGGGGGAGCTGCGGTCGAGCGTGGCCAGCGCTGACCCCCTGGTCACCGAGGCCTCGCGGCACCTTGTGGAGGCCGGCGGGAAGCGGTTCCGGCCGCTGCTGGTCGCGTTGGGGGCGCAGTTCGGCGACCCGTCCGCCGCGCAGGTGGTGCCCGCCGCGGTGGTGATGGAGCTCACCCATCTGGCCACCCTCTACCACGACGACGTGATGGACGAGGCGGCGATGCGCCGGGGCGCCCCGAGCGCCAACTCCCGCTGGACCAACTCGGTGGCCATCCTGGTCGGCGACTACCTCTTCGCCCGGGCCGCGGACATCGCGGCCGAGCTGGGCACCGAGGCGGTACGCCTGCAGGCCCGCACCTTCGCCCGGCTGGTGCACGGCCAGATCGCCGAGACGGTCGGGCCCCGCGACTCCGACCCGGTCGCCCACTACCTGCACGTGATCGCCGAGAAGACCGGTTCGCTGATCGCCACCTCGGCCCGGTTCGGCGGCATGTTCGGCGGCGCCTCCGGTGTGCACACCGAGGCCCTGGCCGGCTACGGCGAGACGATCGGGGTCGCCTTCCAGCTCTCCGACGACCTGCTCGACATCGCCTCCGAGTCGATGCAGTCCGGCAAGACACCCGGCACCGACCTGCGGGAGGGCGTGCCGACCCTGCCGGTGCTCTACGCCCTCGCCTCGGACGACGCCGACGCGGCGAGCGTACGGCTGCGGGAGATCCTGGCGACCGGCCCGTTGGTCGACGACGCGTTGCACGCCGAGGCGCTCGGCCTGCTCCGCGAGTCCCCGGCCCTCAAGCGCGCCCGCGAGACGGTCCGCAGCTACGCCGAGGACGCCCGCGCCCAGCTCGCCCCGCTGCCGCCGGGCCCGGCCCGCGCGGCCCTCGAATCCCTCTGCGACTACATCGCCGACCGCACCAGCTGACCCCACCCCTCCCGGCCCCCAGCCCGGCTCCCCCGGCGTTGACCAAGGTGTCTGCGTCGGGATTCGTGCTCACCGGGACGCAAACTCCTTGATCAATGGAGCGATGGGCGGGGCGGGGTGAGGAGGCGGCTGGCGGTGAGCATGAGGGTGGCGGCCAGGAGCATGGACAGGGCGCCGATCAGCCACATCGCGGGGTAGCCGAGGTGGCCGGCGGCGGCACCGAGGCCGAGCGGGCCGAGGCAGCCGCCCGCGTACACCCCGGTCTGGGTGATCGAGGTGGCCGCGGCCGGGGCCTGCGGATGCAGCTTGACCACCGCGAAGTTCATCAGCCCGGGCCAGGCCCAGCCCAGCCCGAAGCCGAGCACCACGCCGGCCACCAGCGGCACCGGGCCGGCCACCGCGAGCAGCCCCAGCCCGACCGCGCCGACCACCAGCATGCCGGCGATCAGCGCCACGTGCCCCTCGGCCCGCCGGTCGGCCAGCCAGCCGGCGCCGACCCGGGCGGCCACGCAGACCGCGCTGCCCAGGGTCAGGGTGAGGCCGGCCAGCCCGGGCGCGAGGCCCCGGGCGACCGACGAGTCGACCACGAAGGTGCCCAGGGCGTTGGCGGCGGCCGCGGCCAGGGTGGCGGCGGCCCCGACCACCAGCAGGGGCAGGGTAGCCCGGCCGCCGGTCGTCCGGGTGGTCCGCCGGGCCGTCGCGGGCCGCGCCGCGGCGGGTACGGCGGGCAGCGCGGCCAGGGCGGCCCCGGCGGCAGCCACGAAGGCCCAGCGCCAGCCCACGGTCAGCGCGATGGCCGGTACGGCGGCCCCGGCCAGCAGCGTGGAGACCGGGATGGCGGCCTGCTTCACGCCGAACGACAGGCCCTGCCGCCGGGCCGGCACATGCTCCGCCAGCGCCGCGTTGCTGGCCAGTTGGCCCAGCGCGTTGGCGGCGGCGCTGAGCCCGAGCAGGACGACCAGGAGCGGGTACGACCGGGCCAGCCCCGCCACGGCCAGCAGCGCCCCGGCGGAGAGCAGGATGCCGGCGCGGGCCACCGGCGCCGGACCGAACCGCTCCACCAGCGCCCCCGAGGGCACCGAGGCCAGCGCGCTGATCCCGAAGTAGACCGAGACGGCCAGCCCGAGCCCGGTCGGGGTGAAGCGCAGGTCCTGGGACATCTGCACGGCGAGGCCGCCGACCAGGAAGACCGGCAGGACGCAGGCGATGGTGACGGCGGTGGCGCCGGCCCCGGCCCGTACCGGGCGGGGTGGCGCGGACCCGGGCGGGGAGGCGAGTGCGGTGTCGGCCATGATTCGGCAAACCTACGCCGCCGGTTCCGAACAACGGATTGTGTCCGTCACCGCACGCGCTGTGGGCGAGGTTCTGGCATCCTCGACCCGAACAGGCATTTCGCACGGGGCCTCCATTTCATATGGTGTAAGTCCCCGGCGGCGGAGGTGGTTGTGCGCGACCCCTTGGCGGAACCTTCGGATCTGATCCGGAGCGTGTCCCGCGCGCTACGCGTGCTCGAGTCGGTCGGTCGCGCTCCCAGAGGGCTCACCGTCAAGCAGATCGCCCGGCGCTGCGAGCTGACCGTCGCCACCACCTATCACCTGGTCCGCACGCTGGCGTACGAGGGCTACGTGATCCGCCGGGAGGACGGCACGTACATCGTCGGAATGGAGATCGCCGACCGGTACCGCGAACTGGTCACCGCGTTCCGTGGGCCGGCCCCGGTCGGGGAGTCGCTGCGCCGGGCCGCCATGGAGACCGGCTACAGCCACTTCCTCGGCCGCTTCGTGGGTGGCCAGGTGGCGATCACCGCGACCGCCGAGGGTCCCCGCTCGCCGTACCTGGAGGACCTCGTCCCCGGCTTCGACGAGGGCGCGCACGCCACCGCGCTGGGCAAGGCCCTGCTCGCCACCCTCACGCCCGACCAGCGGCTGCGCTACCTGCGGGAGTACGGCATGCGGCCGTTCACCACGGCCACCCTGACCACCGCCGACGCCTTCGAGGCGGACCTGGCCGCCGGTGACCGGCGCGGCATGCAGTTGGAGCTGGGCCAGTTCCGGCAGGGGGTGGCCTGCGCCGCGGTGCTGGTCACCCCGGACAAGGATCTGGAGCGCCGGCTGGTGCTCGCCTGCGCGCTGCCGGCCGGCGAGATGATGACCTCCGCCCGGGTGGTCCGGGCGAAGCTGCTCACCGTCGCGCGCAGCGTCGCCGACGCGGTCGCGGCGGAGAACTGACCCCGCAGGGCGACCCGCGGCAGGCCGCCCGGAACGCCGCGGGGCCCGGCCGTCCCGCGAGACCCGGCACGCCGAGGGGCCCTCTCCCCGGCTGGGAGAGGGCCCCGGGCGGCGGTCCAGCGCCGGACCGCCGAGGAGGGTCAGCTGCCGATCGGGCCGCCGTCGAGCCGCCAGGCGACCACCACGCCCGGCTTGGCGTAGTCGCCGTCCGGCCAGGTCGAGGCCGGCTTCTCCACCGACGCGCCGGTGACCTCCCCGGGGTGCTGTACGGCCACGAAGGCCGAGCGGTTGTCCCCGGTGATGAACGGGCCGCAGGTCTCCGCGCCCAGCGGCACGGTGAGGAACTGCTTCAGGTGACCGCGCTCCGGGCCGTCCACGGCGGTGGCGAAGAGGCCGTCGTTGCTGCCCAGCGCGTTGCCGTCGGTCGAGATCCAGAGGTTGCCGGTGGCGTCGAAGGCGACGTTGTCCGGGCAGGAGATGGGGGAGACCTTCGTCTTGTCGTACCCGGCGAAGTGGGTGGCCGGGTCGGCCGGGTCGCCGCAGACGATCGGCAGCGACCAGGCGAACGACTCGGCGGTGTTGTCGCCCCGGTCCTCGACCAGCTCCAGGATCTGCCCGTGCCGGTTGGCGGTGCGCGGGTTGGCCTCGTCGGCCTTCGGGTTGCTGCCGACGCCCCGGTTGCTGTTGTTGGTCAGCGCCACGTACACCTTGCCGGTGAGCAGGCTCGGCTCGACGTCCTCGGGCCGGTCCATCTTGGTCGCGCCCACCTTGTCCCCGGCGAGCCGGGTGAAGGTGAGCACCTCGGCGGCGGTCATCCCGTCCACGTACGAGCGGTTGCCGCTGACCAGCTTGATCCACTCGCCGCGCCCGTCGAACGCGCCGTCGGCGGGGAGCCTGCCGCTGCCGTCGATCTCGGCGGCGCTGTTCCCGGCCAGCCTGGCGACGTAGAGGGTGCCGGACTCCAGCAGGGTCAGGTTGTGCCGGCGGGCCACCGACGAGTCGCCCGGCAGGAACTTCTTGTCCGAGACGAACTTGTACAGGTAGTCGAACCGCTCGTCGTCGCCCATGTACGCCACGACGTGGCCGTTCTTCGCCACGATGACGTTGGCGCCCTCGTGCTTGAACCGGCCCAGCGCGGTGTGCTTGCGCGGCGTGCTGTCCGGGTCGAACGGGTCGATCTCGACGATCCACCCGAAGCGGTGCGCCTCGTTGGGGTGCTTCGCCAGGTCGAAGCGCTCGTCGGCGCGCTCCCACTTGCGGCTGGCGCTCGGGTAGCGCACGTCGGTGGGGATGCCGTACCGGGCCAGCTTCGGCTTCAGCTCGGCGGGCGCGCCGTCGCCGCCGACGAAGTACTGGTTGAAGTTCTCCTCGCCGGAGAGCACGGTGCCCCACGGGGTGACCCCGCCCGCGCAGTTGTTCAGCGTGCCGACCACCGTACGGCCCCTGGGGTCGGCGGCGGTGCGCAGCCAGGCCGCGCCGGCGGCCGGGCCGGTCAGCTCGAACTGGGTGGCCAGGGCGGTGACCCGCCGGTTGTACCGGCGGCCGTTGCGGGCCGGCCGCCACTGCCCGGTGCTCTCCACCCGCTCCAGCTCCACCACGGACATGCCGTGCGCGGCCATCGCCACCCGCAGCTGCTCCACGGAGAGCGCGTCCAGGCCGGTGAAGCCGGGGAACATCAGGTCCTCGTTGGTGTACTCGTGGTTGACCACGAGCAGCGCCCGCTTCCGGTCGATCGGCAGCACCCCGACGAAGTCGTTGTTGTAGCCGAACTGCCGGGCCTGCGCCGCGGCGGTCTGGGCGTGCAGGTCGAACGCCGGGGCCCCGGGGACCACCGGGTCGCCCCACTTGATGACGACGGCGTGGTCGTAGCCGTTCGGCACCACCAGGCTGTCGAGCTTGTTCGGCGGGATCGGGCTGAAGGTCAGCGCCCCGTTGCCGATCCCGCCGGGCCCGGCACCCGGACCGGCCGGGCCGGCCGCCGGTGCGGCGGGCGCCGCGCCGGCCGGAGCGGCACCGGCCAGCGCGCCGACGGCGGCGCCACCGAAGCCCAGGACCAGGGCGCCGACCGCGCCGGCCCGGACGACCCCGCGCCGGGAGACCTCCGCGTCGACCAGGTCGCCGAAGTACGGGTTGTCGGAGGAGTTCGGTACCGGGTGGTCGCAGGCGTTGCCGCACCGGTACAGGCAGGTCATCGCGTCGCGGCTGCCGTGCCGGCGGTTGGCGCCGAGCAGCGGGAGCAGCCGGGGACGGTCGCTCATGGGCAGTGGCCTCCTGAGAAGACGTCGTGGCACACCGGGTTCACCCGGGCGCGTACCGGCCGGACGCTGCCAGGGTGCGGTGAGCGGGGCTCGGCGGGTGAGTGAACCGGGCGTGAACACCTGCGCCGCGAGCTGCGGATGAACCGAGCGGGCCCGGCGTACGTATGCAGGAACGGACCCACAACCGGACTCGCCGCCGAGAGCGAGGGAGACCGCCATCAGCGACCACGACGCCCAGCTGCTGCGCGCGCTGCACGACGAGCACGCGGAGGCGCTCTTCGGCTACGCCCTGCGACTGGTGAACGGGGACCGGCCGCGGGCCGAGGACCTGGTGCAGGAGACGTTGCTGCGGGCCTGGCGGCACCCGGAGTCGCTGGACCCGCGGCGCGGGTCGGTGCGCGCCTGGCTCTTCACCACCGCCCGGAACCTGGCCATCGACGCCTGGCGGCGCCGGTCCAACCGGGTCGGCGAGGTCTTCACCGACCAGCTGCCCGACCAGCCGGGCATGGTCGACGAGGCGGAACGCGCGGTGGAGGCGTGGACCGTCGCGGAGGCGCTGAGCCGGCTCAGCCCCACCCACCGGGACGTGCTGGTGGAATGCTTCTACCAGGGACGGTCGGTGGCCGAGGCCGCCGCCCGGCTCGGCGTGCCGCCGGGCACCGTGAAGTCCCGTACCCACTACGCCCTGCGTTCGTTGCGGCTGGTCCTGGCCGAGATGGGGGTGACCGGATGACCCGCTGCGAGTTCGCGCACGACGACGGCGCGTACGTGCTGGGCGCCCTGACCCCCGGCGAGCGGGCCGCCTACGAGCGGCACCTGACCAGCTGCGCGACCTGCCGGGCGGCGGTCGCCGAGATCGCCGTGCTGCCGGGGCTGCTGGGTCGGCTCGACGCGGCCGCGCTGGCGGAGTTCCTGCCGGCGGCGGAGGACACCCGGGTGCCCGCGCTGCTCGCCGCCGCGACCGAGCGCCGGCGCCGCGAGCGGTCCGGCGTGCGTCGGCGGTACGCGCTGACCGGGCTGGTCGCCGCGGCGCTCGCGCTGGTGGTCGGGGTGGCCGTGGCCGGGCTGCTGCGCCCGGCGGCGCCGCCGGCCGCCGCGCCGGTGCGGATGGTGGCGATGACGCCGGTCGCGGCGGGGGTGCCGGTGCACGCCGAGATCGGGCTGACCGGCACCGAGTGGGGCACCGAGGTCACCATGCGCTGCGGGTACGACGCCACCGCCGGCTACCACAAGGCGTACGCGTTCCGGCTGGTGGCGCACGGTCCGGACGGCCAGACCGAGCAGCTCGGGTCGTGGCTGGCCGCCCCCGGCGACGACCTGCGCCTGACCGGCGCGACCCGGTTCACCGGCGCGGAGCTGGTCCGCCTGGAGCTGACCCGCGCCGACGGCACGCCCGTGCTCGCCTACGACGTGGACTGACCGGGTCAGCGGGCGGCGGGCACCGGGACCGGGGCGCGGCGGGCGGCGGCGCGGGTGCGGCGGGTGTGGCGGACCGCGTCGACGGTGAAGACGATCAGCGCCAACCAGACCAGGGCGAAGCCGGCCAGTCGGGCGGGGGGCATCGGCTCGTGGAAGATCAGCACGCCGCAGCCGAGCTGGAGGACGGGCGCCAGGTACTGGATCATGCCCAGCCCGGTCAGCGGCAGCCGGTTCGCCGCGCCGGCGAAGAGCAGCAGCGGGATCGCGGTGGCCGCCCCGGCCAGCACCAGCAGCACGGTGTGCGCCGCGGAGACGTGCCCGAAGGTCGCGTCGCCGCGCTGCGCCAGCCACCCCAGGTAGGCCAGCGCCGGCAGCGCCAGCACCGCCGACTCGACGAAGAGCCCCTCCGTGGCGGGCAGTCCGAGCTGCTTCTTGGCCAGCCCGTACCCGGCGAAGCTGAAGGCCAGGGTGAGCGCCAGGTACGGCAGCCGGCCGTAGTCGACGGTCAGCACGACCACCGCCGCCAGCCCGACGCCCATTGCCGCCCACTGCCCGGGGCGCAGCCGCTCGTGCAGCACGAACACCCCGAGCAGCACCACCACGAGCGGGTTGATGAAGTAACCGAGCGCGGTCTCCACCACCCGGTCGGAGGTCACCCCGTAGATGTAGGTGCCCCAGTTGATCCCGATCAGCACGGCGGCCGCGGCGATCCCGGCCAGCGCGCGGGGCCGACGGGCCAGCGCGCGCAGGAAGCCGATGTTGCGGGCGGCGGCGAGCAGCAGCGCCACCAGGGCCACCGACCAGACGACCCGGTGCGCGAGGATCTCCACCGGACCGGCCGGGCGCAGCAGCTTGAAGTAGAGCGGGAGGAAACCCCAGAGCAGGTACGCGCCGATGCCGTACAGGTAGCCGAGGCGGAGCTGGTTCACGCCTCCACCGTAAGTGGTGTAGTGGCGCCTTGCTCCTTTCCGGTGAGCGGGCTCACCGGGGGTTCTCCGCGCTGGTCGAGCTGCATGTAGCGGTCCGGGGCGACCGGGGCGAAGCCGAGCTTCGCGTACACCCCGTGGGCGTCGTTGGTGGCCAGCAGGATCCGGCGTACGCCGAGCCCGGCGAGGTGGTCGCGGGCCGCCCCGGCGAGCCAGCCGCCCAGCCCGCGGCCCCGCTCGGCGCGGTCCACGTAGACGTCGCAGAGCCAGGCGAAGGTGGCCCCGTCGGTGACCACCCGGGCGACCGCCACCTGCCCGCCGTCGCCGGGCCGGTAGACGCCGTACCCGATGGAGCCGGCGAAGGCCCGCTCGACCGTCGCCCGGTCCCGCCCGAGCGCCCAGTACGCGTCGGTGCTGAGCCAGTGGTGCACCAGGTCGAGGTCGAGCCGGCCGGGGTCGGTGCTGAGCTGGTAGCCGTCGGCGCGGGTCAGGGTGAGCACGCCGACCAGGCTAGTCCCGCCGCACCCCGCCCTCGCCAGCCAATTCCCGGTCGCTGGACCGCTGGCTCCGGCCGGCCGCCCGAGTGCGGCGACCGGCCGGGCCGGCGCTCAGTCGCGGTCCAGGACCGCGCCGAGGATCCAGGTGACCAGGCTGACGAAGAGCGCGCCGAGCACCGCGGCCGGCCAGAAGCCGTCCACGTGGAACGGCAGCCCGGCCTGGCCGGCGATCCAGCTGGTGAGCAGGAAGAGCAGGCCGTTCACCACCAGCGCGATGAGCCCGAGGGTGAGCAGGTAGAAGCCGCAGCCGACGGTCTTGATGATCGGTTGGAGCACCGCGTTGACCACACCGAAGATCACCGCGACGAGCACCAGGGTGGTGACGGTCTCGGTGGCCGAGGTGGAGTCCAGCGAGATGCCGGGGATGAGCGACGTGGCCAGCCAGAAGGCGAACGCCGTCGCCGCCAGCCGGATCAGAATTCCCTTCAGAAAACCCATGGCGGGCATCGTGCCACGGCCGATGGATGTAAGGAGACGGCCCCTGTTAACGCATTCTGTACCGGCGGGGGCCCCGCTTGACACCGCTGGGCGGCGAGTCAGCGGCGGAGGGGGCGGCCGATGATCTGGGACTCGATCGGGGTCGGGGAGAGCAGCGCCCAGCGCAGCGCGCGCCGGTTCACCACCGCGACCATGTCCTCCCGGATCCGGGTCAGCCACTCCGCCGAGCCGCCCAGGCCGAGCGCCGTGCCGGCCAGCCCCGCCTCCGTCGCGGTCAGCGGTTGCAGCACCGCCAGGTCGGCCCGGGCCAGTGCCTCGACGTCCGCCGCGGTCAGCTCGTCGCGGACGACCAGGGTGGACCGCCACTGCGGCCCGGGCGCCGGATCGGCCGGCACCGGCCCGACGTCCAGCACCAGCAGCAGCGGCCGCAGGGAGGTGCCGGTGGCCTCGCCCACCGGGCGCCCGGGTGGCAGCACCGGAATGGCGCCGGCGGGCGCGGCGACGCCCCGGACGAACGGCTCCCAGGCCCGTGGCCGGCCGGTCTGCACCACCACCGCGGCGCCCAGCGCCATCGCGCGTACGGTCAGCAGTTGCGCCGCGCGCAACCCGCCGACCAGCATCACCCGGGTCGCCTCCGGCCGGAACAACCGCACGGTCACCGCGCCGCCGTGCCGGTTGGCGCCCACCATCAACCCGGCGTCGTCCACCGTCAGCTCCGCGGGGCCGCCCGCGCCGTCCGGGCCGGGAGCGCTGGGCAGGGCGGCCAGCGGGAGCGTGGCGGCCAGCCCGGCCAATTGTTCGCCGTCGAGCCGGCGCACCCGCGCGCCGAGCGCCCCGGCCGAGAGCCGGATGGCCTGCGCGGCGGCGGCCAGCTGCGCCGGGGTCGGGCCGGCCAGCCGTACGGTGATCCGGCTGGGCGGCGGCCCCGCCTCGGCGCCGGTGCCCGGCCCGGCGCAGATCGACACGGTGGTGGCGGTGGCCGGCGTGGCCAGCAGCCGCGACACCAGGTGCGCCCAGGCCGGCCCGGCCGCCGGCCGCACCCGGAAGCAGCTCTGCAGCAGCTCGCCGGTGCGGACCGCCTGCCACGACTCCCGTACCGGCCGGGCGTCGTCGAGGTGGGCGAACTCCGCGACGGCGCGTAACGCGGCGGTTTCGCCCAGCGGGCGGGCGGCCGACGGTCCGAGCCGCCGGGCGATCCGGCGGACCGTGCCGGAGAGGGCCCGGCGCAGGTCCTCGTCCGACCAGCCGTCGACCCGGAGCACCCGGACCGCGAGCACCGCCCGGGCCCGCCCGGCCAGCCGCCCGTCGGTGAGCTGCCGGTACGACGTGCCGGCGGTGCCGCCGGCGACCGACGGGCTGGGTGCCGGCGCCGCGACCAGCAGGAGCTGGACGCAGACCGGCGGGCCGTCCGGCGGGGCCGCCGGCAGCAGCGCTGCCGGTGCCGGCAGCGCCCGGGGGTGGCCGCCCAGCAGGTCGCCCGGGTCGCCCACCTCCAGCACCGCGGTCAGCCCGGTCGGGTCGTCCAGCACCGCGGCCGGCCCGCCGGCCAGCTCGGCCGGGCGGACGACGGTGCCCGGGGAGACCAGGTCGAGCAGGCCGGTCGGTCCGTCCGACGGGGGCAGGGCCCGTCGCCGGAACAGGTGGGTCAGGCCCACCGCGAGCCATTCGAAGAGCCACCGACCGCGCCACCGTACGGCGACGGCGGCGCCCAGGAGCCCGGCGGCGACGCCGGCCGCCACCAGGGCCACGCCGCCCCGGCCGGCGACCGCCACCGGCAGGGCGAGCGCCACCTGCCCGGCGGCGACCTGGCCGGCGCGCAACCGGGTCCGGCGCCGTCGGTCGGCCGGCATCCACAGTGGCGGCAGGGGCTGCCGCGGCGGAACCGGAACCGGTGCCCGTCCGCCGGTCGTGGTCGCCGTCACCGCGCCTCCTCCGCCTTTCCGCCGGGCCCGCGCCGTCGCCGGCCCGCCGGAGCGCCGCCCCGGTGCGGCCCATCGTAGGGCCCGCGAGGGTTACGACGGGAACACGCATTGTCCACAGGAGAGCCGACGGGGGTAGCAGGAATGCGACTGGGCGGCTACCGTCAGCGACGAGTTTTGGCGAACGGCCGGCGGCCGGGGCGCCGGCAGCGGCCGGCGACACTCCGGTCAGGACGGTCGCCACCCGCAGGACTACCGAGAAAGCGAGGTGACGGATGGCCGAGACCCAGGCGGAAGCAGTGGTCATGCAGCAGACCGCCGCGAAGTTCGAGCAGGTGGACGAGTCACTGCAGAGCATGCTCAGCAGCCTGATGGCCGAGCTGGAGGTGTTGCAGCAGGCCTGGCAGGGCGCGGGTGGACGCTCGTTCGAGCAGGTCAAGCAGCAGTGGTCGCAGGACCAGGCGGCGTTGCAGCGGGCGTTGCGGGAGACCGCCACCGCGATCCGCACCGCCGGCCGGCAGTACGACGTCTCCGACAGCGAGGCGGCGGGCCGGGTCGCCTCCACCAACCGCGGCGGCATCCAGCTGCCGCTCTGACCGTATGGGGAGGAAGCACCCATGAACGACGGCGTGCTGGTCGTCAACTTCGCCGCGCTGCAACAGGCCGGCGCGGACATCCAGAAGGCGTTGAACACCCTGGACAGCCAGCTCGGGCAGCTGGAACGGGACGCCGCGCCACTCGTGGCGACCTGGTCCGGCGAGGCCCGGCAGGCGTACGAGCAGCGGCAGGCCCGCTGGCGCTCGGCCTCGCAGGACCTCCAGGCCATGCTGCGGGACATCAAGCTCGCGGTGGACGACTCCGCGTCCGACTATCTCGACACCGAGAAGCGGAACGCCAATCTCTTCCAGTGAACCCCGCACGGCGGCGCGGGGCGGGTGTGCGCCCGGCGCCGCCGTGTCCCGTCCGGCCGCGCGGAGTGTGGTCACCCGGCAGGCCGAGTGGCGGCGGGTCGGCGGGTGCCGGTGCCCCGGGGTCGGCTCAGGCCGGCCCGGCGGGTCGCCAGCGGCGGCGGGCGCCCCGGGGCAGCACCACGGCCAGCAGCACCACCGCCAGCACGGCGGTCCCGGCGACCAGTGCCACCAGCACCGCCCGGTCCCGCGCGGTCGCCCGGCGCTCCCGTTGCGCCGCCGCCGTCGGGTCGGGCCGGTCGAGCGGCAGCGCGCCGGCCACGCCGGCCGGCCGGTCCGGGCCGGGGCCGGTCTCGGTGACCGCCCGGTACGGGTTCAACACCCCCGTGCCGTAGCCGCCCCGCCGGCCGTCGCCCGGGGCCGGGTCGGTGGTGGCCAGGATCCGCCGGGTCACCTGCGCCGCGCTCCAGTCCGGGTGGTATTCCCGCAGCAGCGCGGCGGTGGCCGCGACGAACGGCGCCGCGTAGCTGGTCCCCTCCGCCACCACGTGACCCCGGCCGGGGGCGGCGGTCAGCACCTCTCCGCCCGGGGCGACCAGGTCGACGTACGAGCCGGTCTGGGAGAACGCCGACCGGGACCCGTCGACCCCGATCGCGCCCACCCCGAGCACCCCCTCGTACGCCGCCGGGTACGGCCGGGGGTCCCCGCTGTCGTGCAGGTTGCCGGCGGCGGCCACCAGCACCACGTCCCGGTCCCGGGCATGGTCGACCGCGGCCCGTACCGCCGGGTGGTCGGCGTAGAGCACGACGGAGAGGTTCAGCACGTCCGCGTCGTGGTCGACCGCCCAGCGGATGGCCCGGGCGAACTCGGCCGCGCCGACCGTACGCCCCGCTTCCCGGCCGTCGACCACCTGCTGCTCGCTGACCCGTACCGGCAGGATGCGGGCGTCCGGCGCCAACCCCCGGAAGGCCACCCCGGCGACCGGCCCGGCGGCGATGACGCTCGCCACCCCGGTGCCGTGCCCGGCACAGTCCCGCCGGCCGTCGCCGCCCGGGTCCAGCAGGTCGGTGCCGGTCAGCACCCGCCCGGCGAGCTGCGGGTGCCGCCCGTCCACCCCGGAGTCGACCACGGCCACGGTCACCCCGGCACCGGTGGCCAGCGGCGCGAGCCGCTCCGGGGCGTACCGTTGCTGTGGCCACGGTCGATCGGTGACCGTCCGGGCCGGAGCGAGCGGGCTGGCGCAGGGGGGCGGAGCGGCCGGCGCGGCGGTGGCCGGCGCGGCGGCCAGCGAGGCCGCCAGGGCGGCGGTGAGGACCGGGCGTGCAACGGGCCGGGGCATCGACGGCCTCCGTATCGTGTCGGCTCCGGGACCGGATGTTATCGCCTCCCCGGCCGGCCGGCGCACCGCCGCCGGCCAGCCATTGTGATCTTGTTACTACCTTGTAGGTTGTACGCGATGCCGTTGGCCTTTTCGTGGGAGGAGAGGTGGCCGTGACCGACTGGGAGCCGGCTACCGAGGCCGAAGCGGCGATGCGGGACGCGTTGCGCGGCAACGACCAGGAGCTCTACTTCCGCATCCTGGCCCGCACCGACCTCCTGCTGCCGGTGTCCGGCCTGACCGTCGCCGGGGAGACCGCCGGCTGGGGCACCTGGACCACCGGTGGGCGGACTCACGTCCTCGGGTTCACCTCGCCGGCCGCGCTGCACGCCTGCCTCGGCGGGAGCGCCGGACCCACCCGCCGGGCCGCCTACGCCGACCTGGCCGAGGAGTGGCCCAACCACGAGTGGTGGCTGGCGGTCAACCCGGGCCTGCCCGTCGAGGGCTATCTGCCGTCCTGGTTCGTGTCGCAGCTCGCCCGGGGCGACGTCCGGCTGCCCGGTCGCACCATGGGTGCGCGGGCCCGGCTGGAGCGGGTGGAGTCGCTCGCCCGGGCGCGGGCGAACGCCACCACGCCGGAGCGGGAGGCCGCCGGGCCCCCGCCGGTGTCCGCGTACCGTCCGCCGGCCGAGCCGCCCGCCGAAGCGCCACCGCGACCTGCCGCTGACCCCCGGCCGCGACCTGGCGCTGACCCAGCGCCGCGACCTGGGCCGGAGAGCCGGGCCGCTCCGCAGGACGGGCGGACCGAGCCGCCGTCGATCGCCGCGGCGACCACCGGCTGGCCGACCCAGCCGACGGGCCGGTCGTTCTTCGAGCCGGCCGCCCAGCGCCGTGGCGCCGACGAGCCCCGCCGCCCGGGGGAGCGGGCTGTGCCACCGTCCCGGCTCGGCCGGAGCGGCCAGCCCTTTCCCCGTCGCCGGCCGCTGGACGAACCAGTGCCCGCCCGCCCGGCCGGGGATCCGGCGGGCGAGGAACTCACCCAGCGGCTCCGGGCCGGCGGTCCCGACGAGGCACTCACCCAGGCGCTGCCGAGGCGGGGGCCGGAGCCTCCGGCGGAGGCGACCCGGGCGTTCCGGCTGGCCCCCGATCCGACGGTCCCACTGCCGCACCGGTCCGAGCCGGCGCCCGACGAGGTGACCCAGGCCCTGCGGCTCGCCGGGGCCGCCGACCGGCCGGCGCGGCCGCTGAGCCGCCGCGAGCCGAGCGCCGAGGAGCAGACCCAGCGGCTGGCCGGCGCGTCCCCGGCGTACGGGCCGGAGGCCGGCCACGACCCGCCGAGCGCCGCCGAGCCGGTCTCCAGCCCGCCGGCCCCGCGCCGCACCTTCTCACCGATCGTCATAGAGGGCACGGTCATCGAGTCCCGCGACCTCGGCGGGCCGGAGCGGGCGGCACCGCCCGTCGACCGCCCGGCCCGGTCCGGGATGCCCGGCCACGCCGGCCTCTTCGCCGCCCCGCCCGCACCCGAGCCGCCCTCGGCTCCGGCGCCGCCCTCGGCCCCGGCACCTCCCACGGTCGCGGCACCGCCCTCGGCCCCGGCGCCGCCCTCGGTCGCGGTGCCCCCCACGGTCCCGGTGCGGGCGGCCGAGCCGCCGGCGGTCCCGGTCGGGCCGGCCGAGCCAGCGGCGGCCCCCGTGCTGCCGACGGCCCCGGTGCCGCCCGCCATGCCGACGACGGTGGATGCCCCGCCCACAGATCGGCCGGTCCGCCCCGCCGCCCCCGAGCCGGCGTCGTTCCGGCCGCCCGCCGAGCCGGTCCGGCCGCAGCCCGTCCCGCCGGCGGCCGGGCCGGTGCCGGCATACCCGACCGAGGGCGCCCGACCGGGGGCCTCGGTGCCCACCCCGGCCACCGGGCCCGCCTCGGCCGCGGCCAAGCCGGCGGCGGCCGACGCGCCGGGTCCGGCGGCACCGCCGACCGCCGGCTTCCTGCCGGCCAACGAGGTCGAGGAGGAGCTGTACGCCGCGGCCGGCGCCGGCAACACCGACAGCTTTCTCTCCACTCTGCTGCTGGCCCGGGTGCTGCTGCCGGCCGCCCCGGACTCCGCGCCCGGCAGCCGCCCGGGCGACCCCGGCTTCGTCTGGCAGACCGCGCAGCTGGACGGCGGGACGCATGTGGTGGTCTACACCTCGACCGAGCGGATGGCCGAGGACGACGCCCGAGCGGTCGAGACGGTGCTGGTCCGCTTCGTGCAGCTGATCCGCCGCTGGCCCGACCACGACTGGTCGTTCGCGGTCAACCCGGGCACTCCGGTGGGGGCCAAGCTGCCCGGCGAGCAGATCGTCGGGCTGGCCAACTGGGCCGCCGACGTCGGGTTGGGCGACGACCCGGAGACCGAGCCCGAGCCGGCGGCGGCCGAGGCGCCGGCCAGCCGGCCCCGGGTCGCCCCGCCGGTGGCCGACCCGACCCGCCCGGTGGTGATGCAGAAGGCGGTCGCGCCGTCCCAGCTCGCCTACTACCTGGAGCGGGGCTACGACCGGGTCTCCGGCTTCGTGCACCGGGCCACCGAGCTCGCCCACCTGCACACCCCGGCCGAGTTGTACGACGCGCTCGGTCTCGGCCACCCCGACTCGCCCTTCGACCGGGCCGCCGAGGACATCTACGTGCTCCGTTGGCCGGCGTACCGGCCCAGCCTCTACCGCATCCCGTACGGCGGGCAGAACGAGACGGCCATGCGGGCCATGGAGGGCTGGGTCATCGAACGCCCGCCGTTCCGGGGCAACGGTTTCGCCCCGGGGGAGAGCACCGACGTGGTGGCCGAGTTCAAGGTGGACAGCGCCCGGCTGCCGCACGGGGCGCAGCTGTGGCGGATCGGGGCGGACGGCAACGAGCGGGTGGTCGCCGTCCTGGACGCCGACGCGGTGCGCTGGCGACGGGTCGGTGAGGACTGATGCGCGACGGGTACGTGGCCCGCTGGCAGGGCCGGGAATACCAGGCCAGCCCGGACGGCGACGACGTGCGGCTGTACCAGCCCGGCCCGGGCGACGGGTTCGAGGAGGTCCGACCCGGCCGGTACGTGCGGGTGGTGCCGGCCGGCGAGGTCGCCGACCTGGCGTACGTCCGGACCACCTGCACCTGGCAGGGGCAGCCGTTCATCGTGTTGGGCGAGCACGAGGGGTGGCTGCGGGTGGAGTACACCGGCGGCCGCTGGCCGGTGGCCCGGGCGATGGGCCTGGAGGTCTTCGACTTCGGCGTCTACCAGGGCTGGGCCCCCGCGGCGGAGGTCGTGGACCTGCGCGAGCAGCGGGTCTGAGTCACGACTTCGTCCACCGCAGGATCTCGCCCAGCACCAGGTCCCGCGCCTCGACGTGCGGAAAGTGGCCCACCCCGTCCAGCAGCCGCCACTCGTAGGGCGCGGTCACGTACCGGCCGGAGCCCTGGGCGGTGCGCGGCAGGGTGGCCATGTCCGCCGCGCCGTGCAGGTGCAGGGTCGGCGTGACCAGGGGCTTCTGCATCAGCCGGACGAACCGGTAGCCGTGCAGCCGCAGCACGGACCGGAACGCCCACCGGTAGGCCTCCAGCGCGCAGAAGGCGGCCTGCGGGATCTGCATCGCGGTCCGGCAGGCCTGGGCGTACGCCTCGAACTCGGGGCCGTCGACCCAGGCCGGCCCGCCCCAGCGGCGCAGCACGGCCGTCACCTCGGCGGCGTCGTCCCGGGTCAGCACGTGCTCGTAGCGGGGGAGCTGGAACTTCAGGGTGGGTGTGGAGGCGGCGAACTGCCCGCGCGGGTCGGCGAAGATGGCCGCCCGCAGCCGCAGCGGGTGCGGGGCGCCGAGCACCACCAGCCGGCGGACCAGGTTCGGGTGGAACGAGGCGACCGTCCACGCGACCATGCCGCCGGCTCCGGTGCCGACCACCGTGGCGGAACGCTCGCCGAGCGCCCGGATCAGCCCGGCCACGTCGGCGGCGAGGGTGTAGCCGTCGTATCCCCGGGGTGGCTTGTCGCTGGCGCCGTACCCGCGCAGGTCGACCGCGACCGCGCGGAAGCCGGCGTCGGCGACGGCCGGCAGCATCTCGTGCCAGGCCCACCAGTATTCGGGGAAGCCGTGCAGGAAGAGCACCATCGGGCCGGTGCCGGCCTCCACCACGTGGAAGCGGCTGCCGTTGGCGCCGACGAACCGGTGCGTCCAGGGCCCTTCGGTCAGGACGCAGGACTCGTCGACGGTTCCGCCGCGCTGCTCGGTCATGTGGCACAGCCTAGGACCCGGTGCCCAGCTCCGGCCCGGCCCGTCGGCCGGAGGTGGCGGCCGGTCGGCCCGCGGAGCCGGCCCGGCGGGCGGTCAGCTGGTGACGATCCGCATGGGTACGCCGGGCCCGCAGTCGACGCCGTCGGTTCCCGCCGGAGCAGGGCGATGCCCGGGCGCGGCTGGCTGTGCACGTGGAGGGTGAACGAGTCCGCCTTCTTCAGGCTGAACGGCGCATCGTACAGCTGGACCCGGGCGCGCCAGGCGTTGCCGGTCAGGTTGTGCAACGGCTTCGGGCGGGAGTCGATATTCAGGTTCCGACCCTCACCCGGGTGACCGCCCGGGTTTTCTGTTGGGGATGCCCTACTCCGTCACATCCGTGCCGGCCCCGGACACGCGAAAGGGGCCGGTGGCGTCGCCGCCGCCGGCCCCTCTCTCTGGTGCTACCCGATCAGTTGGTGACCTTGACGACCATGTCGCTGGTCGGGGTGGTGCCCTGCTGCAGGATCTCGATGCGGGTGCCGGTGCCGGCCATCTTCACCGAGTTCTGCGGGTTGCCCGCGTTCCAGTACTTGCCGACGCCGCTGTCGCTGAAGATCGGCTGCGGCTCGAGCGGCGGCACGGTGACCGCCACGCCGTTCTTGTGGAAGGTCTGCGCCGGCTTGGTGAACTTGCTGAACGTCGCGTCGTAGCCGCCGCGGCGGTTGGTGATGGTGCCCTGACCGCCAATGTTGATCTTGTCCGGGCGGACGTCGACCGGGAGGTTGAAGCCGTAGCCCGGGTGCTGCGACGTGTTGTTGTCGCCGTAGGCGTAGTTCACGTACCAGACCAGCATGCCGGGCTGGTTCGAGAACCGCTCCACGAAGTCCGGCTTGGTGTTGGCCCAGCCGAAGTTGTACCCACCGGTCCGCAGCGTGTCGTCGTAACCGAAGTAGGTCCGGTTCTCGGCGATGTAGAAGCGGGGGTAGGTGGCGGTCACCGAGCCGGTGATCCGGGTGAAGCCCTTGACGGCCCAGTCCGCCGACAGCGTCTCCGCGTCGTCGGTCCAGGCGACCGTCCCGTTCTTGACCAGTTGGATGTTGTCCAGGAACGGGCCGGCCAGGTGCACGCCGCCGTCGGTGGCGTAGCGGTAGCGGAACGTCACGGTCTTGCCGGCGTACGCCGTCAGGTCGTAGCTCAGGTCGACCCAGTTGCCGCTGGTGGAGCCGTCCACGCCCGTCTCGCCCTCATCGACGAGCGAGTTGGTCAGGGCGGCCCAGGTGGCGCCGCCGTCGGTGGACACCTCGGCGTAGAGGAAGTCGTAGTCCTCCTCGATGTCCCACTGGGCCTTCGCGGTGATCGACGCGGAGGTCGCCCCGGTCAGGTCCAGGGTCCGGCCGAGAGTGCTGTTCAGGTCGTCCGCGCTGCCGCCCCACCACTCGTACGACCCGCCGAACGGCGTGTTGTAGTTCGTGGTCTGGGTCTGCGCGGGCAGGTTGACGACGACCGCCTGGGCCTTCGGCCCGTCGCTGTCGCCGGCCGGGCCGAGCGTCACCTGGGTGGTGCCGCTCTTCTGCTCGACGGTCGAGTAGTTCAGCCAGCCGAGGAACAGCTTCGACCACGGGTCCATGTAGCCCGGGGTCGACCCGATGTCGTCGGTGCCGTGGCTCAGCCACGAACCCGAGGCCATCAGGCTCCAGAAGCCGACGCCGTTGTCGCCGCCAGCGGTGTCGTACAGGTCCGGCAGGCCGAGGTCGTGGCCGTACTCGTGGGCGAAGACGCCCAGGCCACCGTTCTCCGGCTCCGTGGTGTAGTCACGGATCCACATCCCGGTGTCACCGATCTGCACGCCACCGGCGAGGTTGCCGGCCGGGCCGGCCTTGCCCTCGAGGTTGGGGAACGCGGCCCAGCGGTGCGACCAGATGGCGTCCTCGCCCTGAGCGCCGCCGCCGGCCTCCTCGCCCTCACCGGCGTGCACCGCCTGGAAGTGGTCGACGTAGCCGTCGGGCTCGTTGAAGTTGCCGTCGCCGTCGTAGTCGTACCGGTCCCACTGATCGAACTGGGCCAGGTAGTCCTTGATCTGCTGCGGCGTCTTGCCGGCCTTGACCTGGGCGTCGTACCAGGACGTGGCGCTGTCCTTGACGAAGTTCCAGTAGCCGTCGGCCTCGGAGATCTCGTTGCTGCCGTACCGGGCCTCGTTGTACGGCACGGTGACCCAGTCGCTGACGTCACCGCCGACGGTGTACCGGCCACCCGACTGCTTCAGGTAGAAGTCCCGCATCGACTCGCCGGCACCGTAGAACATGTCCAGGTAGTGCTCCCGGTGGAAGTCGGAGCGCCACAGGGTGCTGTTGTCGTCGGTGGGGCTGCCGTCCCAGTTGCGGTCCGGCTCGGGGATCT
The DNA here is from genome assembly GCF_040654475.1 of Micromonospora sp. NPDC050686. Lineage (NCBI taxonomy): Bacteria > Bacillati > Actinomycetota > Actinomycetes > Micromonosporales > Micromonosporaceae > Micromonospora > Micromonospora sp. NPDC050686. Next base: position 129,178 of record NZ_JBFAID010000003.1, read on the forward strand.
GGTTGACCACCGGGCCGGGGGTGCCGCCGGTGCGCGGGTCGGTCTTGTCGCCGAAGTTGACCAGCATCGTGAAGATGGGGTCGGTCTTCGGCGCCTGCTGGTACTCGACGAACAGGTCGTCCTTGACCTGGATGACCTTCGAGCCGTTGCGCGTCTGAAGCTTGGCCTTGCCCTTGAGCAGGTCGGAGATGGCCTGCTTCCGGACCTCCCGGTGCTGATCCGCCTTCGGGTCCGGGAGGTTGTCCTTGCCGACCTTCGCCTTGTCGGCGCGCGAGGGCTCCGCCGAGGGGGTTGCGGCGGATGCCGGCGCCGTGACGACGCCGGCCGCCAGCAGCGCGGCCGCAGCCGAGGCCAGGCCCGCTGTGACTTGTCTCCTCAAAGGTCCTCCTCCTTTGTGGAATCTGTTACATGACGATGTCGGACTGCGCCGACGGATGTCATGTGATTCGTCACTGACGATTGCACGGCGTTCGGCGGTTGTCACTGGGCAAGCAGCCAATTTTCTCGCGATTTTTTCCGGCAAACCCGGGCGAAAGCCGTGGGGCAGTAGTGGCGTTCTGGGCTCATTGTCAGGTGGAGATCACCTAACGTGACCGCGGTTATGGGGTCCCCCACTGGGGAGCGCGCTGGGGCGGGAAAACGTCACACACAGGGCGATGGGCAGGCCCGGCCGGGCCCGCCCATCGTCGTCCGCAGTGGCCGGTGTCAGTCCTCGGCCTTGCCGCTCTGCAGGCCGGAGGAGATCAGCTCCATCACCGACGAGTCCTGGAGCGTGCTGACGTCGCCGAGCGAGCGGTTCTCCGCCACGTCCCGCAGCAGCCGCCGCATGATCTTGCCGGAGCGGGTCTTGGGCAGCTCCGGCACCAGCATGATCTGCCGCGGCTTGGCGATCGGGCCGAGCGTCTTCGCCACGTGGTTGCGCAGGTCGGCGATGAGCTGCTCACCGGCGTCGCCGGAGGTCTCCGCGCTGCCCCGCGGGATGGCGAACGCGACGATCGCCTGGCCGGTGGTCGGGTCGGTCGCGCCGACCACCGCCGCCTCGGCCACCGACGGGTGGCTCACCAGGGCCGACTCCACCTCGGTGGTGGAGATGTTGTGCCCCGACACCAGCATCACGTCGTCCACCCGGCCGAGCAGCCAGATGTGCCCGTCGTCGTCCTTCTTCGCGCCGTCGCCGGCGAAGTAGATCCAGCCGTCGCCGCCGGTGTTGCCGGCGCCCGCGCCGAACCGGGACCAGTACGTCTCCAGGAACCGGCTGTCGTCGCCCCAGACGGTGCGCAGCATCGACGGCCACGGCTCCTTGAGCACCAGGTAGCCACCGCCACCGTTCGGCACCGACTGGCCCTGGTCGTCGACCACGTCGGCGACGATGCCGGGCAGCGGCGTCATCGCCGAGCCGGGCTTGGCCGCGGTCACCCCGGGCAGCGGCGAGATCATGATCGCCCCGGTCTCGGTCTGCCACCAGGTGTCGACGATCGGCAGCTCCCCCCGGCCGACGTGCTGCCGGTACCACATCCACGCCTCGGGGTTGATCGGCTCACCGACGCTGCCCAGCAGCCGCAGCGAGGACATGTCGTAGCCGGCCGGGATCTCCTCGCCCCACTTCATCATGGTGCGGATCAGGGTGGGCGCGGTGTAGAGGATGGTGACCCGGTACTTGTCGACGAGCTCCCAGAACCGGCCCTTGTGCGGGGTGTCCGGGGTGCCCTCGTACATGACCTGGGTGGCGCCGTTGGAGAGCGGGCCGTACACGATGTAGGAGTGGCCGGTGACCCAGCCGATGTCGGCGGTGCACCAGTAGACGTCGGTCTCCGGCTTCAGGTCGAAGACCGCGTGCGTGGTGTACGACGTCTGGGTGAGGTAGCCGCCGGTGGTGTGCAGGATGCCCTTCGGCCGGGCGGTGGTGCCGCTGGTGTAGAGGATGAACAGCGGGTGCTCGGCGTCGAACGGCTGCGCGGCGTGCTCCGGCGAGGCGGTCTCCACCGTCTCGTGCCACCAGTGGTCCTGGTCCGACCAGGCGACGTCCTCGCCGGTGCGGCGGACGACCAGCACGTGCTCGATCGTCGGGCAGTTCGCCACCGCCTCGTCGACGGTCGGCTTGAGCGCCGACGGCTTGCCCCGGCGGAAGCCGCCGTCCGCGGTGATCACCACCTTGGCGCTGGCGTCCTGGATCCGGTTGGTCAGCGCGTCGGCGGAGAAGCCGCCGAAGACCACGCTGTGCGTCGCGCCGATCCGGGCGCAGGCCAGCATCGCCACCGCCGCCTCGGGGATCATCGGCAGGTAGATCGCCACCCGGTCACCCGCCACCACACCCAGGTCGGTCAGCGCGTTGGCCGCCTGGCAGGTCAGCTTGTGCAGCTCGGCGTAGGTGAGGGTGCGGGTGTCGCCCGGCTCGCCCTCCCAGTGGATCGCCACCTTGTCACCCCGGCCGGCCTCCACGTGCCGGTCCAGGCAGTTGTACGCCACGTTCAGCTGCCCACCGACGAACCACTTCGCGAAGGGCGCGTTCGACCAGTCGAGCACCTGGTCCCACGGCTTGGCCCAGGCCAGCCGGCCCGCCTGGCGCTCCCAGAAGGCGAGCCGGTCCCCGGCCGCCTCCTCGTACGCGTCGGCGGCGACGTTGGCGTTGGCCGCGAGCTCGGTCGGGGGCGGGAACTGCCGCGTCTCGTTCAGCAAGTTGGCCAATGCCTCGCTCATCCGGTGACTCCCTCGTCGCGTGACCTGCGTCTCTTACCCGGCGAGGTTATCCCCGCCCCCCGCCCCCCGCCCCAACTCGCCCCCCACCTACGCGCCCAGCGGCCCACGCCGCGCGCCGAGATGCAAGGCGGGGCCCCCGCTTAACCGCATCCGGTAGCGGCGGGGGGCCCGCCTAACACCTGGCCGGGGTGGCCTGCTGGGTGGGGGGCTAGCGTGGGCGGGTGACCACCGATCCGCTCGCCCCGCTGCTGGAACTCGCCGACATCGCAGCCGCCGTCGAGCGCGCCCGCGACCGGGTCGACCAGGCGATGCGGCACCGCGCCCTGCGCCGCCACGGCGGCCAGGTCGCCGCCGAGGTCAGCCTCCGGTCCGCGGTGGCCAGCGCCGCCCTGGAGGGGTACGTCCACGAGCGTGAGGCGGTCCGCGCCGGCACCGTCACCGAGCCGGTGCTCCAGGGCGCGCTGCGGGTGGCCGGCGCGCTGCCCGGGCTGGTCGAGCTCTGGCCCCGGGCACCCCGGCAGGCGCTGGCCAAGCTGCACGTGCTCGCCGCCCGGGACGTCGTACCCGAGGGGGAGCTGGGGCGGCCGGTGGCCGACCCGGTCGTCGCGGCCCGGCTCGACGGCCTGGCCGCGCTGGTCGCCGGTGGCACCCAGGTCTCCCCGCTGGTGCTGGCCGCCGTGGTGCACGGCGAACTGCTCAACCTGCGGCCGTTCGCCGGCCCGTCCGGCGTGGTGGCCCGGGCCGCCGCCCGGCTGGTGCTGATGTCCCGGGGGGTCGACCCGCGTGGCCTGGTCGCGGTGGACGTCGGGCACCGGGAGCGGGAACCGGAGTACGTCGGCGCGGCCGGGGCCTTCGCCACCGGCACCCGGGACGGGCTGCGCTCCTGGCTGCGGCACTACCTGACGGCGGTCGAGGTGGGCGCCGACCAGCTCACCGCCATCGGTGACGACCTGCTCGGCTGAGGGCCGGCTCAGTCCCGGCGGACCGCCCGGGTGACCTTCGTCCGCAACGCCCGCCGGGCGATCGGGCCGAGGTCGTCGACGATCTCGATGAGCACGGCGAGCTGGTCGAGCGCGGCCAGCGCCCGCTGCGCGCCGGCCCGGTCCACGCCGTCGTACAGCTCCAGCCCGATGAAGGCGGCGGCGACCGCCCGGGCCAGCCCCGGCACGTCGGCGATCTCGGCGAACGGGGAGCCGGCCAGCAGCCGCCGCAGCACCGGCTCGATCTCGTCCACCCACAGCTGCAAGGCGCCGGCCGTCGGGGCGGCCAGCCGCTCGTCGGTCTGCGCGCCAGCCAGCAGCTGGGCCAGGAACGACACGTTGCCGAGCTGCCGCTCCTCCTCGTGCAGGGCGCGCCCCACCGCCAGCAGTTCGCGCAGCGACCGCGCCCCGGCGAGCCGGTCCGACCAGTGCGCGACCCGCTCGGCGGTGCCCGCCCGGCAGGCCGCGGCGAGCAGCTCGTCCACGCTGCCGAAGTGGTAGAAGACCAACGCCTGGTTCACCCCGGCGGCGGCGGCGATGGTGCGGGCCGAGACCCCGGCGATGCCGTGCTGCCGGATCGCGGCGAGGGTGCCGTCGAGCAGACGCTGCTTGGTGTCGGACATCCTGCTCCTCGCGGGCTCGCCAGGTGCGGCGCAGCGATCATCGCATCGGTCACCAGTTGCGCGAACCAGGTCACCCCGGGCAGCCGCAGGGTCCAGCCCACCAGGGCCCACCCCGGGCCGAGGTGTTCCAGGGCGCGGGCGACGGCGGCCACCCCCCGTTCCCGGTGACCGTCGCCGCCCGCGTACTCGGCCCGCCACAGCACCCGGTGGTGCGCGGTGGCGGGAACGACGGTGAGCCCCACCGGATCCCGGCGGGCCAGGAACCGCCAGGTGGCCGCGCACGGCCCGCAGCCGTCGTCGAGCCACAGGACCGCCGGGGCGCCCGCGACGTACGGTCGGCGGCGCGGCCACCAGTCGCGGACCCGGCGGCGGTACTCCCGCCACGGGCCGCCGTGGCGCCGCGCCAGGTCGTGCCGTTCGTGCGGGCCGGCCACCGCCGCGCCGAAGGCGGCCGCGGCCACCGCCGCGCCCGCCAGGGCGAGGCTGCCGGCCGCCGCCGCGGTGAGCAGCAGCAGCGCCACCGCACTGCACTGCATCGGGTTGGCCAGATAGGCGTACGGCCCGGTGGTCACCAGGCGCGGCGGCGGGTCCCAGGGGTACGGGGTGCCGCCGCCCCGGGTGGCGAACTCCCGTACCGCGGCGAGGGCGGGCGTGGCGAGTAGCAGCGCGACCTGCGCGAGCACCAGCAGCCACGATCCGGGCAACCCGGTCAGGCGGGCCCACGAGCCGTCGCCGAACTCGAAGGCCACGGTGGGTACGAACCAGAGCAGCAGCGCGGCGAAGAGGACGGCCTGGAGCACGGCCCGCAGGCGCAGGTGCCGGCGGTCCGCGCCGAGCCGCCCGAGCAGCTGCGCCGGCAGGGCGACGCCGAGCAGGCCCACCGCCTCCCCCACCAGCCAGTACGGCCCGAGCCGCACCAGCGGTGCCAGCGCCGGCATCGCCACCACGTCCACCCAGAGCAGCAGGCCGAGCGCGACCGGCAGCGGCAGCACCCGGCGCAGCAGCACCGGCAGCGGTCCCCAGAGCGCCGCCCAGCCGAGCCACAGATCCACCGGTACGCCCCGGAACGCGCCGTCGACCGGGGCGAACGCGTACCAGCCGGCCGGCCGGGCCAGTTCGTTGAGCGCGGCGACGCCGATCGCGGCGGCCACGAAGGCCAGCAGCGCGGCTCCCCGGGTGGCCCGGTCGCGGCCGAGCCGGGCGGCGGCCAGCACGGCGAGCACGGGGACGGCCAGGCTGAGGTAGCGGGCCGTGGTCATCGCAGCGTCATCATGTCCAGCAGGTGCCCGACCCCGGCGTCGAGCAGGGCGTCCTGGAGCGGGCCGAAGTACCAGGACGGGTCGAGCCCCCGGCGGTAGTCGACCCGGATCCGGACCTCGGTGTGGCCCGGGTCGACGGCCCGCCAGCGCAGGTCCGCCCGCTCGAAGTCGAGCCAGCGCCCGGTGATCGAGGTGTTCTCGACGAACCCGAAGGCCACGTGCCGCGGCTCGCTGGCGCGGACCTCGGCGAGCAGGTGGCCGCCGGGGCCGTGCGCGCTGCCGTGGTAGCCGAACGACCACCGGTCACCCGGGTCGAGCCCGTCCCCGGCGACCTGGCCCGGGGTGGGCACCCCGAGCAGGCGCAGCGGCACGGAGCGGACCGGCACCGGCCGGGGTCCGGCGGCGAGGCGTCCGGCCACCTGGTCGGCGGGGAGCGCGACGACCCGGACCACCTCGACGGACTGCTCCGGGGCGAGCCGGGGCGCGATGCCGCTGCCCTCCAGGCCGGGCAGGAGCAGCAGCGGCACGACCAGCGCCGGGTAACCCCGCGGGGCGCCACGCAGCGCGTGGAACAGCGCCGTGGCGCCGTGCGCCACCGCGTACACCAGCGGGGCGGCCAGGATCACGCAGACCGCGCCCTCGTGCAGCACGACGGCCGCCAGCAGCAGGGCGATCGTGGTGGCCGCGAAGACCCGGCCGTGACTGGTCCGCGCGGGGATGGCGGCCAGCGCCGCGGCGAGCAGCACCGGCAGCGCGACGAAGAGCAGCGCGCTGTCGGCCCGCCCATGGCGTACGGCGGACCCGAAGACCACCGCCCCGAAGACCACGATCAGGCCGGCCAGCACCCAGTTGGCGTGGTTCGGGCCGCTCGGGTCCGCAGCCTCGTCCTCGTGTTCGCCCGGCTCGGTCATGCCCGCCCTCCTCGCTTCTTGAGCACTCGCTCAAACGCGAGGATAGGCGTGTTTGAGCGACCGCTCAAGAGGGTTGCCCGCCCCGGTCGCGAAGCTGCTCTGCGGGCTGGCGCAAGTCGTGGGAGGGCTCTGCCGGAGGCGACGAACTTGATGACGCGCGAACGAATCACGCCTGGTCGCGCGCCGACCGGGCGGAGCGGTGGGCTGATGGTCAGGCGGCGGTGCCGGGAGCGGCGCGCCTCAGGAGCGGAGCGGGCGCGGCGATCAGGCGGCGGAGGTGGACCGGGTGCGCCGGTGCCGGCCGTACCAGGCGATGCCGATGGCCACGCCGACCCCGACGCCGAGCGCTGCCGCGGCGACCGGCACGGCGGGGCGCTCCCGCAGCCGCCGGCCCAGCGGGATCGGGTGCCGGAACTCCAGCACCGGCCAGCCGTTCTCCGCCGCCAGCTTGCGCAGGGGGCGGTCCGGGTTCACCACCGTGGGGTGACCGACGCACTCCAGCAGCGGCCGGTCGCTGTACGAGTCGGAGTACGCGTAGCAGTCGCTGAGGTCGTAGTCCCGCTCGACGGCCAGCTCGCCGACCGCGTCGACCTTGCTCGGGCCGGCCGCGTAGAACTCCACCTCACCGCTGTACCGGCCGTCGACCACCGCCATCCGGGTGGCGATCACGTCGGTGACGCCCAGCAACTCGCCGATCGGGCGGACCATCTCCTCGCCCGAGGCGGAGACCAGCACGACGTCCCGGCCGGCGGCCTGGTGCTCCTCAATCAGGGCGGCCGCCTCGGCGTACACGTAGGGGTTGATCAGCTCGTGCAGCGTCTCCGCGACGATCTGGCGGACCTGTTCCACCTGCCAGCCCTTGCAGAGCGCGGCCAGGTAGTCCCGGGTCCGGGCCATGGTCTGCTCGTCGGTGCCGCCCAGCCGGAACATCAGCTGCGCGTACGCCGACTTCACGACGTCCCGTCGGGTGATCAGGCCGTCCCGGTAGAACGGCCGACCGAATGCCAAGGCGCTCGACTTGGCGATGACGGTCTTGTCCAGATCGAAGAAAGCGGCACTTCGGCCCACGGCGCGAAAGTCTAGCCCGATGGTCTAGGGTCGGCGGGTGCCCGGGGTCCGGAGCGGGAATCGATCTCCGGGCCGACCCCGGTCAACCAACCCATCGTGATGCCCGTCACACTCAGAGTCAACCACATTTCGCGGTGAGTAGGGCTGGCGGCACTCGACGTGTGCACGTTGCTCAGGCATGCTAGTGCTCACGACGACTGTTCACGTCTCGCCACGAGGAACGACCCTCGGCGGTTGCACCCCCCGCAGCCGCTGAGTGGTTCGGCTCAATCCCCCCCGGAGCCGAACCTTCGACGACCCCCGTCACCCCCCGACGGGGGTCGTCCCTATCTGGTGAAGATGCTGCGCCCCAGGTCACAGTCCGTCTCATCCTCGTCGAGTCTCCCCGTCCGATGCCCAGATAGCCTCAGCTAGCAGCTAGCAGCTAGCAGCTAGCAGCTAGCAGTTGGCGTACCGCGGGAGGCCGGGCAGCGGCGCACGATCGCTCGGTGGCGGGGCGGCACAGCAGGGAGCAGCTTGCCGGAATCAACGGGCGGTGCGCGGCGGGGCGAGCGCCCGCGGGACCAACCGCCACGTAACCACGTTGGACAGGGCGACCGCGGCCAGCACCACCACGGCGACCATGGCGACCACGATCGGCGGCAGCCTGAGCGCCACCGGGGCCAGTGCGGCGAGCAGGAGCACGCCGATCGGACGGGACCAGGAGACGCGACTGAAAACCGCGTAGTCGAGCATGCTCCGACCGGCCAGGAAGAGCGCGGGCCCACCGAAGATGGCCGCGACCCAGGTCCAACCGGTGGGCCCGAAGGGGTGCCGGATGATCAGCGTGTCACCCACGGCGCTGAGGCTGATGCCGATCACCATGATCAGGTGCGCGTACGCCGCGAGTTCGCTGATGCGGGCAGGGGCCGAGGCCGAGGCGATGGCGGCGCGGAGCAGTGTGCCCGCCCGGTAGTAGTAGAGCTGCCAGAGCAGCACCGCGATGACGAACGACACCAGCAGCGCCATCGCCCGGTCCCGCTGGAAGCCGTACGGGCTGAACTCGATGCCCGATGCCAGGACCGCCTCGCCCAGCGCGATGATGAGCAGTTGGCGGCAGCGCTCGGTCAGATGCGCCTCCGCGATCGGCTGATCCCGGAGCCCCGCGCGGCCGAGCCGCGGTGTCGGGTAGTCGAGAATCCCCCCGCTGTAGTCGATGACGATCGCCACGGTCCACAGGACCAACCGCGGGCCGTCCATGACGAAGGTCCCGGCAATCCAGGGCACCGCCGACACGGCTGTCCAGAAGAGGATCCGGAGGTGGACGAGGCGCGGGTAACGGTGCTCGCCGCCGATCAGCAGCAGCCAGAATGGGCGGAGCACCTGGACGGTGACGTAGACCCAGGCGAAGACCACGCCGCGCTCGGTGAGAGCCGCCGCGGGCACCGCGGCCGACATCAGCAGGCTGGCGAGCATGGCCACGATGACCATGAGCTGGATGGATGGGCGCTCCGGGTCGTACCTGTTGGTCGTCCACACCGTCCGATACCAGAGCCACCACATGGCCAGCATCAGCACCAGCGTCGCCCAGGAATTCAGCAGATCGAAATTCTCGACCAGCCGCTCGGAGAAGCGGGTGAACGCGAAGACGAACACCACGTCGAAGAATAGCTCCACGAAGCCCACCTGCTGCGGATGCTGCTGGCTCGCCACAGCCTCGGCCGGCCCGTCTGACCTGGCCATCCTGGATCACCCGCTTTCATGACGGTTCGGCCAGTATCCTCCCGAATTCTTGTCGATAGGGTGTCTGGTCGCGAGAACCGCCCAGCCGCGCGTAGACCCCGCCAACTTCGGTGGGCCGGCATCGGCGAGGCAGCGAGAAGGCAGCGCTCGTCGGGTAGGCCATAGCAGATCCACTGCGATCGCGGTCGTTGTCCACAGCACCCCCGGCTGTCCACAGGCGACGGCTTGGGGGCGGCGCGGGTGGCCCGTCCCGGAGGAGTGTCTGGCCCAGCACCCGAGCCCGAGCGCTGGGAGACCACGATGCCACCCCGTACCCTGCCGTCCCGTCCGCGACTGCCGCTGCTCGTGACCGCCGACGGCGACCTCCTCGACGAGCTGCTCCGCCTCGCCGCGGCCGGCGGCACCGAGGTGGAGCTCGCCGCCGACCCGGCGGCGGCCCGCGCCCGGTGGCTGCCCGCGCCCCTGGTGCTGGTCGGTAGCGATCAGGCACCCGCCTGCCTGCGGGCCAGACTGCCGCGCCGGCCCGGGGTCGTCCTGGTCGGCCGGTCCAGCCAGCTCGAACCGGGCTGGGAGGTCGCCGAGCTGATCGGCGCCGAGCACGTGGCGACGTTGCCGGCGGCGGAACCGTGGCTGGTCGACCGGTTCGCCGAGTGCGGACCGGACCGTACCGGTCCGGGTCCGGCGCGGATCGTCGCGGTGCTCGGCGGACGGGGTGGCGCCGGAGCCAGCGTGCTGGCCGGCGGGCTGGCGGTGACCGCCGCCCGGGCCCGGCTGCGCACGCTCCTGGTCGACGCCGACCCGCTCGGCGGCGGCCTCGACCTCGTCCTCGGCTGGGAGCAGCTGGACGGGCTGCGCTGGCCGGCGTTGACCGACGCGGACGGGCGGGTCGACGCGCCGGCCCTGGTCCGTGCCCTGCCCAGCCGCGGCGATCTCGTGGTGCTCTCCTGGGACCGGGGTGACCTGCTCGCCCTGCCCGCGCAGGCGATGGCGGCGACGGTGGATGCCGCCCGCCGGGGTCGGGACTTCGTGGTGATCGACCTGCCCCGGCAGCTCGACGACGCCGCGGTGATCGCCCTGCAAGCAGCGGAGCGGGTGTTCCTCGTCGTACCGGCCGAGTTGCGGGCCACCGCGGCGGCCGCCCGGGTCGCCGCGGCGGTGGCACCGCACTGCGCCGACCTCTCCGCGATCGTGCGCGGCCCGGCCCCGGGCCGCCTGAAGGCGGCCGAGGTGGCCCGCGCCCTCGGCCTGCCGCTGGCCGGCACGCTGCGCCCCGAGCCGGGGCTGTGCCGAGGGCTGGAACGGGGTGAGGCACCGGCGGCGGCCGGCCGCGGCCCGCTCGCCGCGCTCTGCCAGCGGCTGGTGGGGGAGCTGACCGGCGCGACCGGGCAGGGTGCGGCATGACCGACCAGGCCCGACCCGAGGAGCTCGCGGTCCGCGTCCGGCGCCGCTTCGCCGCGGCGGCCACCCCGGTCACCCCGGCGGCGGTGGTCTCCGCCGTGCGCGCCGATCCGACGGCCGCCGTCCTCGGCGACACCGCCGTGCTGCGGATTGCCGACCGGGTGCACGACGATCTCGTCGGCGCGGGGCCACTCGCCGCACTGCTGGCCGACCCCGAGGTCACCGACGTGCTGGTCAACGGCGTCCGGGTCTGGGTCGACCGGGGGCACGGCCTGCACCAGGTCGCCGTGCCGCTCGGCGGGGTGGACGACGTCCGGCGGCTGGCCCAGCGGCTGGCGGCGAGCGCTGGCCGCCGGCTGGACGACGGCTCGCCGTACGTCGACGCCCGGCTCGCCGACGGCACCCGGCTGCACGCCGTGCTGCCGCCGGTGGCGACCGACGGCCCGTACCTGTCCCTGCGTACCTTCCGGCAGCGGCCGTTCACCCTTGCCGAGCTGGTGCAGCACGGCACGGTGCCGCAGCCGCTGGCTCCGGTGCTCGCCGCGATCGTGGCGGCCCGCCTGGCGTACCTGGTGGTCGGCGGCACCGGTTCCGGCAAGACCACCCTGCTCAACACGATGCTCGGGCTGGTGCCGTCGACCGAGCGCATCGTGCTGGTCGAGGACGCCGCCGAGCTGCGGCCGGTGCACCCGCACGTGGTGGGCCTGCAGGCGCGTACCTCGAACGTGGAGGGCTCCGGGGCGGTGCGGCTCGGGGACCTCGTCCGGCAGGCGCTGCGGATGCGGCCCGACCGGCTGGTGGTGGGCGAGTGCCGGGGCGCGGAGGTGGTCGACCTGCTGGCCGCGCTGAACACCGGCCACGACGGCGGCGCCGGGACGCTGCACGCGAACGCGCCCGCCGACGTGCCGGCCCGCCTGGAGGCGCTCGGCCTGCTCGGCGGGCTACCCCGGGCGGCGCTGCACGCCCAGGTCGCCGCCGCCCTCCAGGTGGTGCTCCAGGTGCGCCGGGGCGGCAACGGGCGGGTGCTGGAGTCGGTCTGCCTGCTGCTGCCCGAGGGGCCCGACCGGTTGGTGACCGTCGTGCCCGCCTGGGTCAGGGGGCGTGGGCTGGGGCTGGCCGGACGGGCGCTGGGGGCGTTGCTGCATGAGCGCGGGGTGACCGTGCCACCGCTGCTCTGCTCGGCCTGGCCCGGATCGGTGGGTCCGGCATGACCCCGGCACTCTGGTCGGCGACCCTCCTGCTGGTCGCCGCGGCGCTGACCGTCGCCTGGCCGGTACGCGCCGGACGGGCCCGACGCCGGGCGCTGCTCGGTCCTGGGCAGGTCGCCGCGACCGCTGTTGGCGGGGCGCGGCGGGCCGGTCCGGCGGACGATGCCTCCGGTGTCGTCCTCGGTGTCGCCATGCACGACCACAGCGGAACCGCCGACTACGGCGGAGCCGCCGTCCAGAGCGGTGCCCACCAGAGCGGTGCCGACCACGGCGGTGCCGGGCAGCACGGTACCGGCCGCGGCGGCGGACACGCTGACCCGCGGGCCGCCCGGTCTGATCGCCCCGCGCACCTGGCCGACCCGCGGGTGACCGGCCCTGGCCGATCGGCGACTCGCCCGGCTTCCGGCGGCCCGCCCGGCCGGCACGACCTGCGCCGCCCCGCCGGCCCCTACCGGCCCAGGGCCGGCCTCTCGCCGGACGGTCACACCCCGGCGTGGCGCGTGCTGGCGGGCCGGGCGTGGCGCTCCGGACCGCGCCCGGGATGGCTGCCGCTCGGGCGGACCAAGGCGACCGAATCATCGGGCGGTACCCGTCGGCTGACGTTCCTGGCGGTCCTGGCCGGGGGCGTGGCCGGAGGCGTCGTGGGCGGGCCGGTGGCGGCGGTGGTCACGGTCGGTTACGGGACGCTGGGCGCCCGTGCGTGGCGTCGCCGCCACGCGGGGCGTCACGTCGAGCGGGCCCGGCGACGTCGCCTCGACCAGCTCTGCGCGCTGGCCGCCGACCTCCGGGCCGGGCTGCCGGTCTCGGCGGCGGCCGACGGTACGGGCCTGCTCGACTCCACCGAGGACCGCCCGCGCACCGCCGACGGGTGGCCGGAGACCCCGCCGGTGGCACCGGACCGGCTGCGCCGGCTGGCGCTGGCCGCCGTACGGCTCGCCGACCGGACCGGGGCGCCGCTGGCCGAACTGGTGGAGCGGATCGAGGCGGACGCCCGGGCCACGGACCGGGGACTGGCCGCCGCTGCGGCCCAGGCGGCCGGTGCGCGGGCCACCGCCTGGCTGCTCGCCGCGCTGCCGATCGGCGGCATCGGTCTCGGCTACGGCATCGGCGTCGACCCGGTCGCCGTGCTGCTGCACACCCCGCTCGGGGGCGGCTGCGCGATCGCCGCGATGGTCCTCCAGGTCGTCGGGCTGCTCTGGGCGGAACGCCTCGGCGCCCTGCCGGGAGGGGCGCGCTGATGCCCCGGGAGGCGCTGGTCGCGGCTTGTCTGATCGTCGCGGCCGTGCTGCTCGCTGCGGTCGGTGGGCCGGCACGGCGGTCGGCGTACCGGTTGCGGGCGGTCGGCGCGGCCGGATCTGACGCCCGGTCGGGGACGGGGCCTGATGCCTGGTCGGGTGCCGGGCCGAGTCGGACCGGCGGGCCGGGGGACCGCTCCGACGGGCTGGCCGGTCCCGCGCTCGCCGATGGCGAGCCGGGCGGCGACCGTTCTGCCGGGTCCGGCCCTGCGGCACGCCGACCGGACCACGCCGGGGCCGCCCCGACACCGGGCGGCCTGGTCGGGTCGGGCTGGCGCGCGGTGCGCGGTGACCCGATCCGGCTCGGCGCCGGGCTGGCCGGGGTGGCAGTCCTGGTGGTCGTCGGCGGCTGGCCGGGACTGCTCGGCGGGGTCCTCGTCGCGGCCGCCGCGGACCGCCTGCTGCGCCGGATCGAGCCCCGGGCCGTCCGGGACCGCCGGCTGCGGGAGGTAGCTGACCTGCCGCTCGCCGCCGACCTGCTGGCGGCGACGTTGCGGGCCGGCGCCCCGGTCGACCGGTCGGTGCTGGCCGTCGCCGACGCCCTGGGCGGCCCGCTCGCGGAGCGGCTCGGGCGAGTCGGTCGGACCCTGCTGCTCGGTGGCGACCCGGGCGAGGCCTGGGCCCACCTCGGCCCGGTGGCCGGGGCGGATCGGCTGGTCACCGCCGCGGTGCGGTCGTCGAGCAGCGGGGCCGCCCTGGCCGGTGCCCTCACCCGGCTCGCCGACGACCTGCGGGCCGACCGGGCCACCGCCGCCGAGGCCTCGGCCCGGCGCTCGGGCGTGCTGATCGTGCTGCCGCTGGGGCTCTGCTTCCTGCCGGCCTTCATTCTCGCCGGCCTGGTGCCGGTGATCGTCGCCGTCCTCGGCGACGTGCTCTGACGAACACCAACGAGGGGAGAACGGCAATGCGCAAACTCGTCGCCCGCCTGCGCGGGGACGCCGGGATGAACACCGCCGAGTACGCGGTCGGCACGCTCGCCGCGGTGGCCTTCGCGGGCATCCTGCTGAAGGTGCTGACGTCGGGCAACGTGCAGTCGGCGTTGACCGCGGTCATCGACCGGGCGCTCAAGTGAGCGGGCGCCGGCGGGCCGGCCGGGACCGGGGTTCGTTCACGGCCGAACTGGCGGCCGGTCTGCCGGCGCTGACCCTGCTGCTGCTCACCGGACTGACCGCGATGGACGCGGTCGCCACCAAGGCGGGCTGCCTGGCCACGGCCCGGGACGCGGCGCTGGCCGCGTCCCGGGGCGAGGCCGGCGCCGCGGCGGGTGCGGGCACCGCCCCGGCCGGGGCTCAGGTGCGCGTCTCGGTGGACGGGGACCGGGTCATCGCCACCGTCCGCGCCCCGGTCCGGGCGCTCGGTGCCCGGCTGCCGCGACTCACGGTGACGGCCAGCGCGGTCGCCGCCGTCGAGCCCGGCCTACCCCGGGCGCGGCCATGACCGGCCGGTACCCGACCACCGGCGCGGACCACACCGGGTGCGGCGCACGGGGTGGCGGCGCCGAGCGGGGTGGTGCGACGGTCTACCTCCTCGCCGTCGGGTTGGTCTTCGTCGTGTTCGGGCTCTTCGGCGCGACGGTCGGCGCCGCCCGCACGGCCCGGCAGCAGGCCCGGGTCGCCGCCGATCTCGGCGCGTTGGCCGGGGCGGGACGGGCGGTCGCGGGGAGCGCTGCGGCCTGCGCGACGGCGGGCGAGATCACCCGGGCCAACGGCGCCCGCCTGGCCGCCTGCCGGCTCGACGGCCTGGACGTGCTGGTCACCGCCGAGATATCGGTGACCGCGCTGCCGGGGCTGGTGCGGGTGGTCAGCATGACCTCCCGGGCCGGCCCGGTCCGCGGCTGACCGTCGGCCCGCCACCTGCGCGGCTTACCTAGGTCAGTCTCATCGACGGGCGGTCGTCCAAGGTGAAGCGAGAGCAACTGATGTCGGCTGAGCAGCGGCAACCCGCCTCGAGACGCCCGCCAGCGGCGGTGATCAGCCAACGATCGTGACACTATGCGCGCCGTACCCCTCTACCTCGCCGTTCGTCCTCGTCACCAAGATGACGGGCTCGCCTTCGTGTAGCCCGTACTTTCGCCGCTCGTCAGGGTCGGGCATCCGAGCTTGGGCCTGGTCGCCCTTGCCCAGCGTTACTACGGCCCGCTCTTGCTCTCCTCTGACGAAGGTCCCGCGACTCTGCACGACCACGATCAAGCCCTCGCTTCGCAGTTGCTGAAGTGCGCGGCGGACCGTGAGTCGACTCAGTTGGAATTCCTGGGTGAGGCTCAGCTCGGTGGGGACTCGCTGACCAGGGGCAAGCTGACCTGAGCGAATGGCTCGTCGAAGCCGATCCGCGAGTTGCTTCCAGGTGGCGACATCGGGATCGAAGCCGCTCTCACTGCTCACAAGCGCACGTTAGGTGATTTCATGCTGCCGTACCGTTGTGCTTACGTCAATACAGCACTTAGAGTGACTGATCATGTTGATCCTCCTGAAGGGGCGCGACATGTCCAGGCACGTCACCTACGACGAGTACTTAACTGCCGTGGCGCTGACCCTCCGGCGCAGACATCGGCCGGTGTGGTCCCTCGACGGGAAGGGGATCATCTGTCGCTGCGGCAATGACCTGCCCTGCCGGGTCCGGCATCAGGTGCCGATCAACCGGGGTCACTGGCCAGGGGAGGGGCGGTGACCACGCATGGGCCGGTTCTGCCGATCTGGACCTGCGGCGGGTGTGGCGCCCCCTGGCCCTGTCGGACCCGTCGCGGCGAGCTGCGAGCCGAGTACGACCAGGCCCCGGCGTCCCTCGCGCTCTACCTGGGCTCGTGCCTGGTGGCAGCGAGTCAAGACCTGGGTTGGGCTCCGGCTGGCCTGCTGCATCGCCGTTTCCTTGGTTGGCTGCGGTGACCACACCCCGCTCCGGTGACCTGCTCTGGGTGACTCGTGCGGCCAGCGTCCAGTTCATCAGCCCGGTCTTGTTCCGCGTGATCCGCGTGCTCGACTGGGTGACCTATGACGGGTGGATCTGGCTCGACGGATACCAGCTCAACGCCAAGGGCGATGCCGTCGCGCGTCGGTCGATCTTCGTCCAGCAGGCGGGACTGGTCAGCCCACGACGAACCGCCCCGGCACCCGTGGTCGGGCAACCGAGGCGGTCCAGGTCGAATGTGCGGGCCTGATCAGCGGCTCTGAAGCGCGTCCAGGCCGATCGCCATGGCGATCACCAGCCGGCGGTCGATCTGCGGGTGCTGGATGGTGACCACGTACCGGTCGCGCAGGCCCCACTTCTTGATCACGGAGAAGACCGGCTGGCCGTTGGCGGTGAAGTCGAAGTGGTACGGCAGCCAGGACAGCGAGTCGACGAAGCGCCGCAGCAGGGCCACCGGCATGCTCCGCTCCTGGCCGGTGATCTGCGGCAGGCCGGCCTGCTCGACGTGCCACGTCGAGCGGAGCAGGGACTGGGCGAAGTCCTTGCGGAACAGCCCGATCGGCTGGCCCGCGTGGTCGGTCACGTCGTACGTGGCGCCGAGGTCGAGTCGCTGGCGGGCCTTGAAGCCGAGCAGCGGGGTCTGCTTCGAGTCGTCGGTGTAGATGGTCACCTGCTCCTTGAAGGCGAGGCGCTTCTGCTGGGCGAACGCCAGCAACCCGCCCTCCGAGCCGTCCGGTGCGACGCTGTGGACCTCGTACTGGTTGACCATCATCCGGATCCGCTGCCGGACGTGGAACTGGTGCTGCTGCTGCAAAGCGTCGAGCTGCATAAAATCTCCATTTCAGGGGGGGGTCGGGCCGGAGTTTCGCACAGCCGACCCGTCAACGTCCGCCCTCCATGGTGGCCTTCATCGCCCAACCGTTCAGCACCTGGTGAATCCGGCGGAGCCGTTCGTCGATCTGGGCCAGCCGTTCCGCCTGGGCGAGCGAGGCCAGCGCGGCGCCGAGCGCGATCAACTGGTCGGGCGTGAGTTTCTCCTGGTCGATGGCGTAGAGCAGGTCGACGGTCTCGGCGATGGTGTCGGCCACGGCTCCTCCTGCGGCAACGGGCGGCAAGCACGGCTGGTGTCGAGCGCCCCCGGCGGATCAACGATGACCTAGCCATGGAAGCGCTCCCATGTATCAATGCCCCATGCCTGCGAAGGTCATGCATGACTCGGCCAGCCGACTGCGGCCGGCGCCGGAAAGCCTCCCGGTTCAGCCCCCGGCCCGAACGTCACCGGCGGCCGGAACGTCGCCCGTGGCCCGGTCCCCGCTGGCCCGGTCACCGGCCGCCGAGACGTCCCCGGCGGGCACGGCACCGCCCCGGTCGCCCTGCTGAGGCAGCGCCGGCAGGCTGGTGCCCTCGGCCGGGGGCAGGTTCGCCAGCACCACGTCGAGCACCCTGATCGCGTCCGGCTTGGACAGCGGGTTGTTGCCGTTGCCGCACTTCGGGGACTGCACACACGACGGGCAGCCGGTGTCGCACCCGCATTCGGCGATCGCGTCCCGGGTGGCCCGCAGCCAGGCCCCCGCCGTCCGGTACGCCCGCTCGGCGAACCCGGCGCCGCCCGGGTGCCCGTCGTACACGAAGACCGTCGGCGCCTCGGTGTCCGGGTGGACCGCGGTGGAGAGCCCGCCGATGTCCCACCGGTCGCAGGTGGCCATCAGCGGCAGCAGCCCGATCGCCGCGTGCTCGGCGGCGTGCAGCGCCCCCGGGATGTCGGCCGGCTGCACCCCGGCGAGCGCCAACGACTCCGGCGACACGGTGAACCACACCGCGACCGTCCGCAGCTCCCGGGTCGGCAGGTCAAGCGGTCGGGTGTCGATCACCTCGCCCGAGGCGATCCGCCGTCGCTGGTACGACACCACCTGGCTGGTCACGTCGACCTCGCCGAGGAAGAGCCCGACCGGCCCGGCGTCCGCGTACGAGCGCACCGACGCCACCGACAGTGAGATGACGTCACGGGCGTGGGTGGACCAGTCCGGCTCCTCGGCGTGCACCAGCGCGCAGCCGTCGGCCAGGTCCAGCGAGTCGACCACGTACGAGACGCCCTGATGCAGGTAGACGGCGCCGGGGTGGACGAGGAAGTGCGACGAGCCACCGTCGACGGTGCCGAGCAGCCGCCCGGTGGACGCCTCCACCACGCAGACCGGCGCGCCGTCGGAGCCGCGCAGGTCCACCTGGGGGCGCTCCCGGTGCCGCCAGTACCAGCCGGTGGGCCGCTGCCGCAGCGCCCCCGCCTCGACCAGCGACTCGACCGCCTCCTTCGCCCCCTCGCCGAAGAGTTCCAGGTCGGCGGGGGTCAGCGGGGCCTCGGCCGCGGCGCAGGCCAGCTGCGGGGCCAGCACGTACGGGTTGGCCGGGTCGAGCACGGTCGCCTCGACCGGCCGGCCGAACAGCGCCTCGGGGTGGTGCACCAGGTAGGTGTCCAGCGGGTCGTCCCGGGCCACCAGCACGGCGAGGGCCTCCCCGCCGGAGCGCCCGGCCCGGCCCGCCTGCTGCCACAGCGACGCCCGGGTGCCCGGCCAGCCGCAGATCAGCACCGCGTCCAGCCCGACCAGGTCGACGCCCAGCTCCAGCGCGTTGGTCGAGGCGAGCCCGAGCAGGTCGCCCCGGAGCAGCGCCCGTTCCAGCTCCCGCCGCTCCTCGCGCAGGTAGCCGGCCCGGTAGGCGGCCACCCGCTCGCCCAGGCCGGGAACCGCCTCGTCCAGCCCGCGCCGGGCGCTCGCCGCGACCACCTCGGCGCCCTTGCGGGAGCGGACGAAGGCGAGCGTGCGTACCCCCTCGGCGACCGTGTCGGCGAGCAGGTCGGCGGTCTCTCGCAGCGCCGAGCGGCGGACCGGCGCCAGGTCCACGACCTGGTCCTCGGCGGCCGGCAGCAGCGGCGGCTCCCACAGCGCGAAGGTCACCCCGCCGCGGGGTGAGGTGTCCTCGGTGACGGCGGTGACCGGCAGGCCGGTGAGCCGGCCGGCGGTGGTCGCCGGGTCACCGGAGGTGGCCGAGGCCAGCACGAACGTCGGCCCGGCGGGCAGGTCGGGGCGGGTGGGGCGGCCGTACTTCGCGCACTGCCGGCGGAGCCGGCGCAGCACGTGCGCCACGTGCGAGCCGAACACGCCCCGGTAGGTGTGGCACTCGTCGACCACCACGTGGGTCAGCCGGCGCAGGAAGCCCGACCACTGGGCGTGCCCGGGCAGCATGCCGTGGTGCAGCATGTCCGGGTTGGTCAGCACGAACCGGGAGTGCCGCCGGATCCACTCCCGCTCGGCGCGGGGGGTGTCACCGTCGTAGCAGGCCGGGCGGACGTCCTCCAGTTCCAGCGCGGCGACGGCCCGCAACTGGTCGGCGGCGAGCGCCTTGGTGGGCGCCAGGTAGAGCACCGTCGCCCGCGGGTCGGCCAGCAGGGTGGCCAGCGCCGGGAGCTGGTAGGCCAGGGACTTGCCCGAGGCGGTGCCGGTGGCGACGACCACATGCCGGCCGGCGTACGCCAGCTCCGCCGCCTCGGCCTGGTGCCGCCACGGCGCGGTGACGCCGCGCCGGGCGAACGCCGCCCGCAGCTCCTCCGGGGCCCACCGCGGCCACGGCGCGGTCGTGCCCGGGCGGGCGGGCACCCGTTCGACGTGGGTGACCGGGTCGGTGCTGGCCCGGGCGCGCAGCCGGCGCAGCAGGTCGGCCGGCGCGGCCACCGGCACCCGCCCGGTGCCCGGGTCCGCGGCCGACGGCTGCCGGCCGTCGCGCGGCGACGGGCGTGCCGGGCGGGGACTGTCGTGGGTCACGTCCTGCACTCTCGCACGGGTGTTCGGGGTGAAGCCCGGGGCCGGTGGGTATGGGTGCCTCTGCCGGTGACCTTCGGGTTCGTCGGGTGGAAGGTGGTTAGATGCCCAGGAGAGTTTACGGCTCTTGCGAGGGAGGGACCGATGGAGCTGTCGCTGACGACCCGCACCGTGGGCGAGCACACGGTGCTCGAGGTCGGCGGTGAGGTGGACGTCTACACGGCCCCCCGCCTGCGCGAACGACTCCTCGAGTTGATCGACGGCGGGGCCCGTCAGGTCGTGGTCGACCTCGGCCGGGTGGACTTCCTCGACTCCACCGGCCTCGGCGTGCTGGTCGGCGCGCTCAAGCGGCTGCGCACCGTCGGTGGCACGTTCGCGCTGGTCTGCGACAAGGAGCCGCTGCTCAAGATCTTCCGGATCACCGCCCTGGACCAGGTCTTCCCGCTGCACGCCACGGTCGACGCGGCGGTCGCCGCCGGCCCGGCGGCATGATGGCCGCGGTCAAGCTCTCGTTCTCGCCCGCACCGGTGCACGTCCGCACCGCCCGGCTGGTCGGCGTGGCGGTCGCCCGCCGTGCCGGCGTACGGGAGGACCTGCTGGACGAGGTGCGGCTGGCCATCGGTGAGGCGTGCACCCGCGCGGTGGCCCTGCACCGCCAGTACCACGTGCCCGACCCGGTGCTGATGGAGATGGACGACACCGGCTCCTACACGGTGCGGGTGATCGACCGGGCGCCGATCGAGGCGAGCATCGGGCTGACCGCGTTGGACGCCGACCAGTTGGCCAATGAGTCGCTCGACGAGGACGATCTCACCACCGGCGTCGGCTTCGCCCTGCTCGCCGGGTTCGTCGAGGATCTGCAGGTGCGCCCGGTGCCGGAGGGCATCGGCACCGAGGTCCGGATGGTGTGGCCCGTCGGTCGCTGACCCCACCCCGCAACCACCCGCCGGCCGAGGCCGGCGATCCAATGAGGCCGCGTCCCGCCGGGATGCGGCCTCGTCGTGATGGCCGCCTTCTATATCAGATATTTCCTCATAACACAGCGACGAAGATCATCGGGACACGGCGGCCCCTCCGTGTGACCTCCAACACTGCGTAGGGCTACAGTACCCGGGTTGTCAGCAAGTGATCCGTTCCCGCAGCCAGCGGGAACGGGTGTTCATCGCTGGTCCGCCGGGGTGGGTTGGCGCGCGCTTGCGAGTCCACATCCAAGGCGTCGGCCCGTGCGTCTCCACGGACCGACGCGAGTGTTCGGTACAGGAGGACACAGATGTCCGGGACCTTGGCCGCCGACAGCGGCGGGCTGTCCCTTACCGGAGCCAACGTGACGTACGTCGTCATCGCCGCGGTCATCGCGCTGGTGGCACTCGTCTTCGCCGCCGCCCTCACCAGGGCGGTACTGGCAGCCGGCAAGGGCACCACCAACATGCAGGAGATCTCCGGGGCGGTCCAGGAGGGCGCCTCGGCCTACCTGCTCCGCCAGTTCAGGACGCTGGCGATCTTCGTCGTCGTCGCCGTCGTACTGCTCTTCCTGCTGCCGGTGCACGACACCGACGGCAGCGAGGTCGCGGTGAAGATCGGCCGGTCGGCCTTCTTCGTGGTGGGCGCCCTGTTCAGCGCGTTCATCGGTGGTGCCGGCATGTGGCTGGCCACCCGCGCCAACCTGCGGGTCGCCGCGGCGGCCCGGGAGCGCGAAGGTGGCCGTGAGGGCGCCATGAAGATCGCGTTCCGCACCGGCGGCGTGGTCGGCTTCCTCACCGTCGGCCTCGGTCTCTTCGGCGCCGCGCTGGTCGTGCTGCTCTTCGAGGGCGACGCGCCGACGGTGCTGGAGGGCTTCGGCTTCGGCGCCGCGCTGCTGGCCATGTTCATGCGGGTCGGCGGCGGCATCTTCACCAAGGCCGCCGACGTCGGCGCCGACCTGGTCGGCAAGGTCGAGCAGGGCATCCCCGAGGACGACCCGCGCAACGCCGCCACCATCGCCGACAACGTCGGTGACAACGTCGGCGACTGCGCCGGCATGGCCGCCGACCTCTTCGAGTCGTACGCGGTCACGCTGGTCGCCGCGCTGATCCTCGGCCGGGCCGCGTTCGGCGAGACCGGCCTGGTCTTCCCGCTGATCATTTCCACCATCGGCGTGCTGGTCGCGATCGTCGGCGTGTTCATCACCCGGCTGCGGACCAGCGACCGCAGCGGCCTGACCGCGATCAACCGGGCCTTCTACCTCTCCGCGCTGATCGCGGCGGTGCTGGTGGCGATCGCCGCCTTCGCGTACCTGCCGGCGACCTTCGACGAGCTGGAGGGCGGGCTCACCGGCGTCGACCGCAACCCGCGGCTGGTGGCCATCGGCGCGGTCGTGATCGGCATCGTGCTGGCCGCCGCGATCCAGGCGCTCACCGGCTACTTCACCGAGACCAACAAGCGTCCGGTGCAGGACATCGGCAAGAGCTCGCAGACCGGCGCGGCCACCGTCATCCTCGCCGGCATCAGCGTCGGCCTGGAGTCGGCGGTCTACTCGGCGCTGCTGATCGGCGCCGGCGTGTTCGGCGCGTTCCTGCTCGGCGGCAGCTCGATCACGCTGTCCCTGTTCGCGGTGGCGCTGGCCGGCACCGGCCTGCTCACCACGGTCGGCGTGATCGTGGCGATGGACACCTTCGGCCCGATCTCCGACAACGCCCAGGGCGTGGCGGAGATGTCCGGCGACATCGACGAGCACGGCGCGCGGACGCTGACCGAGCTGGACGCGGTCGGCAACACCACCAAGGCGATCACCAAGGGCATCGCCATCGCCACCGCCGTGCTGGCCGCGACCGCGCTGTTCGGCTCGTACACCGACACGCTGCAGTCCGCGGTCGCCGACGCCCGCGGGCTGGGCGCCACCGACCCGGCGGTCGGCAACGAGATCATCAACTTCCTCAACGTGGCGAACCCGCGCAACCTGGTCGGCCTGATCATCGGCGCCGCGGTGGTGTTCCTCTTCTCCGGGCTCGCCATCAACGCGGTCTCCCGCTCGGCCGGCGCCGTGGTGATGGAGGTCCGCCGGCAGTTCCGCGAGCTGCCCGGCATCATGGACCGCACCCAGCGCCCGGAGTACGGCAAGGTCGTCGACATCTGCACCCGGGACGCGCAGCGCGAGCTGCTGACCCCCGGCCTGCTCGCCATCCTCGCCCCGATCGCGGTCGGTTTCGGCCTCGGCCCCGGCGCGCTGGCGGCGTACCTGGCCGGCGCGATCGGCGCGGGCACGCTGATGGCGGTGTTCCTGGCCAACTCCGGTGGCGCCTGGGACAACGCCAAGAAGCTGGTGGAGGACGGCGCGTACGGCGGCAAGGGCTCCGACGCGCACGCCGCGACGGTCATCGGCGACACCGTCGGTGACCCGTTCAAGGACACCGCCGGCCCGGCGATCAACCCGCTGATCAAGGTGATGAACCTGGTCTCGCTGCTGATCGCGCCCGCCGTGGTGGCGTGGAACGTCGGCGACGACGCGAACACCCCGCTGCGGGTGGCGGTCGCCGTGGTGGCCACGCTGATCATCGTCGCGGCGGTGGTGTTCAGCAAGCGCAAGGGCGTGGCGATGAACGACTCCGGCTCCGGGGTGGACACCCCGGACCAGCGGCCGGAGACGATCAACGCCTGAGCGCTCGGGACGGTGACGGTTCCCGGTCGGCACCCGCCGGCCGGGAACCGTGCCGTCCGGCCCGCGCCCGGCAAACCTGACCGGTGGCGGTTCCACGGTCAGGCCGTACGCTGCAACGCATGCGTACGTGCCGGGCGTCTGCCGCCGGGAAACTCACGGTGGTCCTGGCCACGCTCCTGCTCACGGTTGGCGCCTGCGGCGGTGGCCCCAGCCCTCGGGCCTGGGCCGCGTCGGTCTGCGTGGCGCTCGCCCCGTGGCGGGCGGAGATCAGCAAGCTGACCAGTGGGACCCAGCAGCAGATGACCGCGCAGACCACCCCGGCGCAGGCCCGGGAGAACCTGGTCCGGCTCTTCGACGGGGCCCACCGGGCCAGCGAGGACGCCCGCCGGCAGGTGGCGGAGGCCGGCGTCCCGGAGATCTCCGGGGGGGAGGAGATCTCCGCCGGCTTCCGGTCCTCGCTGACCCGGATGCGGGACGCGTACGGCCGGGCCCGCGACGCCGTGCGCGGGCTGGACACCAGCCGGCCCGCCACCTTCTATGACGGGGTGCAGAGCGCGGTGGAGAACCTGAGCAAGGAGTACGACGCGAGCGCGCTGGACACCAGCCGGCTGCGCTCCGAAGAGCTCAAGGCCGCCTTCGACGAGGTCCCGGAGTGTCGCTGACCCCACCCGACTCACCCCCCGACCCGGGCCGCCAGCTGTCGCTGTTCGGCACCGAGGCCGCCGATCCGTCCGTGGCCGACCTGGCCGGCCTGCTCGCCGGGCCGGGGGAGGTGGTCCGGATGGGGGGCACGGCGCGGCTGTCGGTGGTGGTGGACGCGGGCTGGCGGGTGCACGTGCTGGTGGCGGAGCTGGCCGCGCGAGGGCTGGCGGCGACCTGGGAGACGGTCGGCGACGAGGAGACGGGGCAGCGGCGGCACACCGTGCGCACCGCGTACACGAGCACCCTGGCGCCGCTGGCGCTGGCCTGGGCCCGCGGCGGCGTGAAGCGGCCACCCGCGGCCTTCCACCTCAACGGGCGCCGGCTGCGGATCTGGCTCGCCGCGGCCGGCCGGGCCGATCCGCCGGGCTTCCGGCTCCGGCTCGGCGCGGCCGACGAGCAGTGCTGGGAGCCGGTGGGGCGGGCGCTCGCCGCGGTCGGCCTGGCCGGGACGCTGCTGGACGCCGGCGCGGGCGGCCCGGCGTACCGGATCGCCGGCCGGCGGCGGCTGGGCCGGTTGGCGGAGCTGGTCGGGGACCGCCCGACCGCCGCGCCCCCGGCCGACTGGCCGGCGCGACCCGGCCGGTGAGTCGGGGCCGGCGCGGTCGCGCTCAGCCGCCCGGCCGGGGATCGCCCCGAGCTGCGGCAACCGGCACCGGCCAGGTGTCCGATCAAGGACAGCTGGCGCGGTGGTCCGGGCCGGAAAACGGCCGGATCTGACCTCCACCGACGGTGCGGCGTCGTCACAGTCACCACTTCGCGGCCTACCCACGGTGTACGGTGGCGCCGTCCGGCACAACCGCCGGGGCGGCCGGCCCGTGGGGCGCCGCACCGGACGATCGCCGCCCGTGACAACCGGAAACCGGGCGGCGCGTTACGTTGGACATCCACCATCGGCGGTGGCCTGCTGGTGCAACGCGGCCCGAAACGGGCATTGAGTAGGAGTGAGGTCGGAGAGAGACGTGCCGAGTAATGCTGGAACCACCCGTCTGGTCATCGTCGAGTCACCGGCGAAGGCCAAGACGATCTCGGGCTATCTCGGCCCGGGGTACGTCGTGGAGGCCAGCTTCGGCCACGTCCGGGACCTCCCGCGCAACGCCGCCGACGTGCCGGCCAAGTACAAGGGCGAGCCGTGGGCCCGGCTCGGGGTGGACGTTGACAACGGCTTCCACGCCCTCTACGTGGTCTCCGCCGACCGCCGGCAGCAGATCAGCAAGCTGGTGAAGCTGGCCAAGGAGGTCGACGAGATCTTCCTGGCGACGGACGAGGACCGCGAGGGCGAAGCCATCGCCTGGCACCTGGTCGAGACGCTCAAGCCCAAGGTGCCGGTCAAGCGGATGGTCTTCCACGAGATCACCAAGCCGGCCATCCAGGCCGCGGTGGCCAACCCGCGCGAGATCGACCGGGACCTGGTCGACGCGCAGGAGGCCCGGCGCATCCTCGACCGGCTGTACGGCTACGAGGTCTCCCCGGTGCTGTGGAAGAAGGTCATGCCGAGGCTCTCGGCGGGCCGGGTGCAGTCCGTGGCGACCCGGATCGTGGTCGAGCGGGAACGCCAGCGGATGGCCTTCCGCACCGCGGAATACTGGGACATCCTGGCCACCCTGGCGGTGGCGAACGCGGGCGAGGGCCCCCGGAACTTCAACGCCACCCTGGTCGCGCTGAACGGCGACCGGATCGCCACCGGCAAGGACTTCGAGCCGACCACCGGCCGGGTGAAGCCCGGCGCCGGGGTGGTCCACCTCGACGAGGGCGGGGCCCGGGGGCTCGCCGCCCGCCTGGCGGACCGGCCGTTCACGGTCACCCGGGTCGAGGAGAAGCCCTACCGCCGCCGCCCGTACGCGCCGTTCATCACCTCGACCCTCCAGCAGGAGGCGGCCCGCAAGCTGCGCTTCTCGTCGCAGCAGACGATGCGCACCGCGCAGCGGCTGTACGAGAACGGCTACATCACCTATATGCGTACCGACTCGGTGAACCTGTCGGAGACCGCCATCGCGGCGGCCCGCCGGCAGATCGTCGAGCTGTACGGCGAGCGCAGCGTGCCGCCGGAGCCGCGCCGTTACACCGGCAAGGTGAAGAACGCACAGGAGGCGCACGAGGCGATCCGCCCGGCGGGGGACAACTTCCGCACCCCGGGCGACGTGGCCCGGGAGCTGTCCGGCGAGGAGTTCAAGCTCTACGAGCTGATCTGGCGGCGGACCATCGCCTCGCAGATGACCGACGCGGTCGGCTCCAGCGTCTCGGTGCGCATCCGCGCGGTCTCCACGGCGCAGGAGGAGGCCGACTTCGGCGCCACCGGCAAGACCATCACCGACCCGGGCTTCCTGCGGGCGTACGTGGAGTCCAGCGACGACGAGAACGCCGAGGCGGAGGACGCCGAGCGGCGGCTGCCCACCCTGGTCAAGGACCAGCCGCTGACCGCCGACGAGCTGGCCGCGCAGGGGCACCACACCCAGCCACCGTCGCGCTACACGGAGGCGTCGCTGGTCAAGGCCCTGGAGGAGCTGGGCATCGGCCGCCCGTCGACGTACGCGTCGATCATGCAGACCATCCAGGACCGGGGGTACGTCTTCAAGCGCGGCCAGGCGATGATCCCGTCGTTCCTGGCGTTCGCGGTGATCGGGCTGATGGAGCGGCACTACCCGCGCCTGATCGACTACGACTTCACCGCCAGCATGGAGAACGAGCTGGACGAGATCGCCGGCGGCGACCACGCCGCGGTGGACTTCCTCACCTCCTTCTACTTCGGCAGCGCCAACGGCACCGGCGACCAGACGATCGCCCGTTCCGGCGGGTTGAAGAAGCTGGTGACTGAGGATCTCAGCGAGATCGACGCGCGCAGCGTCAACTCGATCCCGCTGCACACCGACGACGAGGGCCGCGAGGTCGTCGTCCGGGTCGGCCGGTACGGGCCGTACCTGCAGCGGGCGCTCCCCGGCGAGCAGCCCACCCCGTCGGGCGAGGGCGAGGAGGGCGGCGGCCAGGGGGACCGGGCGCCGATTCCCGAGGGCCTGGCGCCGGACGAGCTGACCCCGGAGAAGGTGCACGAGCTGTTCCTCGGTGGCGGGGGCGAGCGCAAGCTCGGCGACGACCCGGGCACCGGCGAGCCGATCGTGCTCAAGTCCGGCCGGTTCGGCCCGTACGTGTCCAGCGGGGAGCGCAAGTCGTCGCTGCTGCGCTCCCAGTCGCCGGACTCGCTCACCTTCGCCGACGCGTTGAAGCTGCTCAGCCTGCCCCGGGTGGTCGGCGTCGACCCCGAGGGCAACGAGGTGCAGGCCAACAACGGCCGCTACGGCCCGTACGTCAAGCGGGGCGAGGAGTTCCGGTCGCTGGACTCCGAGGAGAAGCTGTTCACCGTCACGCTGGAGGAGGCGTTGGCCCTGCTGGCCGCGCCGAAGGCCCGCCAGCGCCGGGCCGCGGCGCCGCCGCTGCGCGAGATGGGTAACGACCCGCTGACCGAGAAGCCGCTGGTCATCAAGGACGGGCGGTTCGGGCCGTACGTCACGGACGGGGAGTTCAACGCCTCGCTGCGGCGCGGGCAGACCCCGGAGGAGCTGACCCTGGCGCAGGCCTCGGAGATGCTCGCCGAGAAGCGGGCGAAGGGGCCGGCGCCGAAGAAGAAGGCGGCGAAGAAGGCGGCACCGGCGAAGAAGACGACGGCTGCCAAGAAGACGACCGCCGCCAAGAAGGCGACGGCCACCAAGGCGACGGCGGCGAAGAAGACCGCGGCCGCCAAGTCCACCGCGGCGAAGAAGGCGGCCACCGCAAAGGCCGCCCCGGCCAAGAGGGCCGCCCCGGGCAAGGCCACCGCCGGCACCGAGAGCGACTGACGTCGCCGCCACGCCCGCCGCCCCGAGGCTGCGGGTTGCGGCATTTCGTGCTGAGCTCGCCGCCGCTGGGGTGCGGGTTGCGGGTTTGCGGGGGAGTGGAGTGGCCGTTTCGCGACAGCGGAGAGAGCGACCGCCCACCTTAGGGTGAAATGTCCGAACTGAGGGCCGCAGCCGATCCGCCGCGCACCTAACGTGAGCCAGATGCTCGTATCCGTGGTGGCCCGCAGGGCGCTCCTCGCCGTCGGGATGGCCGTCGTCCTGCTGCTCGCCGTGATGGTGGGTTGGCAGGCGCTCCGCCCGGCCGACCACGCCGGGCCGGGTGCCGCGCCGCCGGGCGCCGCGTCGCCGGCGGCCGGGCCGACCACGGGCCGGGCGGCCGCATCGGAGCCGCCGGCCCGTCGGACGTTGCGCCTGGTCGCCGCCGGTGACGTGCTGGTCCATCCGGCGGTCACCGAGCAGGCCCGCCGGGACGCCGGCGGGTCCGGCCTCGACTTCGCGCCGATGTTCGCGGGCGTGGCGCCGGTGGTGCGCGGGGCCGATCTCGCGCTCTGCCATCTGGAGACCCCGCTGGCCGACCCGGCCGGCCCGTTCTCCGGTTATCCGTCGTTCAACGCGCCGCCGCAGGTGCTCGCCGGGGTGCGGTCCGCGGGCTTCGACGGCTGCTCGACCGCCTCGAACCACACGCTGGACCAGGGCGCCGAGGGGGTGGCCCGGACGATCCGGGCGCTCGACGCGGCCGGCCTCGGGCACACCGGGAGCGCGCGCAGCGCCGCCGAGGCGGCCACCCCGCGCATCTACCGGGTCGGCGGGGTCCGGGTCGCGCACCTGGCGTACAGCTTGAACTTCAACGGCCTGGACCGCCCGGCCGGCCGGGAGTGGCTGGCCAACCTGATCGACCCGCCGGAGATCCTGGCCGCCGCCCGCCGGGCCCGGGCCGCCGGCGCGGACATCGTCGTGCTCAGCCTGCACTGGGGTACGGAGTACGAGCATCGGCCCGACGCCGACCAGCGGGACTGGGCCCGGCAGCTGATCGCCTCGCCGGACGTGGACCTGATCCTGGGCCACCACGCCCACGCCGTGCAGCCGTTCCAGCGGTTCGGCGACAAGTGGGTGGTCTTCGGGATGGGCAACCAGTTGGCCAGGCACGCCGACCCGGTCGACGACAACCGTGAGGGGGTGCTGGCCCGGGCCACCTTCACCGAGGTGGCGCCCGGCCGCTGGCAGGTGACCCGGATGGAGGCGCTGCCCACCTGGACCGACCTCGCGCCCCGGCTGCGCCTGGTCGACCTGACCGCGGCGCTCGCCGACCCGGGCACCGCACCGGCCGCCCGGCGGGACTACCAGGCCGCGTACGACCGGGTGCTGGGATACGTGGGGGCCGGTCAGGCGGTCGTGCCGGAGGGCGCCCCGCCGAGCACCCGGTCCAGGTAGCCGTTGCCGAACACCCGCCCCGGGTCGAGCCGGTCGCGCAGCGCCAGGAAGTCGGCGAACCTCGGGTACGCGGGGGCCAGCGACGCCGCGTCCCGCCAGTGCAGCTTGCCCCAGTGCGGCCGGCCGCCCAGCTCCGTCGCCACCCGCTCGAACGCCCGGAAGTACGGCTCGTACGGCATCCCGACGTACTGGTGCACGGCGAGGTAGACCGAGTCCCGTCCGTAGCCGTGCGAGAGCCAGATGTCGTCGGCGGCGGTGAACCGCACCTCGACCGGGAAGAGCACCTTGAACGGCAGCCCGTCGACGATCCGCCGCAGGGCGTCCAGCGCCTCGGGCAGGGCGGCGCGCGGCAGGCCGTACTCCATCTCCACGAAACGGACCCGGCGGGGGGTGCAGAAGATTGCGTCGGAGCGGCCGGTGTAGCTGCGCTCGGTGAGCGCCCGGGCGGAGATCGCGCTGATGGCGGGGGCCAGCGCCGGCACGGCGCGGCCCAGCCGGCAGGCGCCCGCGAAGACGGTGTTGGCGAGGAAGTCGTCGTCCAGCCAGCCGCGCCAGCGGGGCAGCGGCCGGTCGTCGGCGGGCACCCGGTCGTTGGTCTTGACCTGCACCCGGTCGGTGTACGGGAACCAGTAGAACTCGACGTGGTCGTGCCGCTCGACCAGCGCCGGCAGCTCGGCCAGCACGGCGGCCAGCGGCGCCGGCCGCTCGTGTGCCCGCAGCACGAAGGCGTCCACGCAGCGCAGGGTCACCTCGACCAGCACGCCGAGCGCGCCCAGGCCGACCCGGGCGGCGGCGAGCACGTCCGGGTGCTGCCCGGCGGTGCAGCGCAGCACCTCGCCGGTGCCGGTGACCAGCGTCAGCGCCTCGACGAAGGTGGACAGGCAGCCGTAGCCGGCGCCGGTGCCGTGGGTGCCGGTGGAGATCGCCCCGGCCACCGTCTGGGCGTCGATGTCGCCCAGGTTGGGCAGGGCGAGACCGTGCTCGGCGAGCAGCGCGTTGAGGGTTCGCAGGGTCATCCCGGCGGGTACGGTGACCAGCCGGGCGGATCGTTCCACCCGAATGTCGGTGCGCAGGGCGCCGAGTTCCAACTGCCGGCCCTCGGGGCGGGCGATGGGGGTGAAGGAGTGCCCGCTGCCCACCGGGCGGATCCGCTCGCCCGCCGCGCCGGCCGACCGAACGGCCTCGACGACGCCGTCCACCGTGGCGGGGCGCAGCACGGCGCCGGGGTCGGCGTGCTGGTTGCCGGCCCAGTTCGACCAGGCGGTGGTGGGCGGCGCAGTGGCGGCCATCGACCCTCCTCGACATGAATGTGAACTGCCTTCATATCAGGAACGTTGTGCCTGGTAAATACCGCAATCGGGGTCCGATCGTTAGTACCGGTAGTCACGGACTCGTGACGTGCAGATATGTTCATCCGTCGAAGGGGGGTGGCGCCGAGTGTCCACACCAGCCGCCACGACCGGACCGCTGCGCCGCGTTCCGGTGCAGGGTCGAAGTGTCGCGCGGGTCCAGCGGATGCTGGACGCCTGCGCGGAGCTCGTCGACGAGGTCGGTTACGAGGGGCTGACCACGACGTTGCTCGCCGAGCGGGCCGAGGTGGCGATCGGGTCGGTCTATCAGTTCTTTCCGGACAAGCGGGCGATCGTCCAGGCGTTGACCCTGCGCACCATGGAGTCCTACCTGCAGCGGCTCGACGAGCGGTTCGCCTCCGACGACCTGACCCACTGGTGGGACGGCGTCGACGCGGGCATCGACGAGTACATCACGATGCACCGCACCGTCCCCGGCTTCCGTACCCTGCACTTCGGCGACGTGGTCGACCTGCACCTGCTCGACGAGCAGCGCGACAACAACGGCGTGATCGCCGACCAGTTGGCCCGGGTGTTGACCGAACGGTTCGGCCTGCGTGACGTGCCCGACCTCCGGTTCCACCTGGAGATCGCCGTCGAGGCGGCCGACGCCCTGATCAAGCTGGCGTTCCGCCGCCGGCCCGAGGGCGACGCCCGGGTCCTGATCGAGGCGAAGGCGCTGATCCGGGAGTACCTCTATCGCCAGGTCGACACCAGGACCGAGGCCGGTCAGTCCAACTGAGCGGGGTCCGCCACCGGCCGCAAGCCGGCGGCGACGCGGGGGAGCCCGGGGTGCGACCGGGCAGGACCAGGGCGGCGGGCGCCCGAGGTGCGCCGGGAGCCCCGCCGCCGCTCACAGATACGCGTGACCCTCGCCCCGGTAGGTGGGCACGGTCGCCACGACGGCGTCGCCGTCGACCAGGTGCAGCTCGTTGACGTGCTCGCAGAGTTCGCCGGCCTTGGCGTGGCGGAACCAGACCCGGTCGCCGACGCGCAGGTCGGCCGCGGCCCGCCCGGCCAGCGGGGTCTGCACCTCGCCGGCCCCCTCGGCGCCGAGCAGCTTCAGCCCCGCCGGCAGCCACGGCCGGGGCAGTCGGCTCGCCGCCGCCGGGCCGGAGGCGATCCAGCCGCCGCCCAGCACGGTGGCCAGGCCCGGCCCCGGGCGCCGGACCACCGCGCAGGCGAAGAACGCGGCCGGGGTCGGCCGCCAGGCCCGGTACGCGTCGAACAGCGTCGGCCCGTACAGGCCCGATCCCGCGGTGACCTCGGTGACCGCGGGATCCGCGCTGGTCGCGGCCAGGCTGCCGGTGCCGCCGCCGTTGACGAACGCCAGGTCGGCGTGTTCGCGTACCGCGGCCACCGCCGCGCCCCGGCGGGCCAGCAGTTCCCGGTACGAGCCGCGCTGGGCGAGCCGGATCGCGGCCCCGTACGCCGCCTGGCCGGGCGGGGCGTCACCCAGGCCGGCGATCTGCGCCTCGTACGCCATCAGGCCGACCAGCCGGAAGCCCGGCCGGCCGGTGATGGCGGCGGCCAGCGCGCCGGCCGCCCGGGCGCTGTGCACCGGTGAGCGGCGCACGCCCACGTGCACCCGACCGCCCAGTGGCCGCCAGGAGGCGTCGAGTTCGAGGCAGATCCGCAGCGGCGGGCGCCGCCCCGGGGGGCACTCGGCGTCGATCAGGTCGAGCTGCTCGGTCCCGTCGACCATCAGCGTCACCGCGCCGGCCAGCGCCGGGTCGGCGGCCAGCCGGGCGAGCGCGCCCCGGTCGGCGGTCGGGTACGCCACCAGCGCGTCGTCGGTCACCCCGGCCTCGACCAGCCGGAGCGCCTCGGGCAGCGTGAAGGCCATCACGCCGCGCCAGCCCGGCCGGGCCAGCGCGCGGGCGATCAGCTCGGGGCACCGCAGCGACTTGCTGGCGATCCGGATCGGCTTGCCGCCGGCCCGCTCGGCGAGCGCGGCGGCGTTGGCGTCGAAGGCGGCCAGGTCGACCACCGCGTACGGCGGGTCGAGGTGGGCGGTCGCCGCGTCCAGGCGCCGCCGGAGTTGCTCGGTGTGGGTCACCACGTCTGCACGCTAACTGTCTGGGAGTGAATGCGAAATCCCCTCGCGTCTGTCCGGGCTGCGCCGGCTGGTGCCGGCGGCCTAGGCTCGGCGAGCAGGATGTCGTGGACGGGGAACATCCCGACCGCGGGACTAGAGTGTTCCACCGGGGGTGCCCAACGTTGGGCCGGCACGTGGAGGTACGGCCATCGAAAGCCAGCAGAACGGCGAGTCGTCCGGCGTGTCGCCGTCGGGTCCGCAGCCCGCGGGGTCGGCGGACCGACGCGCGGCGGACGGCCACGCCCACCCGGACCTCGACGACACCTCGGCCGGCGCCGAGGCCCGGCAGCCCGGCGGGGGCAGCGCCCAGGCCGACCGCTCGGGTGCCACCGCGATCCGCTCGGTGCTGCGCATCCGGCCGTTCCGCCGGCTCTGGATCGTGCTCGGCGTGGCCTCCTTCGGTGACTGGCTCGGCCTGCTCGCCACCTCCGTCTTCGCCGCCGCGCAGGTCTCCGGCAGCACCGCGCAGGGCGCCGCGTTCGGCGGTGTGATCGCCATCCGGCTGCTGCCCGCCCTGCTGCTCGGCCCGGTGGCCGGCGTCTTCGCCGACCGGTTCGACCGGCGCTGGACGATGGTCATCTGCGACCTGCTGCGGTTCGTGCTCTTCGCGTCCATCCCGCTCTACGCCCTCACCGGCGCCCCGGGCGGCCTGGTGGTCGGCTGGGCCGCGATCGCCACCTTCCTGATCGAGACGATCACCCTGCTGTGGATCCCGGCCAAGGAGGCCGCGGTCCCCAACCTGATCCCGCGTGCCCGGCTGGAGGCGGCCAACCAGCTCACCCTGATCACCACGTACGGGCTGACCCCGGTGGCCGCCGCCGTCGGGCTGGCCGTGCTGGACCGCAGCGTCCGGGGCGCCACCGGCGGCGAGATGCCCGGCTGGGCCGAGCCGGCCCAGCTCGCGCTCTGGTTCAACGCGTTCTCCCGGCTGGCCACCGCGCTGGTGGTGGCCCTCGGGATCAAGGAGATCAGCTACGCCCAGCGCGGCGAGGCGGAGCGCACCGAGCAGAGCATGTTCCGCCAGTTCGCCGAGGGCTGGCGGTACATCGGCCAGACCCCGCTGGTCCGCGGCCTGGTGCTCGGTATCTTCGGCGCGTTCGCCGGCGGCGGCATCGTGATCGGCACGGCGAAGTTCTTCGCCGCCTCGCTCGGCGCCGGCGACGCCGCCTTCTACCTGCTCTTCGGCGCGATCTTCGTCGGCCTCGCGCTCGGCATCGGGCTCGGCCCGATGATCGTGCGGGACATGTCCCGCCGCCGCTGGTTCGGCATGAGCATCGTGCTGGCCAGCGCCTCGGTGCTCGTGCTCGCCTTCGCCATCCACCTGTCCATGGCGATGCTCGGCGCGATCCTGGTCGGCGCCGGCGCCGGAATGGCCTTCCTGGCCGGCACCACGCTGCTCGGCGGCGAGGTCGCCGACGAGGTGCGCGGGCGGGTCTTCGCGGTGGTGCAGATCGGCACCCGGCTGGTGCTGATCCTGGCGCTGGCGCTGAGCAGCGTCCTGGTCGGCGTCGGCGGTTCGCGCCAGCTCACCATCGCCGACCTCGGCATCTCCGTCTCCTCCACCCGGCTGCTGCTGCTGGTCGCGGGCGCCGCCGGGATCTTCGCCGGGATCAGCGCGTTCGGGCAGATGGACGACAAGAAGGGCGTGCCGGTCCTGGCCGACCTCTGGGGCTCGATCCGGGGTCGCCCGCTGCTGCCGGCCGAGCCGTTCGTCTCCGCCGGGCTCTTCGTGGTCTTCGAGGGCGGCGAGGGTGCCGGCAAGTCCACCCAGTTGGAGGCGCTCGCCGGCCGGCTGCGCGGGCTGGGCCGCGACGTGGTGGTGACCCGCGAGCCCGGGGCCACCCCGGTCGGCGCGCGGATCCGCTCGATGGTGCTGGACAATGCCGGCGCCGAGGCGCCCTCGCCCCGGGCCGAGGCGCTGCTCTACGCCGCCGACCGGGCCCACCACGTGGCCACCGTGGTCCGGCCGGCGCTGATCCGGGGCGCGGTCGTGGTCAGCGACCGGTACGTCGACTCGTCCCTGGCCTACCAGGGCGCCGGCCGTACGCTGCCGGTCGACGAGGTCTCCTGGCTCTCCTCCTGGGCCACCGGCGGGCTCAAGCCCGACCTGGTGGTGCTCCTCGACGTCGAGCCGCGCACCGGCCTGTCCCGGGTGGCGGCCCGCAACCAGGGCGCCGACCGGCTGGAGGCGGAGTCGCTCGCCTTCCACGAGCGGGTCCGGTACGCCTTCCTCGACCTGGCCGCCAACGACCCGAAGCGCTACCTGGTGCTGGACGCGTCCCGCCCGGCCGAGGAGATCGCCGAGCTGGTCGGCCGCCGGGTGGACGAGTTCCTCGCCGACCCGGCCGGCATCGTGCACCCGCGCCCCGCCCAGGGCCCGGACACCTCGGTGCAGCCGGAGTTATCCGAGGCGGAGCTGGTGACGCTGGAGCGCCGGACCTGATGCCGGACGTCTTCGCCGACCTGGTCGGGCAGGACGAGGCGGTCGACACGCTGCGCCACGCGGCCGCGTCGGCCGCCGCGGTGCTGCGCGCCGCCGACCCGGCCGGCGAGGAGCGGGCCGGCGACGTCGGCGGCGGAATGACCCACGCCTGGATCTTCACCGGCCCGCCCGGCTCCGGCCGTTCGGTCGCCGCGCGGGCCTTCGCCGCGGCGCTCCAGTGCCGGGACGGCACCGGCTGCGGCGAGTGCGCCGGCTGCCACACCACCCTCACCGGCACCCACGCGGACGTCCGGCTGGTGGTGCCGGAGGGGCTCTCCATCGGGGTGAGCGAGATGCGCGCGCTGGTGCTGCGCGCGGCCAGCACCCCGACCGGCGGCCGGTGGCAGATCGTGATCATCGAGGATGCCGACCGGCTCACCGAGGCGGCCGGCAACGCGCTGCTCAAGGCGGTCGAGGAGCCTCCGCCGCGGACGGTGTTCCTGCTCTGCGCCCCGTCCACCCACCCGGACGACGTCTCGGTGACCATCCGGTCGCGGTGCCGGCTCGTACCGTTGCGGCAGCCGCCGGCCGCCGCGGTGGCCGAGGTGCTGGTCCGGCGGGACGGGATCGCCCCGGACGTGGCGGCCTGGGCCGCGGCCGCCGCGCAGGGCCACGTCGGTCGGGCCCGGCGGCTGGCCCGCGACCCGGAGGCGCGCAAGCGCCGGGACGCGGTGCTCGCGGTGCCCCGCCGGCTGACCGGGGTGGGTGCCGCCTTCGACGCGGCGTCCGCGCTGATCGAGGCGGCCGAGGCGGAGGCCGTCGCGTCGGTCGCCGAGAGCGACGAGGCGGAACGGGCGGCGTTGCAGACCGCGCTCGGCGCGGGCGGCACCGGGCGTGGCGCGGCCGGTGCGGCCCGGGGCGCGGCCGGTCAGCTCAAGGAGTTGGAACGGCGGCAGAAGTCGCGGGCCACCCGCGCCCAGCGGGACGCCCTGGACCGGGCCCTGGTCGACCTGGCCGGGTTCTACCGGGACGCGCTGACCACGGCGCTGCGCGCGCCGGTCGCACCGGTGCACACCGACACCGCCGCCGTGGCCGCCGCCGGGGCGCAGAAGTGGGCGGCCGAGGGGTCGCTGCGCCGGCTGGAGGCCGTGCTGGAGTGCCGGTCGGCGATCGAGGCGAACGTCAAGCCGCGGATCGCGGTGGAGGCCATGATGCTCGCCCTCTGGCGGGGCTGAGCGGCGCCGGGGCCGCTGTCCACAGGGCATCGACAGCCTCGATTCCGGTGCGGTACGGTCCGGTGACGCCACGGTGATCGTGGCGGGACGCTCAGTGAGGGCCTGCCGGGAGGAGTCCGCCGATGCCGCGCGGGGAGATCGACGAGGCCTGGATCGAGGAGGCGGTGCGGCGCTACCGCCGCATCGAGTCCCTGCAGGCCGAGTTCGACCAGGCGGTGTCCACCGTGGAGGTCACCGTCCGCTCGCCCGACGGGCTGGTCGAGGTGGTGGTGACCGCCGGCGGCCGGATCACCGACGTCCGGTTCCTCGGCCCCCTGCACTCCCGCAGCCCACGGGACGTGGCCGGCTCGGTGCAGGCCGCGGTGACCGCCGCGGCGGACGCCGCCCAGTGGGCCCGGGAAAAGCTGCACAACGAGACCTTCGCCGCCTACCGTCCGCTCGCGGGGGCCTGAGATGGACGCCCTGCGCGCCCTCGCCGCGCGGCTCGACGAGGCGAGCGACACCCTGACCACGCTGGCGCACACCGTCACGGCCACCGACCCGGCCCACCCGGCGTTCGGCGCGGACGCGCCCGGCCGTCCCGGCGAGATCGGGCGGGCCCTGCACCGGCGCTGGGCCGAGGCCACCGGCGACCGGTCCCGGGAGGCGGCCGCCGCCGCGGCCCGGCTCGCCGCCGCCGCGGCCGCCGTCCGTGCCGCCGCCGACCGCTACGCCGACACCGACGACGCCGCCCGCCGCCAGCTGAGCAGGGAGGCCTGATGGACGCCCTGGACCGGCTCGCCGAACCCGGGCTGGACCTGCTGCGCCGGGTCGACGTCCTGCTCGCCGCCGGCGTGCCGGAGGGGCACCCGGTCTGGCCGCTGCTGCGCCGGATGCAGGTGCTCCCCGGCGACGCGCTGCGCGCCTTCCTCGACCTCCATTCGGCGCCGCTGGCCTCCGCCGGCGACGCGGTGCGCCGGCTCGTCCAGGGGTACGACGACGCGTCCGCCGCGCTGACCGATCCGGGCCTCTGGGCCGGCCCGGCCGCGGCCCACTACGACCAGGCCCGGGCGACCCTGCTGCGCCACCTCGACGAGGGGCCGGAGAGCCTGGTCGGCCGGATGGAGGCGACCGCCGGTTATGCCGACGCGCTCGCCGACTGGGTGACCGGCAGCCGGCTGGCGGTGGCCCGGGCGCTGGCCGACGTGCTCCGCTGCACCGAGGCGGTGGCGGTGGTCGCGGCGACCCGGCCGGGCGCGGCCACGGCGGGTGCGTTCCCCGGTGGCGCCACGGTCGATGCGTCCGCCGGTGGCGCCACGGCCGCCGGTCGCGCCGGAGTCGCCGAGGCCGCGGTGATCGCCGCCCGGGTGCTGGCGGTGCTCAGCGTCGCGTACGACGGGGCCGAGACGCTGCTGCGCCAGTGGTCGCCCAGCCTGGCCGAGTCGACCTGGCGGCCGGTGGCGGAGGCGGGGCCGCGCTGGAGCGGCGCCGGCACCCGGATCGGCCGCTGACCCGCCCGGGCGAGGCAGGACCGCACGACCGGGCCGGCGCCGGGCCGACGGAGGTGGACCGTCGCGCGCGGTGACCACCCGGCGACGGCCGGCGCGCCGCGGTCGGACCGGCGACGTAGGGTGAGGCCATGGGCATGCTCTGCGCGGTCAGCTTCAACCGGTACGGGCGCCTCTACTACCTCGACCCCGGTGAGCTGCGCCCGCAGGTGGGCGACAAGGTGCTGGTGCCCACCGACGAGGGGCCGGAGGTGGCCGAGTGCGTCTGGGCCGCCCAGTGGGTCACCGAGGACACCGACGGCTTCCCCAGGCTGGCCGGCCTGGCGCAGGAGGACGACCTGCGCCGCGACGAGCTGCTGCGCCGGCGCAAGGCGGACGCCAAGGTCGCCGCGAAGCGGCTGATCCGGGAGCACGGCCTGCCGATGAAGGTGGTGGCCGTGGACCACGTCCTCGGCCAGGTCGAGGGCGGTGGCGGGGAACGGACCACCATCTACTTCACCGCCCCGCACCGGGTCGACTTCCGGTCCCTGGTCCGCGACCTGGGGGCGACCCTGCACTGCCGGGTGGAGCTGCGTCAGCTCTCGGCCCGTGACTCGGCCCGGGTGCAGGGCGGCATCGGCTCCTGCGGGCGTGACCTGTGCTGCGCCACGTTCCTCAAGGACTTCGAGCCGGTCACCATCCGGATGGCCAAGGACCAGGACCTGCCGCTCAACCCGCTGCGGATCTCCGGCGCCTGCGGCCGGCTGATGTGCTGCCTCAAGTACGAGCACCCTCTGTACCAGCGCTTCCAGGAGTCCGCGCCGCCGATCGGCAGCCGGGTGGGCACTCCCGAGGGCGACGGCAAGGTGGTCGGCCACAGCGTCCCGAGGGACACGGTGACGGTGCGCCTGGACGCCGACGGCTCCCGCTGCGCCTGCTCCCGCGCCTCCGTCTGCGCCCCCCGCCAGGCCCACGACCAGCACTACCCCCACTAACCCCCACCCCTCCCCGCCCCCCTCCCCCTCCCCCCGGGGGCCTGTGGTTGATCATGAAGTTTGCGTCTGTCCGGCCGCGTTTCGAGACGCAAACTTCATGATCAACGAGGTGGATGGTCAGTGGAGGGTGATGGGGGGTTCGGCCAGGTGGGGGGTTAGGGGGGTTTTGGGGAGCAGCCAGGGAGCGTGCGGGGTCTGGTCGGGGTTGACCTGCCAGTCGCGGGAGACCCGGTCCACGGCCACGGGATAGATGGTGAGCGTGCCGTCGGGGTCGATGCGCAGGCGGAGGAAGGCCTTCGCGTCCTCGATGCCCTGGCCGGCGAAGAGCTCGTTGACGTTCACCCCGAACGAACCGGCCACCAGCAGGTACGCCGCCACCAGTTCGGCGGCGACCAGCCCGAGTACCGGCCCGTACACGACCGCGGCGGCGACCGCCGGCAGCGGCCAGGGCCACTCGTAGAACGGCAGCCTCAGCCAGGCCCAGGTGCCGGCGGCGGCCAGCGCCAGGTGCGCCAGGCAGTGGCTGACGCCGAGGATCCAGTGCCGGGCGTGCCGCTTGCCGCCGGCACTCGGGGGCTTGGCGAAGAAGGCGGCGCCGAGCAGCGCCACCACCAGCATGATCATCAACGGTACGCTGAACAGCCGCTGCTCGCTGGTGCCCGCCCGGTTCGTGGCCACGCCCGCCATCGCCAGCATCAGCAGCGTGTGCAGCGTGCCGAGCAGGGTCGCGAAGCCCGGGTTGCGGAACGGCAGCCGGGCGAGGATTCCCCAGCCGTAGCGCCGGGAGCGGGCCCGGTCGGGATAACAGGCCGCCAGGTCGTACGGGCGGGTGCGGCTGGCCCGCCGGGCGAGGGTGTCCCGCGGCGGCACCTCGATCCGCTCCGGCAACTCATGCGTCGGGTAGAGGTACGCGCCACCGCCGCCGCAGGTGATGAGCTGCCGGTCGGGGCCGGCGTACCGGGCGTAGTGGTGCAGGTCCCCGGAGAGCAGCAGCCGCACCTGCGCCCCGGTCGGGGCGATGATCGTCCGGATGAAGTAGTCGACCGAGTCGTACGCGGTGGGGTGGTCGGCGGCCTTGACCCAGGTCGGCGCCGGCACCGCCACGATCACCCGGCTCCGCGGGGTGAGCTTGCGGGCCACCTCGTCGAAGTAGCTGAGCTGCGGGTCGTCCAGGTACGAGCCGGACTGGTCGTCCAGGCCGATCAGCCACCAGTCCGCGGGCAGCTCCACCGCGAAGTACGAGCGGGACTGCCCGGTGGTCCAGCCGCCGAAGTTGCGGTCCCGGGAGCGGACGAAGAGCCGCAGGAAGGCGGTCAACCCGTCGTACCAGTCGTGGTTGCCCGGCACCGCGAAGAGCGTGGGCCGCTCGGGCGGGGCCACCGGCAGCGCGGCCTGGTACGGCCCCTTGCACCGGTCCTCGTACGCCTCGTACGCGGCCGACGGATAGACCTGGTCACCGCCCATCACCAGGGTCTGCGCCCGGGGCAGCCGGTGGCCGTCCACGGTCAGCTCCGGCTGGGCCAGCAGGTAGGCGATGGAATAGGTGGCGTTGAACCCGTCGCCCAGGTCGGCCACGTAGTCCAACCACAGCCCGCCGTCCGGCCCCACCTGCCGGCCGATCCGGGCGTCGAGCGCGTTCTGCAGCTCCCGCTTGTCAAGGTACGCCCCGAACAGCAGGGCCAGCAGCGTACGGATGCCGGTGCTGATCAGCAGGAGCGGCGCCAGCCACGGCACCGGCTTGCGCGGGGTGAAGCCGAGCTCCAGCGGATCGGTGCTGCGGGGTCGGCGGGCAGCCCGGGGTGCCTCGACGTCCGGCCGACCCTGCCCGGGTGCGGCGTCGGGCTGGTCGGGACTGCCGGCCGATACGCGATCGTCGGTCACCCGCGGCAGCGTACGCCGGGCGGAACGCGAACGGTGTCCGGCGAATGACTTCAGCAGCCGCGCTGTCCGGATCGGCGGGCGGGGGGATCCCGTTCGGTGGTGGCGGCGGTGTGCCGTACACTTGACGATCGTTGCCGCCTTAGCTCAGTCGGCTAGAGCGACGCACTCGTAATGCGTAGGTCGACGGTTCGATTCCGTCAGGCGGCTCGGCACGGAAGCCCAGGTCAACGGCCTGGGCTTCGCCGTTTCCCGAGGTCGATCACGTCGCCGCTGGCGGGTCGAATCCTTGAACAGTCCTGTACCGCCTTGGCGTTGGCGCCCGCCGCCACGGCCAGACTCGCCGCCGTGTGGCGCAGGTCGTGCGGAGTCAGGCCCGCCAGCCCGACCGATGCCCCAGCCGGCGCGAAGACCGCGAACGGAAGTTGGTGTTGTGTCGCGGCCCGCCACGTGGCGCTCCGCCATCCGTGTCCGGCTCGCTTTCGTAATCAACCCGCGTCGTGGGAAGCCCTCAGGGCACCGACCGCTAGCAACGCGGGCCCGGCGAGCGCCATGGCGGTCCGCACCGCCCCCGACAAATCCACCGAGATGGCCGCCGAAACATCTGCCGAACTGGCGACCGATACGGCGACCGCAGCCTCCACCATGACATGGTCATTGCCGTTCGAGAATTCCCACCAGGTCAACCAGGTGCCGGTGAGGTCTTCTAAGGCGACGGCCGTGGACACCGCGACCAGCAGCGCCCCGAGTGGCATGAGGGCAGCCCGGCCAGCGCGTGCGCCTGACAGTGCCACCACCCACGCCGCCATCAGGATGGCGAGGAACGCCGGCCACCCGGCCCCGAGCAGGCCGAGCAATGGGGCGCCGTCGATCCGGGACCAGAGGTTCGCACCGACCACGGCGAGCAGCAGCACGGCGACGAATCTCGCCAACTCAGCGGCCTTCGGTTGCTGCCGAACCGGCAGGGCAACCACCGCAACCGCGAGACAGACCACCCCGAGCAGCAGCCCGACGGCGTTGAACCGCTCCTGGTCAATCATCTGCCGCAACTGGTCGAGCATGGCCGGCGGAATCTGGACCGGCCCCACGGAGGGGCCACTACCGTCCAGCGGCGCGTAAAAGGGCGTGAACCAGCGGACGTCGGCTTGCTCCGGGAGCCACCAGAGTTCCACCGCCATGAGTACTGCGGACAGCCCGATGCCGGCAGCCAGCGCCGGACGTAGGCGCCGCACTGCCGGATCGGCGAGCAGCACGTACCCGACCAGCGCGGCTGTTGCGGCGAGACCAAATTGAGTAGAGGGTCTCTGGGCGGAGACCAGCGCCGCCAGGACCGACAGCGCACTGGCTGTGACGGCCACCATC
The DNA here is from genome assembly GCF_040654475.1 of Micromonospora sp. NPDC050686. Classification (NCBI taxonomy): domain Bacteria; kingdom Bacillati; phylum Actinomycetota; class Actinomycetes; order Micromonosporales; family Micromonosporaceae; genus Micromonospora; species Micromonospora sp. NPDC050686. The sequence continues at coordinate 171,454 of NZ_JBFAID010000003.1, forward strand.
AGCAGAACACGCTTGGGGCGCACGGCCAGCGATCATGCCATGGACGGGACCACAGCCGGTGACAGCACGGGCATGGGCAGCCACCGGCACGTGCTTGCAGCAAACGGCGGGAGCTAGTGGACCGGGTGGACGACGCCTACCATGAGCCGATGATCGAGCAGAGTCAGCGACGGGTTCCGGTGCCGGTCGTCGTCGCCTCCGTGATTTTGCTCGTGGCGGCCGCGCTCCCGGCGTCGATGATGTTGACGAGCGGTCCGTCCATGGCCACCGGGTTGATCGGGGTCCTGCTTCTCCTGGCGTTGGCCTACGGCCTGTGGCGGGGTAGCGGGCGGGCCCGGTTCTGGACAACCGTGTTCTCGACCGCCAGCGTCGGGTACGGCGTCATCGCGATCACCAGGGCTGATGCGTCAGGGCTGTTGCAGGTCGTCGGTGCGTCCGTTGTCGTCGGTCTCTTGCTGGTGCCCGCATCGTCCCGGCGCTGGTTTCACGCCTCGCCCGCGGAGGAGTAGCGCCGGCCGCCGCGGCGGCGCCTCCGCTGTCCAGCGTGCGCGCCGAGCGGCCGACCACAGCGTCACATCCGGGCTTTCAGCACGTCGACCTCGCAGCCCGGGGCGGACGGGTCGAAGCCGTGCTCGACCAGCCAACGGATCGCCAGCAGGCTTCGCAACGACCACCACGCGCGGATCACCTCTAGGTCGACGTCGGTGCCGTAGCCGGCGACGACGTCGCCGAGGTGCTCCTCGTGTCCGAGCGTCAGGATGGCTAGGTCGTACAGGGCATCACCCCGGCCCGCCTCCGACCAGTCGATGACGCCGGTGATCTCGGCACCGTCGACGAACACGTGGCTGATCTGCAGGTCGCCGTGGGTGAACACCGGTGTCCACGGCCGGAGCGCAGCCTCGGCAATCCGGCGGTTTCGTGTCACCAGGTCGGTGGGAAGGACGCCGTTCGTGACGAGCCACCCGCATTCACCGTCGAGGCGGGACGCCAACTCGTCGAGGCTTCGACCGGGCCATGGCGGCAGCGGCGCGTCGTGCAGCATCCGTACGGCGGCGCCCGCCGCGGCCCACGCCGCCGGCGACGCGGTCGACGGCTCGCCGAGGTGGCCGAGGGCCCGCCCTGGGAGGGCGGCGAGCGCGAGCACGGGCGGCTTTCGCCACAGGACCGTCGGCGTCGGGATCGGCGCGATGGCCATCGCCTCGACCTCGACGTCGGTACGGGTCTGGTCGGCGTCGATCTTCAGGAACACGTCGCCGACGCGCAGGGTCGCGCGTTCGCTGTGGGCGACGACGACCTCGACCTCCTGCACGTCGGCCAGTATGGCGGGGACGCCCATCGGCGTCGCCGGATTTATCGGGTGCGACCGCCTGGCTGAGGGTGTCGCACGTGAGCCCAGGTCACGCCCCACGCCGTTGGCGTCGGTAGTGACCCCGCCGGCCGAGCAACCGTGGGGTTACATCGCCACCTTCGCCGACCCCGACGGTCACCTGTGGATGGTGACGGCGACCTGAGGTGACGTGGCCGATCGGCAGGCGGATCCCAGGCCAGCACCGGAGCCGCCGTCAGGTGGTCAGACGGCCGTGAGCAGCGCGTCGAGCGGCCGTGGCAGCGCGTGCCGGTCGACTGCCGCCTCGACCAGCAGCCGGATGTAGCGCTGGTGGCGGCGCGAGCTGCTGCGCAGGTACCGGTGCAGCTGCGCTTCGGGATCCCGGCCGGACCAGGCGGGCTGGCTCTGGAACGAGCGGAACGAGCGGAGATCGCCCTGCGAGTCGAGGACCGCTTCCACCTCCGCGGCGCCCAGGGCGCGGATCAGCTCCTCCTCCAGATCCTTGACGCAGACGTGGAACCCGAGGCGCTCCAGGTCGGCGCGCGTACGGGGTGAGCCGACCCGGGTCGCCTCCAGTGCGCGCCGGAATAGCTCCTCCTCCAGCAGGTCGCACAGGCCGGCGAGTCGTACCCGGCTGCCCAGGGGTGCCAGCCGGGTCAGGAAGTGGCCGATCGCGTGCGCCCCACCCATCGGCACGATCACGACCCGCTCCGCGTCGAGATCACGGCCCCGGCCCGCCGCGGCCGTCTCCAGTGCGATCTGGTCGCTGATGCCCTCGACGAGCACCACGGCCACGGCCGCCTCGACCCTCGCCAGGGCGCGGGCCGTCGCGTGGATCGAGGCGGCATTGCCACCCCGTGAACCGTCGAGCGCGCCCATGGTGAATCCGGTGGTGGCCATGGCCGCAATCATCGCTGCCGCGCCAGCCGGTCGACCAGGGATTTAGCCGGCGGCGGGGGAGGCGTCCGCGCCGTCCGGTTGCCGGAGCACGGCAACGGGCCAAGGATGGCGGAATGTCGGAGGCCACCCTGCGGGTGCTCACGCTGAACACGCTCGCGCCGTTCTTCGCCGACTGGCCGCGCCGCCGGTCGGTGCTGATCGAGGGGCTGCGCGCGTTGCGGCCGGACGTGGTGGCGTTGCAGGAGGTGGCCGGCGGCGGGGAGGCGGACGAGGCCGGCGGGCTGCTCGGGCCGGAGCATCATCTCGTGCCGCACCCGGGCCGGTCGGCCGACGGGGTCGGTGCGGTGCTGGCCAGCCGGTGGCCGATGCGTACCGTCGGGGTGCTCGACCTGCACGTCACGCCGCGCACCGCCGCCCTGCCGTGGAGTGCCGCCGTCGTGGTGGAGGTGGCGGTGCCGCCGCCGCTGGGACCGGTGATCGTCGCCCACTACAAGCCGACCTGGCAGTACGACGCCGAGCACGAGCGGGAACTGCAGGCGGTGCGGACAGCCCGATACCTTGAGCAGGTCGTCGCCGAGCGGCGGCCCGAACGGGTCGACCCGCACGGCCCGGACGCCGAGCCGCACGTGGTGGTGCTGGGCGACTTCGACGCGGCGCCCGACGCGGCCAGCGTCCGGTTCTGGACCGGCCGGCAGTCGCTGGCCGATGTCAGCGTCTGCTACCAGGACTGCTGGGCGGCGGTCCGGGGCGACGAGCCGGGGCACACCTTTTCGCCGGACAATCCGCTGGTCCGGGCGGGGCTGATGCCGCTGGACCGGGGCCGGCGGATCGACTACGTGCTCGTCCGGTGCGGCGCGCACGGCCCGACCCTCGACGTGGCGGACTGCCGGCTGGTCTTCGCCGAGCCGGTCGACGGGGTGTGGGCGAGCGACCACTTCGGAGTGCTCGCCGAGCTGCGCCTTCCGCCGCACCCGCCGGGCGTCTGGCACTGATGGGAAACCGGTTCTCCGGTGGCGGCAGCCACCTGCGGCTCGGCAACGGCGCGACCGACGCCTTCCAGTCGCTGCTCCAGTTCGCCCTCTCCGACCTGGCCGGCGAGCCGTGGGAACGGGCGCTCGCGCAGTGGTTCGCCTGGCACGACCAGAACCTGGTCGGGTCCGGCACGGTCGGCTTCGACCTGGCGGATCGTCGCATCGTTCGAGCCGCCCCCGGTGGCCGCGCCGTCCAGGGCGTACCCGTGGCCCGGCCCGGAGGACGGTGAGGTCCGCTGCCCCCGCCACCGGGTCCACTGCTCCGACCTCGGGCGGTGCCGCGTCTGCGTCGACTACTGGCCGGACGGTCCACCGGCGGCCGGCGGCTGACCAGGCCGACCGTCCGGAAGGCGCCACCCGGGTCGCATAGAGTGCGCGGATGTTCGCCATCACCCTGCACGACGGGGCCGAGCTGCGCCCCCTGGAGCCGTGGCAGGCCGAGGAGTACCTCGCCCACATGGACCGGGCCCGAGCCACCGTGGACCCCTGGATCCCGTGGGCCAGCCGGAGCACCGACCTCGACTCGGCCCGTGCCACCCTCCAGCGGTACGCCGACCTCGCCGCCCGAGACGCCGGCCGGCTGTACGGCATCTGGCTCGACGGCACCCTCGTCGGCGGGGTCATGTTCGTCGCCTTCGACGCCGCCGCCGGCACCTGCGAGATCGGCTGCTGGGCGGAGCCCGCCGGGCAGGGCCGGGGCCTGGTCACCCGGGCGGCGGCGCGGCTGGTCGACTGGGCGGTCCGGGTGCGGGGCATCCACCGGGTCGAGTGGCACTGCCGGCCGCAGAACACCGCCAGCAGCAACGTCGCCCGCCGGCTCGGCATGCGGCTCGACGGCACGCTCCGCGAGCAGTTCCGCTACCAGGGCGTACGCCACGACACGGAGGTCTGGTCGCTGCTGGCTCCCGAGTGGACGGGCCTGCGCTGACCCGCTTCGGGAGCGACGGAACGGTACCGTCCCAACGGCCAGGTCGGACACTGGCCGTTCGGTGCTGGCCCGGTGGGATCGACGCCTGGCAAAATGCGGTCATCCGTCGGCCCCACCGGGACGACGAGGTTCACGAGCCCATCCCGGGCCCGCCCTATACGGGGGTTTTCTTGGCACTCCGCCGTTCGGCGGTGGCCGCGCTCGCCATGGCTCTCGCGGGGACGATGCTCCCCGCGATGTCCGCCGCCCAGGCCGCGCCGTCACCCGACCACAAGCTCGACGTCAAGCAGTCGCCGCGCCTGGAGCGCCCCGGCAAGGGAGCGCAGCGCGCGTACGACCCGCACGCGGTCCTCGTCAAGTTCAAGCCGGGCACCGCCCGGTCCGCGAAGGACAAGGCGCTGTCCCGCCGGGCCGCCCGGATCGCCTCCGAGGTGGGGCGGACCGGCTACGTGAAGGTGCAGACCGACGGGTCGGCCACCGAGCTGCTGGCCGCGCTCGGCAAGGACCCGGCCGTTGCCAGTGTGTCGCTGGACTACCAGCGGCAGGCCACCGCCAACCCGAACGACCCGGGCTACTACTACGGCGACCAGGACTACCTGAAGTCGTTGCGGCTGCCGCAGGCGTGGGACGTCAGCAAGGGCTCCACCGCCCAGGTCATCGCCGTGCTGGACTCCGGCGTGCGGACCTCGCACGAGGACCTGACCGGCCGGACCGTCCCCGGCTACAACGCCATTACGAACAAGACCACGACCGCGGATTTCCAGGACGACTTCGGTCACGGCACGCTGGTGGCTGGCATCGCGGCGGCGAACACCAACAACAGCAAGGGCATCGCCGGCGCCGCCTGGACCGCGCGGATCATGCCGGTCAAGGTCCTCAACAGCCAGGGCACCGGCAGCGACTCCAACATCGCGCGGGGCATCACCTGGGCCACCGACAAGGGCGCCAAGGTGATCAACCTGTCGCTGGGCGGCCCGGGCGACAGCCCGGTGCTGCGCGACGCGGTGAAGTACGCATACAGCAAGGGTGTGGTGGTCATTGCCGCCGCCGGCAACGCCGGCGACGACACGCCGCAGTACCCGGCGGCGTACCCGGAGGTCCTGGCGGTGGCCGCCACGGACCACGGCACCCGGCTCACCGACTTCAGCTCATCCGGCGACTGGGTCGACGTCGCGGCTACCGGCTGGGACGTCGTCTCCACCGGGTACGACTCCAACACCTCCTACTGGTTCGAACTCCCCGGCACGTCGTTCTCCGCGCCGCTGGTGTCCGGCATCGCGGCGCTGGTGCGCACCAAGTACCCGACGATGAAGCCGGCCGACGTGATGAACCGGCTGCGGTGGACCGCCCGGGACGCCGGCCCGAGGGGCATCGACCCCTACTACGGCTACGGTCTGGTCGACGCGTACGCCGCGGTGGGCGGACGGTGGGCCCCGGAGCTGACCGCGCCGTCGGTCGGGGACGCCAACGACACCCCGGCCCGGGCCACTTCGCTGGGTACCTCGGCGACCGGCACGATCGGCATCGAGGGTGACGTCGACTGGTACCGGTTCTCGCTGGCCGCCCCGCAGATGTGGGTCGGCCGGGTCACCCCGCCGGCCGTCGTGGACACGGTGGCCCAGAGCACCGACCCGGTGCTCGCGCTCTACGACGCCGACCTGAAGCTGATCAGCGAGGTCGACACCTACGGCCCCGGCGACATGGAGACCATCGCCGCCACCCTGAACGCCGGCACCTACTACCTGTCGGTGCGCAACTACAACGGATCCCGGGACGCCCGCGCGTACTCTCTCACCACCTCCACGGGTGAGACCGGGGTGGTCACCCCGGGCGGCGAGCAGCTCTGGGTGCGGGACGTGACCCCGGCTCCGTTCGTCGGCGGGCAGGCGCTCAGCACCGCGCCGAAGGTCACCTTCGCCCGCCCGGTGGCGCCGGACTCGGTGAACGCCGGCACCGTCAAGCTGGTCAGCGGCAAGACCGGTTCGACCGTGGCGACGACCGCCACGCTCAGCGGTTCCACCGTGACGCTGGTGCCGACGAAGCCGCTGCTGGACAACACCCCGTACCGGATCGTGGCCAAGGGGGTGCGGGACACCTCCGGGGCGACCCAGGCGGCGGCGTACTCCAGCATCTTCCGGACCGTCGACAACGCGCCGGGCGCGGTCACCGCGCTGACGGCGAAGGGCGTCTACCGCGGGGTCGCCCTGAGCTGGACGCTGCCGGCTCTCACCGACCTGGACCAGGTGGTCGTGCGGATGGCGGCGGGGACGACCCCGCCGACGTCGCCCACGTCCGGCACCTCGGTGTACGCGGGCACCGGCACCTCGGTCACCGCGTCGAACCTGACCGCCGGCACCTCGTACGCGTTCGCGGTCTGGGTCAAGGACCGCAGCGGCCGGCTCAGCCCGGTGGCGACCGCCCGGGCTACGGGCACCTCGGCGAGCATCACCAGCAGCGTGACCTCGCTGTCGTATGGCAAGACCGTGCAGGTGTCGGGCAAGGTGCTGCGCAAGGACAACGGCGCGGCCGTGGCGTTCGTGCCGGTGGAGCTGATGGCTCGGCGTAAGGGCACGTCGACGTTCACCCGGGTGGCGACGGTGACGTCGAACAGCGTGGGTTACGTGGCGTACACCCACAAGCCGTCCTGGTCGGTCGAGTACATGTGGACGTACCGCGGTTCGGGTGGGTTCATCGGCGTGTCGAGTGCGGTGCGGTCGGTGTCGGTGGCGCCGGTGGTGTACGCGAACCTGTCGAAGACGTCCTTCCCGTTGGGTGGCACGGTGACCCTGTCGGGCAGTGTGGCCCCGGGGCACGCGGGCCAGGCGGTGTATCTGCAGCGACTCGTGTCCGGGGTGTGGAAGACCCAGACCAGCAAGGCGTTGTCGTCGACGAGCGCGTACTCGTTCTCGATCAAGCCGACGGCGCGGGGCACGTACTCCTACCGGGTCTACAAGCCGGGTGACTCGGACCACGCGACGGCGTACAGCCCGTCGCGCAGCTTCAAGGTTTCCTGACCCGTTCCACGTTCGGCCCCCTGTCGTGAATGCGACAGGGGGCCGAACGCATCCATCCAGGGCTGTCCCAGGTGGACGGCGGCTGCAAGACTCTGTTCATCGTCTTACCTGCAAGACGGGGGTTTCCATGGCGCTCCGCCGTTCGGCGGTGGCCGCGCTGACCCTGGCCGTCACGGGCGCGCTCGTGCCCGTGGTGTCGGCCCAGGCCGCGCCGTCAGCCGACCTGTCCACCACCATCCGATCGCCCCGCCCGGAGCACGCCGGCACGGGATTCGACCCGCATGCCGTCCTGGTCAGGTTCAAACCGGGCGCCTCGAAGGCGGCGCGGGACGCGGCCCTGTCCCGCCGGGCCGCCCGCGTCGACTCCGCCGTCCGAGGCACCGGCTACGTCAAGGTACGGACCGACGGGTCGGCGACCGAGCTGCTGGCCGCCCTGCGCGCCGACCCGGCCGTCGCCACCGCCACGCTGGACCACCGGCGCCGCGCTGCCGCCCGGCCGAACGACCCCGCGATGGCCGACGACCAGTTCTGGGCCTTGAACGCGCTACGGCTGCCGAAGGCGTGGGACTACGTCAAGGGCTCCACCAGCCAGGTCATCGCCGTGGTCGACACCGGGGTGAACACCGGGCACGAGGACCTGGTCGGTCGCACGGTGCCCGGCTGGAACGCGCTCAACCCCGCCGCGGCGCCGGTCGACGACAACGGCCACGGCAGCATGGTGGCCGGGATCGCGGCCGCCAACACCGACAACGGCAAGGGCATCGCCGGGGTCGCCTGGATCGGCCGGGTCATGCCGGTCAAGGTCCTCGACGCCGACGGCATCGGGTACGACTCGGACATCGCCGCCGGCATCACCTGGGCCGCCGACCACGGTGCCAAGGTGGTCAACCTGTCGCTGGCCGGCCCGGACGACAACCCCGCCCTGCACGAAGCGATCAGCTACGCCAACGACAAGGGCGCGGTGGTGGTGGCCGCCGCCGGCAACGAGGGCACCGGCGCGGCCCAGTACCCGGCGGCGTACCCGGAGGTCCTGGCCGTCGGCGCGACGGACAACGGCGGCAACCTGACCGACTTCAGCTCGCACGGCGACTGGCTCGACCTCACCGTCCCCGGGCTCAACATCCACTCCACCGGCCTGGGCCAGTCCTACCCGGTGGTCGACGGGACCTCCTTCTCCGCGGCGCTGGTGTCCGGGATCGCCGCGCTGGTCCGCACGAAGTACCCGGACTTCCCGCCGAACCGGGTCCGGGAGCGGTTGACCGCCACCGCCCGGGACGCCGGCCCGCGCGGCCTGGACCCGTACTACGGCTACGGCTGGGTGGACGCCTTCCGGGCCGTCGGCAGCACCGGCACGTCGCTGGCCGTGCCGCTGCCCGAGATGTACCCGGCCGAGCCGAACGACGTGCCCGTCCGGGCCACCCCGATGGGCGCCATCGAGACCTGGGATCGGATCAACACCGGCGGCGACGTCGACTGGTTCCGCTTCGACGCCACCATGCGCAAGGGGATCACCCTCACCCTCCGGCCGTCGGACTCCTCGGCCCTGTCGCACAACCCCGACCTGGCGATGACCCTCTACGACGCAAACCTGCGCCGGCTCGCCGCCGCCGACGCCACCGGCAAGAGCGGGACGGAACAGCTCACCGCCACCGTGGAGGCCGGCCGGCACTACGTCGCGGTGCGCAACAACAACGGCAGCCACTCCAGCGCGTACGTGCTGAAGCCCGCGGACGTCGCGGCCGGGACCACCACCCCCGCCGGCGAGCGAATCTGGGTGCGGGACGTCTCGCCGCCCGACTTCGCCCTGGACCAGCCGGTCACCCTCCGGCCGAGCGTGACGTTCGCCCGGGCGGTGGCGCCGGAGTCGGTCACCGGGGCCACGGTCAAGCTGCTCGACGGCCGCGGCGACTATCCGGTGCAGGCCACCCGGACAGTCACCGGCAACGTGGTGACGATCGTGCCGCTGGAGCCGTTGTTCGACAACCACCCCTACCGGATCGTGGTCAACGGGGTGACCGACACCGCCGGCGTGACCCAGACCGAGCGGTTCACCACCACCTTCAAGACGAAGGACCTCCCGCCCGGGCCGTTGTGGGGCTTCGCGGCGATCGGCGGGTACCGGCGCGTGGACGTGCGCTGGGGGCTGCCGCGGATCACCGACTACGACCAGGTGATCGTGCGGATGGCGGCCGGCACCACCCCGCCGGCCTCGCCCACCGCCGGCACCGCCGTCCACCCGGGCAGCCAGTACGTGGTCAACCTGACCCCGGGCACCACGTACAGCTTCGCCGGCTGGGTGCGGGACAAGTCGGGCAACTACAGCAAGGTGTCCACGGCCCGGGCGGCGGGCACCGCCACCAGCATCGTCAGCAGCCCGACCTCGCTGATCCACGGCACCGCCGAGGTGACGCTGACCGGGCGGCTGGTCCGCACCGACACCGGGGCGCCCATCGCCGGGGTGCCGGTGGAGCTGCACGCCCGGCGCAAGGGCACCACCACGTTCACCTACCTCGGCAGCGTGACCACCACCAGCACTGGCTCGCTGACGTACGCCCGGCTGCGGCCGGAATACAGCACCGAGTACAAGTGGGTCTTCCGCGGGTCGAACGACAAGGCCACCGGGCAGGCGCACGTCGGGGCGGCCAGCGCGCTGAAGCTGGTGTCGGTGGCCCCGTACCTCAGCGCGCGGCTGTCGAAGACCTCGTTCGCGCTCGGCGGTTCGGTGACCCTCTCCGGCACGGTCACCCCGGAACACCCGGCCGGGCAGACCGTCTATCTCCAGCGGTCGGTCGGCGGGGTGTGGAAGGACGTGGCGAGCACGAAGCTCTCCTCGGTCAGCTCCTACTCGTTCACCATCAAGCCGGCCGCGCGCGGCACCTACTGGTACCGGGTCCGCAAGCCGGCGGACAGCGACCACCTGCAGGCCTGGAGCCCCGCCCGGAGCTTCAAGGTGTCCTGACCGGTCGGAACGCGATCAGCCCCCCGCCGTGGACGGCAGGGGGGCTGATCGCTGCGTGGCACCCGGCGGGTGCGGGCGTGACGGTCAGAACCGCTGACCCGGCTCGGTGCCGGTCGGGTCGCCGGTCGGCTCGGTCACCGGGCCCACCACCTCAGTCTCGGTCACCACGTACTCGGGCTCGCCGGTGGTCGTACGGTCGCTGTCCTGGCCCCCGTCGGCGCGCTGTCACCCCGGGAGGCCGCCGCGGCGTCGACACCGGGCGTGCCCGGGACCAGCCCGTCGTTCACCTCGCCGCGCCAGGCGCCGGTCTCGGCGCCCCGGCCCTCCACGAAGGAACGGAACCTCTCCAGGTCCGACTCGGCCTGCTTCGCCACGATGTGCAGCGCGTCGCCCGCCTTCTCGACCAGCCCCTCCGGCTCGTACTCCAGGGAGAGCCGGATCGCGGTCCGATCCGCGCCGACCGGCTCGAAGTAGACCGCGCCGGCGTTCGTGGCACCCTCGGTGGCCGCCCAGGCCACCTTCCGGTCCGGCACCTGCTCCAGGATCCGCGCGTCCCACTCGCGCCTGACGCCGCCGATCTGGGCGACCCAGTGCAGCCGCTTGTCGTCGAGCTGGCGCACCTCCTTGACCCCGCCCATGAACTGGGGGAACTCCTCGAACTGGGGTCCACTGGTTGTACGCGGTGCGGACCGGGACCCGCACCTCGATGGTTTTCTCGACCTTCGTGGTCATCGCGATGTCCTCCCTCGTCACGGCCTACGCCTCAGCCGTCCGCACGGTCGGGGCTCTCCAGCCGGAAGAAGTTGCTCTGCCGGCCGTCGGAGCGCTCCTCCTGGTAGATGAAGTTGAGCCGCCGCGCGTCGAAGGCGCGGAACCACTCGTCCCAGCTGATCTCGGTCAGCCGGCCCTCCCGGCCGTTGGCTGGGAAGTCGAGGCGCAGCACGCCGGCGTGCCCGTCGTGCTCGCTGCCGTCGACCGTGCACGGCACGCCCTTGCGCGCCTCGGCCCAGCGGCGGATCACGTCGTGGTCTGTGGTGACCAGGCTGCGACCGGGGCGCTCCGGCTCGTCGTCGATGGAGGTGATCTCCTGCGAGTACCGGACCGAGCTGGAGGTGTGCGAACCGGTCCGCGTGCCCCCGCCGGACGAGCCCGCGCCGGCCTTGCCGCCGCCCGCGCCGGCCTTGCCGGAAGGCTCCTCGCGGAGGCTTTTGACCAGAGCCTTCACCAGGTCGTCACGGTGCATGTCGGGGGCCTCGCGGACGCCCCGGGAGCGGAGCCGCTCGCGCAGCTCGTCGACCTTCAGTCGGGCGATCTCGCTCTCGTTGATGTCGGGGGTGTTCGGGGTCTGGTTGCCGGGCGGGTTCTTGGTCGCGGTCGCGCCGCGGCCCTTGCCGTCACGGGTAGCCATTGAATCCTCATCCTTCCCACGGCCCGAGGTTCCCCGGGTGCCGAAGCAGCGCGCGGTGGGCCGTTCAGGAGAATCAGTACCCTCGGCCGACGGCTGAAACGTCCCGCCGAGGACGGCCGGAGGATCAGGCGTACAGGGTCTTCAGGTAATCCGGGCCGTAGCGGCGCTCCAGGTCGGCGAGGCTCTCCGCGGGCGCCTCGACCTCCTTGATCAGCCGGGGGCGCGGCGGCAGCACCTCCGGCTGCCAGGTCTCCGGGCGCCACAGCTCGGAGCGGAGGAACGCCTTCGCGCAGTGGTAGAAGATCTGCTCGACGGTCACCTCCACCGCGAGCACGGGGCGGTGCCCGTTGACCACCATCCGGTCGAACCACGGCGAGTCCCGCACCAGCCGGGCCCGGCCGTTGATCCGCAGCGTGTCGGTGCGCCCGGGGATCAGGAAGATCAGCCCGACGTGCGGGTTGTCGAGGATGTTGCGGTAGCCGTCCGCGCGCCGGTTCCCCGGCCGTTCCGGAACGGCGATCGTGTGCTCGTCCAGCACCTGCACGAAGCCGGCCGGGTCGCCCTTTGGCGAGACGTCACAGGTGCCGTCCGCGCCGGCGGTGGCGACCAGGCAGAACGGCGAGGAGGCCAGCCACTCCCGGTCCCGCTCGTGCAACACGGTGCGCTCCTTGGCCAGCGCCCGGGGCATCGGCGCCCCCAGCAGCTCGCGCAGTTCCTCGGGCGAAGTGATCTCCACCGTCACGTGAACCTCCCTGCGGCCGTTGACCATGGTGGCGAGCCGGCACGCAGGCCGGACGTCGCCGGCATCAGCCTAGGAGAGCGTGTCGCACGCGAGGTTTGCCCCCGGACCCCACGGGTACCGCCTCACACGCAGCGCGCCCGGATGCGAAACCGTGGAGGCGGGGATGGAGAGCCGACTGAAGGCACTGGGCCACCCCGTGCACCCGATGCTGGTGATGTTCCCGGTGGCGCTCTTCGTCACCGGGACGATCTTCGACATCGTGGACACCGTCGGCGGCCCCGACTTCCTCGCCGAGGTGGCGTACTGGAACATCACCGTCGGCCTGATCGGCGGTCTGCTGGCCGCCGTGGCCGGCGCGTTCGACCTGCTGGCCATCCCGACCGGCACCCGCGCCAAGCGGGTCGGGGTCAGCCACGCCGCCGCCAACGTCGCGGTGATCCTGCTCTTCGCCGCCGTCTGGGTGGTCCGGCTCAACGCCGAGTCCCGGGCGGCGGGGGGCGCGCTGATCGCGATCGAGGTGGTCGGCCTGGCGCTGCTGGGCGTCAGCGCGTGGCTCGGCGGGGAACTGGTCGACCGGCTCGGGGTCGGCGTGGACCGCGACGCCCACCTGGACGCGCCCAGTTCACTGCGGCCCTCGGCCGCCCAGCGGAGCGGAGACGTGCGATGACGGAGCAGAGCGGAGCCGGGTTCGGCCGCGGTTGGCGCGGCCGGCAGCAGGGCTGGGACCCGATGGGCGAGTTGCAGTCGCTGCGGTCCGAGCTGAGCCGGCTGGTCGGCGGCGGGCGGAGCGGCTCCGCGGACGTGGAGCTGACCGAGTCCGGGGACGGCTGGGAGGTGATCGTCCGGCTGCCCGGGGTGGCGCCGGAGGAGGTCGCCGTCGAGCTGGACGACCGGGAGTTGTGCGTACGGGCCCGGTCGGAGGCCGAGGTCAACGCCGAACAGGGCATCCCCGGCGGCTTCGAGACCCGCGGCTTCGAGTACCGGGTGGACCTGCCGTCCCGGGTCGACCCGGACGCCATCGACGCGGTGATGGACCACGGCCTGCTCCGGGTCCACCTGCCCCGGGCCCGGCGCGCCGCCCCGCGCACCATCACCGTCGGCCGCACCGGCCCGCGTTCCGGCCGCTCCGGCGGGCCCGCCCCGCTCGCCGACCCGGCCGCCGACCGGGAGCTGCACCACCCCGACACCACCGTCGACGAGATCGACCGGCCGTAGCCGGCATGGTCGGCCCGTCCCTGCTCGGCCCGGTCGCCGAGCCCGTGCCCGGCGTGGAGCGGATCGCCGTGCTGCGCGCCAACGCACTGGGCGACCTCATCTTCACGCTGCCGGCGCTGGAGTCGCTGCGGGCCGCGTACCCGGAGGCGGAGATTGTGCTGCTCGGCGCGCCGTGGCACGCGAAGCTCTGGCGCGACCGCCCGGGCCCGGTGGACCGGGTCCTGGTGGTGCCCCCGGCGCCCGGGATCCGGTCGCCGGAGGCGGGCGAGGCGGAGCACGGGCTGGACGACTTCCTGGCCGCGGCCCGCAAGGAACGCTTCGACCTGGCGTTGCAGGTGCACGGCGGCGGGGCCAACTCCAACCCGCTGGTGGCCGGGCTCGGCGCCCGGGTCACCGCCGGGCTGCGGGCCGAGGACGCGCCGCCGCTGGACCGCTGGATCCGGTACGTCTACTACCAGCACGAGGTGATCCGCTACCTGGAGGTGGTGGCCCTGGTCGGCGCCCCGGCGGTCACCGTCATCCCGGCGCTGGCCGTAACCGACGCCGACCGCGCCGAGGCCCGGCGGGTGCTCGGCGAGCCGGAGCGGCCCCGGATCGCGCTGCACCCCGGGGCCACCGACACCCGCCGGCGCTGGCCCCCGGAACGCTTCGGCGAGGTGGCCCGGGCGTTGACCGCCGACGGATACGAGGTGCTGGTCACCGGCACGCCGAGCGAGCAGGAGACGGTGGACCGGGTGGTCGCCGCGGCCGGGGTGCCGGTCCGCGCCGAGGTCGGCACGCTCAGCCTGGGCGGCCTGGCCGCCTGCTACGCCGGCTGCGCGCTGGTGGTCTCCAACGACACCGGCCCGCTGCACCTGGCCGGCGCGGTGGGCACCAGCACCATCGGCATCTACTGGCTGGGCAACCTGATCAACGGGGCCACCCCGCTGCGGGCCCGGCACCGGCCGATCCCCTCCTGGACGACCCGCTGCCCGGTGTGCGGCGCCGACTGCACCAGCGACATCTACCCGCATCGCCCGGGCGAGAGCGGCTGCGCGCACCGCGACTCCTTCATCGCCGACGTCCCGGTAGCCGAGGTCCTGGAAGCCGCCGCGGATTTGGTGCAAGGAGGGGCCCCGCTCAACGCATCCGGTAGAGGCGGGGCCTCCGCTTGATACCCCCGGTCCCGGTCAGGCCGGCTGCGCGGCGTCGTTGTCGGCGAGGACGACCTCCCACGCCTCCACCTCCCGCTCGGTGACCGTGGTCGGCGACTCCAGGTGGTACGCACCGCTGGGCACGATGCCCGCCCCGCCGTACCGGTCCATCACCGCGAGCTGGGCCGCGACGTCCTCGCCCTGGTGCCGCTCGGGCAGCCGGCGCCAGAAGTCGAAGCCGCCCGCGTCGACCAGCTTCGCCCGGTCGTAGAGCACGCAGCCGCCGATCCAGGAGACCTTGTACGCCCGCCACTGGCCCGCCGGCAGGTCGAGCTTCTCGGTGACGTGCAGCAGGTTCGCCGCCGGGTGCAGCGAGGCCCGGTGCCACTCGGGGGTGCCGGGGCGGACCCGCTCCGGTACGGGGGGACCGTCCCACTCCTCGTAGTGCCCGTGCGTCTCCGGGCGCACGTCCTCGGCGTACGACAGGCCGTGCACCGCGTTGCCCACGAAACCGCAGCCCAGCTCCCCGATCGCGGTGACCAGCCGGCGCAGCGTGCCCGGTTCCAGCCACACGTCGTCGTCGAGGCAGAGCACGTACCGGGCGGTCGAGGCGTCCAGCAGGTAGGCCCGGTGCTCGGCCAGCCCGCGCCGGGGCAGCCGCCGGGTCAGCAGCACCGGATGCCCCCGGTGGCGCAGCGCCCGGACCATGGTGGCCGCCGCCGGGTGCGCGTACGCCGGCCCGCCGTCGGACTGGTCGCTGACCACCACGCCGAACCCGGGCACCCCGTCCTGGGCGGCCAGCCCGGAGAGGGTGACCGCCAGCTCCGCGGGTCGGTTGCGGGTGGGGATCAGCACGTCCAGCAGGCGCGGCGCGCGGAACCGGTCGGGGGCGCCGGGGTCGAGCGGTCGGCTCACGGTCGACGCCTGCCCGTCACCGGTGCCGTGCTGCCGTCCCGGCCGGCGGCGGGTCCGTCGCTCGCACCGGCGGGCGCGTAGGCGGCGGACCGGTCGGCCGTGCCGTCGGGCGAGTGGGTGGCGGAGCGGTCGGCCGCGCCGTCGGGCGAGTGGGCGGCGGGCTGGTCGCCTGCCCCGGCGGGTGAGTGGGCGGCGCGGATCCGGTCGATGATCGCCGAGGTGGATCGGTCCGGCACGTACCCGAGGGTGCGCACCTGCCCGCCGAGCCGGCGGACCAGCGGCGCCTCGGGCACCATCTCCGGCGGGTAGTCGCCGCCCTTGACGTACACGTCGGGCCGGACGGCCTCGATCAGCGTGGCCGGCGAGTCCTCCTCGAAGACCACCACGTGATCCACGCAGGACAGCGCGGCGAGCATTGTGGTCCGGTCCTCGACCGGGTTCACCGGCCGGTCGGGGCCCTTGAGGCGGCGGACGCTGCCGTCGGAGTTGACCGCCACCACCAGCAGGTCGCCCAGCGCCCGGGCCTGCTCCAGATAGCGCACGTGACCCGGGTGCAGCACGTCGAAGCAGCCGTTGGTGAAGACGATCGACCGCCCGGCGCCGCGCTGCTCGGCGACCAGCCTGCCCAGCTCGTCCGCGTCCACCACCACCGGGCTGTCCGGGTCGCCGCCGGGCGTGCCGAGCGCGTCGAGCAGGTCCTCCCGGCGGCACACGCAGGTGCCGGTGTCGGAGACCGTGACGGTGGCCGCCAGTTGGGCGAGCTGGGCGGCGGTCGGCAGCGGCGCCTCGGCCGCCAGGGCCAACGTCATCGCCGCCAGGTACGCGTCGCCCGCGCCGACCGCGTGGCTCGCCGGCACCGGGGTGCTGTGGCTGCGTCGGGGCGTACCCTCGGCCCCGCCGACCACCGCGCCCTCGGTGTCGAGGGTGACCGCCACGACGTCGGCGCCGGTGTGCGCGCGCAGCTCGGCGAGGCGGGCCTCGGCCAGCACCGCCCGGTCCACGCCCTCGCCGGCGGTGGCGTTCACGGTGACCCCGGTGCCGGTGACGCTGAGCCCGTCGCCGGTCATCGCCACCCGGCCCTCCGCCGGCGTCGGCTCGCCGGTCGGGGCGCCGCCCACGGCCGGCAGGCGGCCGTTCGCCCGCCCGTCCCGGTCGGTGCCGGACGCCGTGCCGTGACCGTTCAGCCCGGACGGCGGCCGGTGGCCGCTGCCGGCCGGCGTGGTCCACGGGCCGTTCGGGTCGACCCGTCCCGCGTCGGGCACGAACCGTTCCGCGGGTGCCGCGCCGACGCTCAGCTCGGACAGGCCGTCGTCGTCCCGGTCCGGCCCGGGGTGGTCGAGGTGCAGGTCGGTGCCGGTGTGCCCGTCCGCCCGGGCGCCGAAGCCGACGGCGGCCCGGGCGAGTAGCCGGGTGGCCTCGGCGAAGCTCGGGGTGACCACGGTCGGCGACAGGCCGTGCCAGTCGGCCAGGTCGTGCGCGTCCAGCGCGACGGTGGCGTACCGGTCGCGGTTGGCGACCAGCCAGGCCCGCACCACCTCGGGCAGGGCGCCCAGCCCGTAGTCGCAGACCACCAGGGTGGGCGGGGCGCCGCCGGAAGCGGCGCGCAGCTCCTCGGTCGCGCACTCCAGCGCGGTGATCAGCCGGGCCACGCCGTCGGAGTCGAGCGGGTCGTCGGGGTCGCCGGAGTCCTCGCGGAGCAGGATCTGGTTGCCGGCGAGCATCCGGCGCTTGACCGGGGTGGGCCGGCCGGGCTGGCCGACCGTGCGGTCCCAGACTCCCGCCCGGTCCAGGCAGTCGTGCAGTTCGTCGCCGGCCACGTCCGCCCCGACCGGTGCCACCAGCACCGCCCGGCCGCCGAGCGCGGCGACGTTCACCGCCGTGTTGCCCGCCCCGCCGGCGGCGGAGATGCGCCGGCGCAGGGTGAGCACCGGGGCCGGCGCCTCGCGGCAGAGCCGGTCGGACTCCGCGAACCGCCACTCGTCGAGCATCGCGTCGCCGACCACCAGGACGGGACGTTCCCGCCAGCTCTCCACGACGGTGGCGAGCCGGCGCTGTTCCGCTGCTGCTCCTGCCATGCCCTTCGGGGTCCCCGGGAGCGGTCGGGTCAAACCTGCGGCGAATCGACCGGCGTCGGGACGGATCGGGCGCAGCGCCGCCCCGGCGGGTGCCCGACGGGGGCCTCCCGGGACCAGGCCGGGTGGTGGCGGCGCCCACGCCGAGTGGGGCGTTTCGGGCAACCTGCGCCGGGAACGATTCCAGGATCACCCCGGAGAGGAGAACCGACATGGCAACGACCCTGCAAGGCAAGCGCATCGCCTTCCTCGCGGCCGACGGCGTCGAGGAGGTCGAGTACGTCCAGCCACGTGAGGCGGTCGAGCAGGCCGGAGCGGCGGTGGAGCTGGTCTCGCTGAAGCCCGGCTCGATCCAGTCGTTCAACCACCTGGACCAGTCGAAGACGTACGACGTCGACGTGACCGCGGCGCAGGCGGACGCCGGGGCGTACGACGCCCTGGTGCTGCCGGGCGGCGTGGCGAATCCGGACTTCCTGCGCACCGACCCGGACGCGGTGCGATTCGTCCGGTCGTTCTTCGACGCCGGCAAGCCGGTCGGCGTGATCTGCCACGGCCCGTGGACGTTGGTCGAGGCGGGCGTGGTCCGTGGCCGGCGGATGACCTCCTGGCCCAGCCTGCGCACCGACCTGACCAACGCCGGTGCCAACTGGGTGGACGAGGAGTGCGTGACCGACAACGGGCTGGTCAGCAGCCGCAAGCCGGACGACCTGCCGGCGTTCTGCGCCAAGATCGTCGAGGAGTTCGCTTAGGCCGGGGGGAAGCACCCGGTGCGGTGATCGGGGTGCGCTGGCGGCGTCGTGGCGCAACCCACGACGCCGCCGGCTCGTCAACGAGGAGATTCGGCCGCCGGACGCATGTTCTCGTCCCGGCGGGAAAGAAGGCCGGATGAGCGTCCACGCCGGCACCCCCATGCTCTCCGCCCGCCAGCTCCGCCTGCTGATGTTCGGCCTGATGACCGGCATGCTGCTGGCCGCCCTCGACCAGACCATCGTCGGTACGGCGCTGCCGACCATCGTGGGCGAGTTGGGCGGTATCGACCACTATTCGTGGGTGGTGACCGCGTACCTGCTCGCCTCCACCGCCTCCACCCCGCTGTACGGCAAGATGGCCGACCTGTACGGGCGGCGGCCGGTCTTCCTCTTCTCGATCGGTACGTTCCTGCTCGGCTCGCTGCTGGCCGGCCTGTCGCAGGACATGACCCAGTTGATCGTCACCCGGGGCGTGCAGGGGCTCGGCGCGGGTGGCCTGATGACGCTGGCGTTCACCATCATCTCGGACGTGGTGTCGCCCCGGGAGCGGGGTCGTTACCAGGGATTGTTCGGGGCGGTCTTCGGCCTGTCGTCGGTGGCCGGCCCGCTGGTCGGCGGGTACTTCGCGGAGACCAACTGGCGGTGGATCTTCTACATCAACGTGCCGCTGGCGATCCTGGCGATTGTGGTCTGTTACCACGTGATGCGGTTGATCCCCTTCGAGCGCCGGGAGCACGCCATCGACTGGCTGGGCGCCGGGCTGCTGGTGGCCGGGGTGAGCTGCGTGCTGCTGGCGCTGAGCTGGGGCGGCACCACCTACCCGTGGCGCTCGGGGCTGATCGTCGGGCTGTTCGTGGCGGGCGTGGTGCTGGGCGCGCTCTTCGTGCTCCAGGAGGCGCGGGTCGCCGAGCCGATCCTGCCGCTGCGGCTGTTCCGCAGCGCCACCTTCGCGCTGGCCAACTCGGCGGGCTTCGTGCTCGGTCTGGTGATGTTCGGGTCGATCATCTTCATCCCGCTCTACCTGCAGATCGTCAAGGGCGCCTCGCCGACCCGCAGCGGTCTGCTGATGCTGCCGATGATGGCCGGCATCATCGTCACCTCGATCCTCACCGGCCGGGCGATGAGCCGGATCGGCCGGTACAAGTGGTTCCCGGTGGCCGGTTCCGCGGTGCTGGTCGCGGGGATGCTGCTGTTCCGGCAGCTCCAGGTGGCCACCTCGCTCTGGGTGGCGTTCGGCTACATGGTGGTGATCGGCGTCGGGCTGGGCCTGTGCATGCAGTCGCTCATCCTCGCCGTGCAGAACGCGGTTTCGTCCCGGGACCTGGGTGCCGGCACCTCGTCGGCGACGTTCTTCCGGTCGCTGGGCGGGTCGTTCGGCGTGGCCATCCTCGGCGCGGTGCTGTCGTCCCAGCTCAAAGGCCAGCTCGCGGACCGGCTGCCGGCGGCGATCGGGCAGCTGCCGCCGGACCAGCGGGCCGCCGTGACGGCCGCCGGCGGGACCAACATCTCGATCAACGATCCGGCCACCATCCTGGCCCTGCCCGGTCCGGTCCGGGCCGCGATCCAGGCGTCCTTCGTCGAGTCGCTGCACCTGGTCTTCCTGACCACGGGCCTGATCGCCATCCTGGCCGTGCTGGTCACCCTCGCCCTGCCCAACCGGGAGCTGCGCGGCGCCGGTCCGCAGGGCGCCACCGGCGGCGCCGACCCGCTCGGCGGGAAGGCCGCCGCACCGGGCGGGAAGCCGCTGCCGAAGGAGTCGAAGGACGAGGCCGCGGCCGAGATGGAGGCCAAGTCGCAGACCATGCTGTGACGCCCCGAGCGGATCTCGACCCCTCGCGTCCGGGTCGTCGAGGCGGCGGGTCAGGCAGCGGGTGGCGGGTCCGGCTCCGCGGTGAGCAGGTCGAGGATGAGGGCCAGCGGCGGCCAGGCCGCGCGACCCCGGCGCACCACGGCGTACGCGCGCAGCAGCGCCGCCGGGTCGGCGAGCGGCAGCAGCCGTACGCCGGGCACGGTGGGCTGGTCGGCCGGGAGCAGCCCCACCCCGAGCCCGGCGACGATGAGGTCCTGGACCAGTTCGAGGCTGTCCGCGCGGTGCGCGACCCGGGGCTCGAAGCCGGCCATCGAGGCGATCGTGCGGACCGTCACCTCGTCGGCGGTGTTGCGCGAGTTGACGATCCAGTCGGCGGCCCGGAACCGGTCGAGGACCGCCGGGGAGGCGCCCGCCGGGGCGGCCGGTGCGCCGGCCGGGACGCCGAGGTGCCAGGCCGCCGACCAGAGCGGGGTGGCCGCCAGCGTCGCGTCGGCGGGGGCCGGGGCCAGGTTGTAGTCGTAGGTCAGCGCGAGGTCGACCGCGTCCGCCGCGAGCAGCGCGTACGCCTCGGCCGGCTCGTGCTCGTGGATGCGCAGGTGGACGTGGGGGTGGTCGGCGGCCAGCCGGGCGGTGAGCGGCAGCAGCGAGCGCCGGACGGCGGTAGCGAAGCCGGCGACGCGTACGGTGCCGGCCGGTTCGGCGCGCGGGTCCAGGTCGAGGCGGGCGGCGTCGACCGCGGCGAGGATGGTCACGGCGTGTTCGGCGAGCCGGCGCCCGGCCGGGGTGAGCCGGACCCGACGGCCGTGCGGCTCGATCAGTTCGGCGCCCACCTCCCGGGCCAGCACGGCGAGCTGCTGGGACACGGTCGAGGTGGTGACGTGCAACTCGTCGGCGACCTGGCGCATCGAGCCGAGCCGGGCCAGTTCGCGCAGCAGTCGCAGGCGGCGCAGGTCCATGGCGCGATTGTTCACGATCGTCGAACGGATCGTCCAGAAAGAGCACGTGGACGCGAACGGTCGGGACCGGCTCTACTGGTGGCATGACGCGTCTCACCCCCGCCCGCTCGGGCACGGCCATGGCCGTCGCCTCGATGATCTGCGTCCAGCTCGGGTTGGCCGCCTCGGTCGGGCTCTTCGACCGGGTCGGCCCGGCGGGCGCCGCCTGGCTGCGGCTGGCCTGGGCCGGGGTGCTGCTCGTGGTCCTGGTCCGGCCCCACCCGTCCGCGTTCAGCCGGTCCGCCCTGCGGGCCTGCGTGGCGCTCGGTGTGGTGACGGCCGGCGTCACCCTGCTCTTCATGGCGGCGGTGGCCCGGCTGCCGCTGGGCACCGCCAGCGCGCTGGAGTTCCTCGGGCCGCTCGGCGTGGCGGTGGCCCGGGGCCGGGGCGGCGCGAAGCTCTGGCCGGCGCTCGCGGCGGTCGGGGTGCTGCTGCTCACCGAGCCGTGGCACGGCGGCGTCGACCCGATCGGAGTGGCGTACGCGTTGGGCGCGGCGGTCTGCTGGGCCGCGTACATTCTGCTCACCCAGCGGGTCGGTGACGAGGTCGCCGGCGTGCGCGGGCTGGCCGTCTCGATGCCGGTGGCCGCCGTGGTCGCCACCCTGGTCGCCGGCCCCTCGGTGTTCGGCCAGCTCACCTGGCAGGTGCTCCTGGCCGGGCTGGGGCTGGCCGTGCTGCTGCCGGTGGTCCCGTTCGTGCTCGAACTGCTCGCGCTGCGCCGGCTCACCGCCGCCGCGTTCGGCACCCTGATGGCGCTGGAGCCGGCGATCGCCCTGGTCGTCGGGCTGGCCGCGCTGGGGCAGGTGCCCGGGCCGGGGGCGGTGGCCGGGATCGCGTTCGTGGTGGTCGCCGGGATCGGCGCGGAGCGCTCCGGCGCCCGGCCGAGCGCCGAGCAGCCCGAGCCGCCGCCGGGCGGGAAGCCGCTGCCGAAGGAGTCGACGGACGACATCCCAGCCGGCGTGTCGAGTTGTTAGGCAGGGGCCCCGCCGCTACCGAAGGCGGTAAGCGGGCGCCCCTCCTTACTTCCCTACTTGAGGATCAGGCGGTTGGTCTGCTCGAAGACGTCCAGGTCGGCGAGGGTCTCCAGCACGCTGGCGGAGAGCGGCGCGGGCAGCTCGTCCCGGGGGAAGAAGCCGGCGTCCACGGTCTCGTCGGTGAACCGGGTCAGCTCCCCGTCCCACTCCTCGACCCGGAAGGCGGTGGTGAAGATCTGGTAGGTGTGGCCGTACATGTTGGTGTGGGTCCGGTCCGGGCCGGTGTAGAGGGCGAACGCGCCGACCCGCAGCGCCCGCAGCCCGGTCTCCTCCCGGACCTCGCGCACCGCGCAGTCGGCGATCGACTCGCCCAGCTCCATCGCGCCGGCCGGCAGGGCCCACTGGTTGTTGTCCGAACGCTGGATCAGCAGCACCCGGGCCGCGTTGTCGCGGACCACGGCGCGGGCGCCGACGAACATCAGCGTCCGGTCACCGGCCAGGGCGCGCAGTTGCCCGACATACGAGTCGGCCCAGGAGATGCTCACCCGGCCCAACTTACGGGGGTTCCGCTGATGTGACCGGCGACACTAGCTTGTTACCCATGCGTAGCACGATGATGGACGCCCCCCTCCAGATCGCCCGGATCCTCGACCACGGCTCCACCGTGCACGGCACGGCGGAGGTGGTCACCTGGACCGGCGCCGAGCCCCGCAGGATGTCGTACGCCGAGGTCGGCCGCCAGGCCGCCCGGCTGGCCCACGCGCTCCGCGACGAGCTGGGCGTGACCGGCGACGAGCGCGTCGCCACCTTCATGTGGAACAACGCCGAGCACCTGGTGGCGTACTTCGCCGTGCCGAGCATGGGCGCCGTGCTGCACACCCTCAACCTGCGGCTCTTTCCCGACCAGGTCAGCTACATCGCCAACCACGCGCAGGACCGGGTGGTGCTGGTCGACTCCACGCTGATCCCGCTGCTGGCCAAGGCGATCGGCGCGATGAGCACGGTGCGGCACGTGGTGGTGGTCGGCGGCGGCGACCCGGCCCCGCTGCTGGCCGCGACCGGCGACCGGGTGGCCGTACACCGGTGGGACGACCTGCTGGCCGGGCGGCCGGACCGGTACGACTGGCCGGAGGTGGACGAGCGGGACGCGGCCGCGCTCTGCTACACCTCCGGGACCACCGGCCACCCCAAGGGGGTCGCCTACTCGCACCGGTCGATCTACCTGCACTCGTTGCAGATCTGCATGCCGGAGGGCTTCGGGCTCGGGCCGACCGACCGGGAGTTGGTCATCGTGCCGATGTTCCACGCGATGTCCTGGGGCCTGCCGTACGCGGCGTTCCTCTCCGGCGCGTCGCTGATCATGCCGGACCGGTTCCTCCAGGCCGAGCCGATCGCCGCGATGATCGCCGCCGAGCGGCCCACCCTGGCCGGCGCGGTGCCGACCATCTGGACCGACCTGCTCACCTACCTGGACGGCCACGACGTGGACACCTCCTCGCTGCAGGAGGTGATCGTCGGCGGCTCGGCGTGCCCGCCGGCGCTGATGCACGCGTTCTCTGAGCGGCACGGCATCGAGGTGGTGCACGCCTGGGGCATGACCGAGATGTCTCCGCTCGGCTCGGTCTCCCGCCCGCCGGCCGGGGCGACCGGCGAGGAGGCCTGGCGCTACCGGTACACCCAGGGCCGGGTGCCGGCCGGGGTCCAGGCCCGGATCGTCGGCCCGCTGGGCGAGCCGCTGCCCGCCGACGGGACGTCCGTCGGCGAGCTGGAGGTCCGGGGGCCGTGGGTGACCGCACGGTACGTCGGTGACGACGCACCGGACGCCGAGAAGTTCCGCGACGGCTGGCTGCGGACCGGGGACGTCGGCACGCTCTCCCCGGACGGCTTCATCACCCTCACCGACCGGGCCAAGGACGTGATCAAGTCCGGTGGCGAGTGGATCTCCTCGGTGGAGCTGGAGAACGCGCTGATGGCGCACCCGGACGTGGTGGAGGCCTGCGTGGTCGGGGTGCCGGACGAGCGCTGGGGTGAGCGTCCACTCGCCACGGTGGTGCTCCGCGAGGGCGCCGAGGTGGGCGCGGAGCAGCTGCGCGACTTCCTCGCCGGCTCGGTGGCCCGGTGGCAGTTGCCCGAGCGCTGGGCGGTCATCGACGCGGTGCCGAAGACCAGCGTCGGCAAGTTCGACAAGAAGGTGGTCCGGTCCCGGTACGCCGAGGGCGGCCTCACCGTGCGGGAGCTCGCGGCGCCGTGACGGCGGCGGTGTAACACTTTTCGCGCCCGGGTCGCCTGATGGTCAGGGACATGGTTCTGCAGGACATCCCTCCCCAGAGGGCGGCCCCGGCGTTCGCACCGCGCCGGGGCCGCCCGCCTTCTTGCGGGTTGGCCCCGCACCGTCATTCTTGCGAAACTTGTTCGCCTCTGTCCCGGTGACGAGGAAATCAGGTCGCGTCCGCGCTGCTCACGGCCCTGCTCACGGCTCGCTGGTGGTGATCAGGACCTTGCCGACCACCGAGTTCTCCACCGCCTCGTGCGCCGCCCGCGCCGCGGTGAGCGGGTGGTGGTGCAGCGGCAGGCCGGCCTCCTCACCGACCCGTACCGCGCCCTGGGCGACCGCCGCGGCCACGTCCACCACGGCCTGCGCCTTGGCCGCCTTCGGTTCGGTGTAGACCAGCACGAACTGCCAGCGCGCGTTCGGCACCATCATCGGCCGGATCGGGACGGTCACCTCGTCGCCGCCGTCGTCGGCGTACACGCAGACCGCGCCACCGGCGCGCAGTAGCTGGGCGTCGGCCGCCGCGTTGCGGGCCGCGGAGACCTCGACGATCGTGTGCACCCCGTCGGGGGCGATCTTGCGGACCTCCTCGACCACGTCCTGCTCCCGGTAGTTGACCACGAAGTCGGCCCCGGCCGCCGCCGCGAGCTGCGCCTTCTCCGGGCTGCTCACCGTGGCGACCACGCAGGCGTCCGCCCACCGGGCGAGCTGGATCGCCGCGTTGCCCACCGCACCCGCCCCGCCCTGCACCAGCACCGTGTGGTCCGACAGCGCCCCGGCGTGCAGCCGGTCCGGCATGAACTCGCCGACGGTCAGGCACCGGTGCGCGGTGAGGAACGGAATGCCCAGGCAGGCGCCCAGATCGAAGGAGGCGTCGCCGAGGCGTACCGCCTGCCGCATCGGCACCACCGTGTACTCGGCGGCGGTGCCCCAGGGTCGCTGCCAGGCCGCCTCCCACAGCCACACCCGCTCGCCGATCCAGTCCTGGTCGACCCCGCGGCCGACCGCCTCCACCACGCCGGCGCCGTCCTGCCCGGGGGTCTGCCACCCCGCCGGCAACGGCCACTGCCGTCGGGCCTTCCAGTCCGTGGGGTTCACCCCGGCGACGGCCATCCGGATCAGCAGCTCGCCCGGGCCCGGCTCGGGCACCGGCCGCTCGACCAGCTCCAGCACCGACGGGTCGCCGGTGCGCTCGTACACGATCGCCTTCATCGCCGATCTCCTCACCTCGACGGCCGGTGGCTGCCCTACCCGGGGCGGCCCTGACCATTCCGGGCCCCGCCTTCGGAAACCGTACAACCGGGCGGTGGCGGAGCGGAGCGGGGTCGGGCGGGACGTACGCGACGGTGGTCGGGGGCTGTCGCTAAGGTCGTCGCATGTCGATGGTGCCGCAGCGGCTGGTCTGGGCCGTCGGTCGGCTCGCCCCGCGGCCGGGGGATCGGGTGTTGGAGGTCGGCTGCGGGCCGGGACTGGCCGCCGGGCTGATCTGCGCCGCGCTCACCGAGGGGCGGCTGCTCGCCGTCGATCGCTCGGCCATCGCGGTAGGCGCCGCGCGGCGGCGCAACGCGGCGGCGGTCGCCGCCGGCCAGGTCACCTTCCGGCTGGCCGAGCTGGCCGCGCTCGACCCCGCCGACGGTCCCTTCGACCGGATCCTCGCCGTGGACGTGAACGTCTTCTGGGCCCGGCCGCCCGGCGCCGAGTACGCGCTGCTGCCCCGCCTGCTCGCTCCCGGCGGCGAGCTGCACCTCTGCTGGCAGCCGCCGGACGCCGGCCGGATCCCGCTGATCCTCGACCGGGTGACCGGCCGGCTGCGGGACGACGACTGGACGGTCCAGTCGACCGCCCACCCCGAGGGGCCGTTCTGCGCCGTCCGCGCCCGGCGTGCCGGCTGACCGTCTTTCAGTCGAGCCGCTCCACGACGCCGGGGGTGAGCGCGCCGATCGAGGGCAGCACCACGGCCGCCAGGGCCTCGGCGTCCGGGTCCAGCGGGTACGACCCGTGCGGCACGGCCACCACCCGCATCCCGGCGGCGGCCGCCGAGCGCACCCCGTTGGACGAGTCCTCCACCGCCACGCAGCGGGCCGGGTCGACCGCCAGCCGGGCGGCCACCGCCAGGTAGACGTCCGGAGCCGGCTTGCCGCGTGCGGTCTCCTCCGTCGACAGCGTCGCCCGGAACGCGTCGGCCAGGCCGGTGGCGGCCAGCGCCGCGCCGATCAGCCGGGTGGGGGAGGAACTGGCCAGGCCCAACGGCCACCGCCCGGCCAACCGGCGGACGACCTGGTCGGCGTCGTCGATCAGCGGTACGTGCGCCGCGTACCGGCGGGACATCTCGGTCACCACCTCGGTGGCCACCTGCTCGGCGCCCCGGTCGACGCCCAGCTCGCCGCTGAGGTAGGCCGCCCACTCGGCGGTGCTCATCCCCATCAGCCGGCGCTGGGTGTCCGGCAGCCACCGGCCGCCGTGCTCCGCCACGTACGCCCGGCGCACCTGCTCCCAGACCGGCTCGGAGTCCACGATCACGCCGTCCAGGTCAAAGACCACCGCGTCCGCCACGTGCCCATCCTGCCCGACGGCGGCGGTACCCGCCGGTCAGCGGGCCGGCGTGGGGGTGCCGGTGCCGCCCAGGGCGGGCAGGCCGATCGGCGCCTGGGCGGGGATGATGGTGCGGCACCGGCTGCTGACCGGCTCCAACAGCTCCCGCAGCCGGGCCGTACGCTCCGGGCCCAGCGCCTGCCACGGCCCAATCGCGGCCCGGTCGGTGGCCTCTTCGACGGCCCGGAAGGTCGCCGTCGCGTGCTCGGTGGGCGTCCGGTCGGCGGCCAGCCAACCCTTCTCGACCAGGCGCTCCTCGGCGGCGTCCCACTCCTCGTCGGTCCAGCCCCGGGCCGGCTGGTGGAACTGCCGGGACTGGTCCACCCGGCACCGCCAGGCCACCACCTCGACCGGGTCGAGCCCGGTGCCGACCAGCGCCGCCACGTGCCCGTCGCCCCGGTGCTCGCGCAGCGTGGTGGCGGCCTGCCAGAGCCGGGCCAGCGGGTACTCGCCGCGGGGCAGGGCGGCGTTGACCGCGCCCAGTACCCGCCCGGCGGTCGCCACCCGGCCGGCGGCCTCCTCCAGCAGGTCGGCCGCCTCGACCAGGTGCGCCTCGGGCAGCTCGTAGGTGAACTCGGCCAGCGCCTGCACGGCCCCGGTGAGCCGGGCGCGCAGCGCCTCCTCGGGCGTGGCCAGCCGCCACACCGAGGGCAGCGCCCTGGCCACCATGTCCGGGGCGAAGCTGAAGAAGGCGGCGACCACCGGGGCGGCCGGCACCGGGCCCAGCGGGGCGGCCCGCCCGGCGAAGTAGCCCCGCCAGTAGCCGCGCAGGCCCACCGCCTCGTACGCGGCCCGGGCCCTCGGGTGGAAATAGGTCACCGCGTGGACCGGTTCGAAGTGGGTCCACATCGTCCGGGCCAGGCCCGGGTCGTCCAGCGCCGGCACGTGCACCTCCGCGTCGGTGTGACAGTCACCGTGGACGGCGTACCGCCCACGGTGACTGAGAACCTAGTGCCGGTAGGTGACGGTTAGGAAGCCCGATGTGAGCTACTGGGCAGCCAGCACATCGACGACGAAGCGCAGCGGGCCGGCGGGGCGGCCACCGGAGGAGTCGTTGCCGTACGCCAGCTCGGCCGGGATGTCGAGCTGCACCCGGCTGCCCACCGGCACCCCGACCAGGCCCTGGTCCCAGCCCTTGATGACCTGGCCGACGCCGATCGGGAAGCTGACCGGCTGGCCGCCGTTCCAGGAGGCGTCGAACTCCTTGCCGTCCTTGTAGAACACGCCCACGTAGTTGGTGGTGATGGTCTGGCCGGCCTTCACCTCCGGGCCTTTGCCCTTGACCAGCGGGGTGACGGTCAGCTTGCTCAGCTCGCCCTTGCCGGCGGTCACCGTCGGCTTGCTGGCCAGCGCCGGGTCCGTGCCCGGCGGCAGCTGGCCGGGGGCCGGCTGGTCCGTGGGCTGATCGGCGGGCTGGTCGGCGGGCTGGTCGGCCGGGGCGCTGGCGGAGGCGTTGGCGGCGGGCTGCTTGTCGTCGTCGCCGCCGTCGGCCAGCCAGACGATGCCGCCGATCAGGGCCACCACGGCGATCACGCCGGCGGCGGCGCCGAGCATCGCCTGGCGGCGGCGCTTCGCCTCGGCGGCCTTCTTTGCCGCCAGCTGGGCGGCCAGCCGCCGCTCCCGCTTGGTGCCCGGGGCGTTCTGCACCTGTTCGCTCACGTCGTCGACTCCCTGCGGTGAGGTGGATGAGCCCGGGCGGCCGGTGCCGGGGCCAGCGCACACGGTACCCGCCGCACCTCCCACCCCCCTAGTGGAAGGAGGGGCCCCCGCTTAACGCATTGGTAGAGGAGAGGGCCTTGTTGACGGGTGTGGCCAGTGAGCAGCCTGCGGCGGCTGCGCGTGGCGGGCTGCCTGGGGTGCGTTGTGCAGGATGGGTGAGCTGTGAGCAATCGCGTGAGCTGGGCGATCTCGGTGAGTCGGCCGCCGTAGGCGGGGTGCCTGGTCAGGCGGTCTTGCGGGGGGCGGTCTTCTTGGCCGCCTTCTTCGCCGGCGCCTTGGCGGCCTTCTTCTCGGCCGTCTGCTTGGCCGCCGCCTTCTTCGCCGGCTCGGCCTTCTTGGCGGCGGCCTTCTTCTCGGCGGTCTTCTTCGCCGGGGCCTTCTTCGCCGGGGCGGCCTTCTTCTGCGCCGAGCGGGCCGCCGAGATCGGGGTGGGCTCGGCCCCGCCGCCGGTCGGCTCGCCCCGGGCCGCCCGGGCCCGGTCCACGGACGCCCGCAGCGCGGCCATCAGGTCCACCGCGGCGGCCGGCGCGGCCTCTTCCTCCGCCGGCTGGACGACCTCCCGGCCCTCGACCTTGGCGTCGATGACCTCCTGCAACGCCGCCCGGTAGTCGTCGGTGAAGGCGTCCGGCTCGAACTCGCCGGCCATCGAGTCGATCAGGGAGCTGGCCATGGCCAGTTCCGGGGGCCGGACCTTCAGGTCCTCGTCCAGGAAGCCGAAATCGGGGGTACGGATCTCGTCGGGCCAGAGCATCGTGTTGAGCAGCAGCACCCCCTCGCGTACGCGCAGGGTGGCGAGCTGCTCCCGCTGGCGCAGCGCCACCTTGACGATCGCCACCCGCTCGGAGTCGGCCAGGGCGTTGCGCAGCAGCACGTACGGCTTGGCCGCCGTGCCCTCCGGTTCGAGGAAGTACGCCTTGTTGTAGAGGATCGGGTCGACCTGCTCGGCGGGGACGAACTCCAGCACGTCGATCGCGTGCGAGGTGGAAAGCGGCAGGTCGGCGAAGTCCTCGTCGGTGAGGATGACCATCTCCCCGCCGCCGATGTCGTACCCCTTGGCGATGTCGTCGTAGGTGACCTCCTCGCCGCAGACCTGGCAGGTGCGCTTGTAACGGATCCGGCCGCCGTCCTCGCGGTGCACCTGATGGAACCGGATGTCCTTCTCCTCGGTGGCCGAGTAGACCTTCACCCCGATCGACACCAGGCCGAACGACACCGCTCCCTTCCAGATCGCCCGCATCCCGCGCTCCTCTCCCCGGTTCTGACCAGAATCGCAAATGATCGAACGGGACGCACGCGCTTCCGCGTGCAACTACAGTCAGAAGGTGCCCGGCGCGCCGTTGAAGCCGATGCTCGCGATGACCGGGCAGCTCCCGGTCGGCGCCGGCTGGGCGTACGAGTTCAAGTGGGACGGCATCCGCGCGCTCGCCGACATCGTCAACCACCGCCAGCACCTGTACGCCCGCAGCGGCGTGGACATCACCGTCGCGTACCCGGAACTGATCACCCTGGCCGAGCAGGTCGACGACGCGCTGCTGGACGGCGAGGTGGTCCTCTTCACCGACGGCCAGCCCTCGTTCACCGCCCTGGCCGAGCGGATGCACGTGCGCAACGCGGCGAAGGCGGCCCGGCTGGCGGCGGGCGTACCCGTCACGTACATGATCTTCGACCTGTTGCGGCTGCGCGGCCGGGACCTGACCGGGCTGCCCTACCGGGAGCGGCGGGCCGAGCTGGAGGCGCTCGGGCTCGGCGCCGCCCGGTGGGCGGTCCCGCCGGCCTTCCCCGACGGCCCGGCCACCTACCAGGCGGCGGGTGAGCACGGCCTGGAGGGGGTGATGGCCAAGCGGGTCGACTCGGCCTACCGGCCGGGGGTCCGCTCGCCGGACTGGGTGAAGGTCAAGCTGGAGGTCACCGGCGACTTCGTGGTGGGCGGCTGGCGGCCGGGCGCCCGCAAGATCGGCGGGCTGCTGGTCGGGGTGCCCGGGCCGGACGGCCGGCTGGTCTACCGGGGGCGGGTCGGCGGCGGGATCGGCGCGGCCATCGAGCGGGAGTTGCTGCGCGAGTTGGAGCCGCTGCGCGCCGGCGGGTCGCCGTTCGCCGGGGACGTGCCGCGCGAGGATGCCCGGGGGGCGATCTGGGTAACGCCCCGGGTGGTGGTGGAGGTGAAGTACGGGCAGCGCACCCCGGACGGGCGGCTGCGCTTCCCGCGGATTCTGCGGCTGCGCCCGGACAAACCGGCGGAGGAGGTGGTCGACGGTGCCTGAGCGGTTGAAGGTGGAGGTCGAGGGGCGGGCGCTGGAATTGTCCAACCTGGACAAGGTGCTCTATCCGAAGGCCGGCTTCACCAAGGGCGAGGTGATCGACTACTACACCCGGATCGCCCCGGTGCTGCTGCCCCACCTGGCCGACCGGGCGCTGACCCGGATCCGGTTCCCCAACGGCACCGACGGCGGGTCGTTCTTCGAGAAGAACGCCCCGGCCGCGACCCCCAGATGGGTACGCACCGAGACGCTGCCCGCCCCCGGCTCCACCAAGGGCCGGGAGACCATCGACTACGTGGTCTGCGACGAGCTGCCCACCCTGGTCTGGCTGGCCAACCTCGCCGCCCTGGAGCTGCACACGCCGCAGTGGAAGGTCGGGGAGCACCCGGACATGATGGTGGTCGACCTGGACCCGGGCGCCCCGGCGGCGCTGCGGCAGTGCTGCGAGGTGGCCCTGCTGATGCGGGACCGGCTGGCCGACGACGGCATCGACTCCTACCCGAAGACGTCGGGCAAGAAGGGGATGCAGCTCTGCTGCCCGATCGCGGGGACGCAGGACGCCGACGACGTCTCGGCGTACGCGAAGCGGATCGCGCAGGAGTTGGAGAAGGAACACCCGAGGCTGATCGTGTCGAAGATGGCGAAGAACCTGCGGCCGGGGAAGGTCTTCATCGACTGGAGCCAGAACAACGCGGCGAAGACGACGGTGGCGCCGTACTCGCTGCGCGCGCAGGCGGTGCCGTCGGTGTCGACCCCGTTGACCTGGGACGAGGTGGCGGCTGGCGCGGCGGGTAAGCGGCCGGCCACCCGCCCCTACACCGCAGGTGAGGTGCTCAAGCGGGTCGAGAAGGACGGCGACCTGCTGGCTCCGCTGCTCGACGGTGGTCCCGAGCTGCCCGCCCGTTGACCCGGGCCGCTAAATACAGTGGAGTGGGGTGATCCGGAGTGGGGGAGTGCCCGATGGACCTGATGACCGCGCCCGCAGGCGTACCGGACGGGTCGTCGCCCGCTGCCGGGACGCCGCTGCTGACCTGGTGTGACGACGCCACCGGTGAGCGGGTGGAGCTGACCGCGCGGCAGCTCGGCGGCTGGGCGGCGCGCAGCGCGGGCCTGCTGCGGGACGGGTGCGCTCTTCGCCCCGGCAGTCGGATCGCGGTGCTGCTGCCGCCGCACTGGCGTACGGCGGCGGTGCTGATCGGGGCGTGGGCGACGGGGATGGCGGTGTCGTTCCGGCCGCGGGCCACCGCCGGGCTGCCGGTGCTCGAGCCGGGCGCCGACCGGCCGTACGACGCGGTGTTCGTGACCCCGCAGCGGCGCGACGACTGGCTGGAGGACGTGCCCGACGGGGTGCACCGTTACCTGGTCGGCACCGCGCCGGGGCCGCTGGCCGAGGTGCCGGTGGGCTGGCTGGACTGGTCCACGGAGGTGCTCCGGCACGCCGACGCTCCACCCGACCACGCCGCCGTCGACCCGGCCGGCCCGGCCACCCCCGACGGCACCAGCTACGGGGCCTGGGGACAGCTCGCGGCGGAGTTCGCCCAGCAGCTCGACCTGGGGCGCGGTGACCGGCTGCTGGTCGACGCCGCCGAGCACGAGCAGCCGCTGAAGTGGCTGCTCGCCCCGCTGTCGGCCGGCGCCTCGGTGGTGATCTGCGCGAACCTGGACCGGGCGCGGCTCGACGCCCGGATTGCCGCCGAGCGGATCACCCGCGTCCTCTGACGACCATCGCCGGCCGAGTCCGCTCGGGCGGCTGTTCGTCTTCGCCGGTCTCAGCCGTTCGCCGGACGGCCCGTGCGCCGTTCGGTGGATGGTGAGTAGAGTGACGGGGTTTTCCGTACCTGTGATCTCCGAGGAGGCCGGCGATCGTGGCCGACAGGTGGACCACTCGTTCCGCCGACGGGACCGCCCGAGCCGTCGGTGGCCCGCACCGTCAAGCCGCCCGGCGATCCGGCGGCCGGCCGGTCTGGCTGATCTCGGTCTGCGGGCTCGGGCTGGCGTCGCTGATCTGCGCGCTGGTCTTCTCCCGGGGGCTCGGCCGAGCGCCGGACACCGTCGAGCCGGCGGCGGCCGGCGCGTCCGTTCCGGCGGTGTCCGATGTGCCGGTGGGGACCGTGCAGGAAACCCCGTCGGCGCCGGCAGCTTCCGCGACACCGGGCAGCACCTCCGCCGCGCCGAGCGCCACGCCCACCGGCACCCCGTCGGTCACGGCTACCGGCACCCCGTCCGCAACGGCGGCCGCCACCCCGTCGGTCAGGGCGACCGGCACGCCTGCCGGCAGGCCCGGCGTCACCCGGTCGGCCACGTCGACCGCCGGCCCGACGCCGACGCGGACGCAGAACCCGGGGCCGGTACTGCTCGGGCCGGCGAACGGCCCGGGAGTGACGGACCTGGTCCAGCGGTACTGCGACCGGCACGGCGGAGGCTCGGCGAGTTCCCGGCGCGACGGCGGTTGGCAGTGCGCGCGGTTCCTCTCCACCGCCAGCGTCGACCTGGACGTGGCCTGCCGGGAGGCGTACGAGCCGGATGCCTATGCGCGGACGTCCGACGCCGGCGACCCGTACGCCTGGCGCTGCTACCGCTGAGCCACCGCGGCTGTCGGTGCGACGGAGGGTGGGGCGGCATCGGGCGCGAGCGCCCGCCGGCCTCGGCGGAGGAACCTGGGGGCGGGGAGGCCGGCGGGCGGGCGTGGCTCGTCAGCGAGTGTCGGTCTGCGCGGAGCGGGCGTCGCCGTACGCGTACCAGCTGGTGCCGAGCTTCGGCCCCCACTCGACGGTGAGCGCCGGTGCCGGCGCCTCGTCCGGGTCGGGCAGCGGGAAACCCGCGTTGAGCAGCGGCTGCCACTGCACGGTCAGGAACGGCTCGGTCACGACCAGGCCTCCTCGGCGATCAGCGGGTCGTTGGACAGCTCCGGCGGCACCGTCTCCTGCCCGGGGGCCAGGGAGCGGGCCTGCTGCCGGGGCGCGAAGACCGGGTCGGGCGGGGCCGCCCGGTGGTGTTGCGGGTGCCGGTCCTGGTAGTCCAGTGCGGCCTGCACCAGGGCCGGCTCGGAGAAGCGCGGACCCCAGAAGGCGGCGTTGATCGGCAGCCCTTCGGTGCTGTCGTAGCCGATCGGGAAGGTCACCATGGGCCAGGTGAGCGCGTTCGGGAGCTGGTAGAAGGTGCGGTAGTTGGGCAGTTGGGTGCCGCCGACCCGGGGCCCGACCTGCGCGCCGATCGGCAGCACCAGCATGAAGTCGACGCCGGCCTCGTCGAGCGCCCGCTGGTAGTTGGCCTGGAGCGTTCGCCGACGGTGTTCGCCCTCGTCCCGTACCGATGCGGGAATCGCGCCGGCGGTGGCCGCCGCCCGGGCCAGGTCGCCGAACTGGCGGGTCAACGCGGCGGCGTTCTCCGGGTGCGACTCCGCGAACGCCTGCACCGCCTGCCAGTAGCGGATCTCGTACCGGTTGGGGCTGAGCACCGCCGTGGCGGGCGACACCACGGTGCCGTCGGGCAGCGGGATACGTTCGGAGGTACGGAAATAGGGGTCGTTCGCCGCCACCGTGACGTCGAGGCCGGGGAACTCCTTGACCGTGGCCCCGAGGGCGACCAGTTCCGCCTTGAGGCGTTCGAAGGCGGCGCGGTAGTCGCCGTCGTACGTGTCGGCGGGCGGGACGCCGGTGCCGCCGCGGGTCATCCAGTCGGTCTGCGGGATGCCGATGGTGGTGCCGGCCAGTGGCCGGTTGCCGCCGCGCGCGGCGAGCGGCAGGGCGGGGAACGGGTTGGGGGCGGAGAGGGTGAGCGGGTCGGGGGCGGCGTCCGGCCCGAGGACGGCGGCCAGCACCAGCGAGGCGTCCCGGATCGAACGGGCGATCGGGCCGAGCACGTCGTAGCCGGGGGACAGCGGCATCACCCCGGCGGTGGAGACCAGGCCCAGCGACGGCTTGATGGCGCTGGCGCCGTTCGCCGCCGACGGCATGATGATGGAACCGCCGGTCTCCTCACCGATGGTGGCCGCGGCCAGCCGGGCGGCGGTCGCCACCCCGGACCCCTGGCTGGAGCCGCCCGGGATGAAGCGCGGGTTCCAGGCGTTGCCGGCGAACGTGCCGGCGATGGTGCCGGAGAACGCCGACGCGATGGTGTGTCCGATGATTACCGCGCCCTGGGCGCGCAGCCGGGCCACCACGGTCGCGTCCCGGTGCGAGAGGTTCCCGTCGTACGCGTGGGTGCCGTTCTTCGCCTCCAGCCCCTTGACCGCGACGGAGTCCTTGATGCCGAAGGGAATGCCGCACAGCGGCGGCGCCTTCGGGTCGGTGCGCAGCAGCGCGTCGGCCGCCGCGGCCTGGGCCAGCGCCCCGTCCCGGTCGATGCGGACGAAGGCGTTGTAGCCGCCGTTGTCGCCGTAGACCTCGAACGGCCCGTTCAGCCGCTCGATCCGGTCGAGGTACGCCCTGGTCAGCTCGACAGAGGTGAGCATCTTCGCCCGGAGCAGGACGATCAGCTCGCTGATCTCGTAGTCGACGATCCGCGCCCGGCGCGGGATCTTGCCGACCGGTGGCAACTTCTTGAGTAGTTCCAGGGTGCTGTCGGGAGAGGCTGCGGCCGGCTGCGCGACGACCAGGCCGGCCACTGTCGCGCCCGCGGCGGCGGCGCTGCCACCGAGCAGGGCCCGGCGGCTGAATCCGGGCCGCTGGTCATCGGTGCTGGACGGTGTCTCGATGGTATGGGTTCTGTTGAGCATGAAGGCTCCCGTCTTGCCAGGTGGGCGGGCACGTGGGACCGCCGTGAGGCACCGAGTTGGCGCCGCCGGTGATCGTCACGACGGGTCGTCTCCCCGGTGTTGCCGCCCGCTTTCCGGCTGGTAAAGCCCCTCTTCACCGCCCCGCCGGTCGACGTCGGGTGGCCGACCCGGCGACCATGGCGTCCGCCGTTCGGTCCAGGTTCCTGCTCGTGGGCCTGTTGTGAACGACCTGTGACATGTTCTGATACCGGAGTACGACGAGCGTCACTGACCTCGTCGTGGCGGCGGCCCTCGTCCATTCCGCCTCGCCGCCCACCCCCCATGCGTGAAAGGTGAAACGATGCGCAGGAGACCGTTTCAGTTAGCCGTACTCACCGCCACCGCGGCGACGTTCCTGGCGGGCGGTGGCGCTGCCGGGGCGGTCGCCTCGGCGGCACCGGCCAGCCCCTCGCCCGCTGTCGCCGAGTGTGCGCCCGGAGCTGAGGCGCACACGGTGGCCCGGGTCAAGGAGGGCGCCACCGCCCAGGAGCCGGAGCTGTACTCGAAGAACGAGGCGAACGCGTACGGCGTGCTCAAGGACGCCCCGCGCCTGCCCAACGGCAGCGTCACCGTGCCCACCGTGTTCCACATGGTCTCCGACCACCCGCTCACCGCGGCCGAGACGACCCGGTGGAACACGCTGATCGCGGCGCAGATGAAGGTGCTCAACGACTCGTTCTCCGGCAAGACGGCGGCGGACGCCTCCGACACGCCGTTCCGGTTCGACCTGGTCGACACGACCTGGACGGTGAACAGCGCCTGGTACACCGTCGTGCCGGGCAAGAACGAGCGGGACATGAAGAAGGCGCTGTACACCGGCGACGCCCGCACCCTCAACGTGTACGCGGCGAACATCGGCGGCGGCCTGCTCGGCTGGGCGTACTTCCCGAAGGGTTACAACAACGGCCGCGACTACATCGACGGCGTGGTGATGCTCGACGAGTCGATGCCGGGCGGCACGGCCGGCAAGTACGCCCTGGGTGACACGCTGACCCACGAGGTCGGGCACTGGCTGATGCTGGAGCACACCTTCGCGCACGGCTGCTCCGCCTCCGGCGACTTCGTCGCGGACACCCCGCGCGAGGCGCACCCGCAGTTCAACTGCCCGGTCGGCGCGGACAGCTGCACCGCGCCGGGCCTGGACCCGATTCACAACTTCATGGACTACACGCAGGACTCCTGCATGAACATGTTCACCCCGGGCCAGGCGGAGCGGATGAGCGACGCCTGGGTCGCGTTCCGCGCCGGTGGCGGGAAGCAGTAACCCGAGCCCGGTCGGAGGGTGACGGGCCGCGCGGGCGGCCCGTCACCCTCCGTTTTCGCTATCCTGCCGCGATGCGGACCACGATGGACGTACGCGGCAGCCGGTGGGCGCCGGCACTGGTATGGACGCAGTTGCTCGTCGTGCCACGCGGCGCCAGTGGCGTCCGCTGGCGGCGGTCAGCGCGGCGAGCGTACTGATGCTGCTGGTCATGGCGACGCCGCCCGGCTGGGAGCTGTTCGACTGGTACGTCGGATAGCCGGCGGCTGGCCCGGCCCGGGACGATCCCAAGGCCGGGCCGGGCCGGACCGGTCGGTCAGTCGAACGCGGCGGCGAACATGCCGGGCTGGTACGAGCCGCCCTTCTGATGCACGATCACGGCGAGCCGGTTGGCTGCGTTGATCAGCGCGACCAGGCAGATCAGCGCGGCGACCTGGTCGTCGTCGTAGTGCTTGCGCACCTGCGCCCACGTCTCGTCGGACACCCCCTGGGAGGCGTCGGCGAGCCGGGTGCCCTCCTCGGCGAGCGCCAGCGCGGCCTGCTCCGCCTCGGTGAAGACCGTCGACTCGCGCCAGGCGGCGACCAGGTGCAGCCGGATGGGGTCCTCACCGCCGGCCACCGCCTCCTTGACGTGCATGTCGATGCACCAGCCGCAGCCGTTGATCTGGCTGGCCCGCAGCGACACCAGCTCCTGCGTCGACTTCGGCAGTGGCGACTGCTGGACCGCCATGCCGGCGTTGGCGAACCGCTTGAAAAACTTCATGGCGGTCTCGTTGTCGAACATGTTGAATCGGGCGTCCATGATCCGTCCTCACTCGTGGTGGCCTGGAACGAACACGAGATACCGGCGGCCGGACCCCTGTGACGGGATGCTGCACGTGACGACCGCCACCGCCACCCGCTGTCACAGATCCGCCGGGCCCGGCATCTGATGGGGGGCATGGTCGAGAGCGAACGGGAGTCACCGATGGTGGGCACGGCACAGCGCGGAACCGGGGACGGCGACCGGGGCGACCGGCCGGACCCGGCCACCGAGGCGTTCCTGCGCCACCGCAACCTGCTCTTCACCGTCGCGTACGAGATGCTCGGCTCGGCCGCCGACGCCGAGGACGTCCTCCAGGAGACCTGGTTGCGGTGGTCGGGGGTCGACCTCGACGAGGTACGTGACCAGCGCGCCTACCTGGTCCGCGTCACCACCCGGCAGGCGTTGGGCCGGCTGCGCACGCTGGGCCGCCGCAAGGAGTCGTACGTCGGCTCCTGGCTGCCGGAGCCGCTGCTCACCACCCCTGACGTGGCCGACGACGTGGCCCTGGCCGACAGCGTCTCGATGGCGATGCTGCTGGTGCTGGAGACTCTCGCCCCGATCGAGCGGGCGGTGTTCGTGCTGCGCGAGGTGTTCGACGTCGGGTACGACGAGATCGCCGAGGCGGTCGACAAGAGCCAACCCGCCGTACGCCAGATCGCCCACCGGGCCCGCGCGCACGTCGCGGCCCGCCGGCCCCGCCAGGTGGTGTCCCCCGCCGAGACCCGGGACGCGCTGGACGCGTTCCGCCGGGCGGTCGAGACGGGCGACCTGCAGGGGCTGCTCGGCATCCTCGCCGGGGACGCCGTCCTGCTGGCCGACGGCGGCGGGATCAAGCAGGCAGTGCTGCGGCCCATCGTGGGCGGCGACAAGGTGGCCCGGCTGATGACCGCCGGGTGGGGCCGGGTCGGCCACCGGGCGTCGATGGAGCCGACCGAGGTCAACGGCTATCCGGCGCTGATCGTCCGGCTCGACGGGGAGCTGGACACGGTGGTGGCGGTGCACCTGGAGGCCGGTCGCATCACCGGCCTGTACGCCGTCCGCAACCCGGAGAAGCTCTCCCACATGGGCCGGGAGACGCTGCTGCGCCGCTGACCCGGGTCGCGATAACCATGGCCGAATCGAGCCGTCATCGGCGGCGGAGCCACGGCGCCCGCCGCACGCAGGCCGAGGCATGGTCCACCGGCAGCGCACACCGCCCGCCGCCGTCCGGTAGCGGCCGGTCGCAGAAGACCCAATGGCGTACGCACTGCTGGTCCTCGGCCGACACGGTCACCCCGCCCGGCTCGACCCGGGCGCTGAGCTGGGCCAACACCCGAGCGGCGGTACGCGCGAAGATCCGCGCGCGGTGCAGGTCCGGCACCGTGACCGGCAGGTGGATCACCCAACGCTCGGTCATCGGTAGCGACGGTTCGCCGACTGGGCGCTCTGCCAATCCCGCAGGGCGTTCTTGATGCGTACGTTCTCCTCCTGCACCGCGACCAGGGCGGTCTGCGCGACGGCCAGTTCATCGGCGACCCGGTGCAGGAAGGCGCGGATCTCGGCCGGGTCGAGGCCGTGCCGGCGGACGTTGAAGCAGCGCTCCCGCACCTGCCAGGGGCGCAGCGGGGGACGGTTCATCGGCGTCTTGTGGGTCGGGGCTGGTTGCGGAGCGTGGTGCCGGCGGAGCAGGTTGCGCACGAGGTGACCGCCCTTCGTGAAGGCCGCGGATCGTGGGGGGGGGGGAGGGGCGGTCTCCGCCGCTTACGACCGGCGGAGACCGCCCCTTGCCTGCCGCCCGGTGGGTAGGGCGGCAGGGCCGCGCCGGGGGAGCGCGGAGGGTGAGGTCTCGACGGCGATGCGAGACCGGTACGAGAGGCGCCAACCGACCGCAGCAGCACCGCATCACCGAGAGCGACGGTACCGATACCTCTCACCTCTGTCAACGCTCTCTTACCTGTCGAATCTGGCTGTCGACGCTTGCCTGCCGCTCCTACGTCAGTTATTGCCGCTGTTTCACCTGTTGCTCGATACTGGGGGGGCCAACCGACTGCAAGGGGCCTCCACGTGCCGATTCCGCCAACTATGGGTGAGTTGATCAAGGATCTGCTGAGGCGGATCGAAGAGGGTGAGTTCCAGCCCGGGTCGCAGATCCCGTCCACTCAGCAGCTGTCCGACCACTACGACGTCTCGGTGTCGACGATCCATCGAGCGGTGGCGACGCTCCGTGAGCAGGGTGTGCTGGTGGGGCGGCCGGGCCGCGGTGTCTTTGTCGCCGAGTCCGATCGGGGTTGATCGCCCAGTCAGCCCGCGAAGCGCTGCGGCGCGGATCAGTTGCCGGCCGGCTCTTGTGGCAGGTCACGATGCAGATCGACGTCGAAGGTGTGCGGGTCGACGTCGAGCATGAGGGCGATGGCTTCCCGTGCCATCGCTTCCACCTCGTCGAGATGACGAGCCTGGGAGAAGACGCCCTTGATCTCCGGCACGGTGATCGCCCACCATCCGCCCGAGCGCACGCACTCCGCGGTGAACGTCATCGACGGCCTACCTCTCCCCGCAGCCAACGGGCAAGCTATTCGACGGGTGATTGCGCCTATGGTACCGCCCGCAGTACCGTATCGGGGTGCCGGCCGTAGCCAAGCTTGTCGAGGCGCTGCGCAAGAACCAGCAGAACGTCTCCTACAACGACCTCTACCGGGTCTGCGAGCACTACTTCGGTAAGCCCCGGCAGGCTGGCACCTCCCATGCGGTCTTCAAGATGCCCTGGCCCGGCGACCCGCGGGTCAACATCCAGGACGACAAGGGCAAGGCCAAGGCGTATCAGGTCCGGCAGGTGCTCAAGGCGATCGACAAGAAGGAGGCCATGTGATGCAGCAGCCCGGTGCCCGTCCCGAGATCACCCACTACACCTACCGCGTCACCTGGTCCGCCGAGGATCGGGAGTTCGTCGCCACCTGCGCGGAGTTCCCCTCCCTCTCCTGGCTGGCACCCTCGCAGATCGAGGCGCTGCAAGGGCTCGAAGCCATGTTGAGCGACGTGATCGCCGACATGGAGGAGCAGGGCGAGCAGGTGCCGCAGCCGTTCGCCGACCGCCACTACTCGGGCAAGTTCAACCTCCGGGTCGGTGAGAGCCTGCACCGCGAGCTGGCTATCCAGGCCGCCGAGGACGGGATGAGCCTCAACCAGTACGTCCTTCGCAAGCTCCGCGCCGCCTGACGCTGCCGACCGCTGCTCGACGCCCGCTAGATCCACCCCTGCATGCGGGATGTGATGGTGTCAGACGGCCGGGATACCGCAGAATCCCGCATCCGGGGCCATCAGCCCCGCGTCGGGGGCCGTCCGAAGCGCGCCTCAGTCGAAGGAGGGCAGCGACGGCCCGAGCACGTCGTCAGCGTCCACGATCGTGTACGCGTACCCCTGCTCCGCCAGGAACCGCTGCCGGTGCGCCGCGTACTCGGTGTCGATCGTGTCCCGGGACACCACCGTGTAGAAGTGGGCCTGCCGCCCGTCCGCCTTCGGCCGCAGCACCCGCCCCAGCCGCTGCGCCTCCTCCTGCCGCGACCCGAACGTGCCGGACACCTGGATCGCCACCGCCGCCTCCGGCAGGTCGATCGAGAAGTTCCCCACCTTCGAGATCACCAACGTGCGCACCTCACCGGAACGGAACGCGTCGAACAGCCGCTCCCGCTCCTTGTTGGTCGTCGAGCCCTGGATGATCGGCGCGTCCAGGTATTCCCCGAGCTGGTGCAACTGGTCGAGGAAGCCACCGATCACCAGCACCTGCTCCTGAGGGTGCCGCTGCACCAGAGCCCGCACCACCGGCAGCTTCGTGCGCGCGGTAGCCGCCATCCGGTAGCGCTCCTCGGCCTCCGCCGTCGCGTACGACATCCGTTCCGCGTCGGTCAGCGTCACCCGTACCTCGGTGCACTCGGCGGGGGCGATCCAGCCCTGCTGCTCGATGTCCTTCCACGGCGCGTCGTACCGCTTCGGGCCGATCAGGCTGAACACGTCGCCCTCCCGGCCGTCCTCGCGTACCAGAGTCGCCGTGAGGCCCAGCCGGCGGCGGGCCTGGAGGTCCGCGGTGAAGCGGAAGATCGGCGCGGGCAGCAGGTGCACCTCGTCGTAGACGACCAGGCCCCAGTCGCGGGCCCCGAACAGGTCCAGGTGGGTGAACGCGCCGCCGCGCCGCGCGGTGAGCACCTGGTACGTGGCGATGGTGACCGGGCGGATCTCCTTGCGCTCGCCCGAATATTCGCCGATTTCCTCCTCGGTCAGCGAGGTGCGGGCGATCAGCTCCCGCTTCCACTGCCGGCCCGCCACCGTGTTCGTCACCAGGATCAGCGTGGTGGCCTTCGCCTCGGCCATCGCCGCCGCCCCGACCAGCGTCTTGCCGGCGCCGCAGGGCAGCACCACCACACCCGAGCCGCCGGCCCAGAACGCTTCCACGGCCTCCCGCTGGTACGAGCGCAGGGTGAACGGCTTGCCGCCGTCCTTGCCGGCCTCGGCCAGCTCGATCGGGTGCGCCTCGCCGTCCACGTAACCGGCCAGGTCCTCCGCCGGCCAGCCCAGCTTCAGCAGCGCCTGCTTCAGCCGGCCCCGCTCCGACGGGTGCACCTGGATGGTGTCGTCGTCGATCTTGTTGCCGAGCATCCCGGCGAGCTTCTTGCTCTTCGCCACCTCGACCAGCACCACCTGGTCCAGGGCGCGCAGCACCAGGCCGTGCGCCGGGTCGTTGGCGAGCTGCAACCGGCCGTACCGGTCCATGGTCTCCGCCACGTCCACCAGCAGCGCGTGCGGCACCGGGTAGCGGGAGTACTTGATCAGGGAGTCGACCACGCCCTCGGCGTCGTGGCCGGCGGCCCGGGCGTTCCACAACCCCAGCGGGGTCAGCCGGTAGGTGTGCACGTGCTCGGGGGAGCGTTCCAGCTCGGCGAAGGGCGCGATGGCCATCCGGCACGCCTGCGCGTCGGGGTGGTCGATCTCCAGCAGCAGGGTCTTGTCCGACTGCACGATCAGTGGTCCACCGCTCACGCCAGCGTCCTCTCCTCGCCCGGGCCGGCCCCCACGGGGCAGGGTGAACCTGCCCGAGGCCGACCATCCAGTGTTGCACGCGGGCGCATCGACCCGAGAAAAATGCCCGTCGGACGCAACCGTGACGGCATCCAGGAACGTCTTGCAGAAGGGCGGGTGTGTCGGTCGCGGGGGAGGCGCCGACGTCGCCCCCGGCCAGGGTGGTTCGCCGGCCGGCGCGCGTTCGGGGCATCGGGGGCGAGCGCGCGGCGGGCTGGCCGGCGGACCGTCGGCCCTTCTCACTGTGGTGATCAGGTGTCACTCTGGAACCCGGGGCAGGGTGTACGGGGTGGGGAGGCACGGCATGACGGTCGATCGGGAGGTGCTCGCCGACAACGAGCAGCCGGCAGACGGGGTACCCACGGCCGTCCTGGTCGGGTACGTGCTCGCCGGCGTCGCCGTCTTCGGCTGGTTCCTCTTCGGCTGGCTGGTGCAGCGGCAGGGCTTCGTCGCCTCGATCGGCGAGTCGGCGGGCGCCGCGTTCGCGCTGCTGCTCGCCGTCTCGGTGATCGCCTCGGTCCGCCGTGGCGGACTCTGACCGGTCCGCCCTCAGTCCTCCAGGACCGCCGCGGTGATCCGGTGCAGGGCGAAGGTGTGCAGCATCTCCGTCCGCTCGTCCTCCGCCCGCAGATAGCCGGCGCCCATCGACACCGGCCGGACCAGGCGGGACGCGGTCGCCCCGTGCGCGTCGACGTAGCCGACCCAGACCAGCGTCTTGTCCCGCACCGCCTGCTGGAGCACGGCCAGGGCCTCGGCGTGACCGTGCACCGGGGTCGGCCCGCTGGGCGTGGCGCCGCGCACCACGGCCGGTGCCCGCCGGGCCGCCCGCGCCGCCGCCTCGCCGCGCCGGATCTGCTCCACCACGCCCAGCAGCCGCGGCATCGGCAGCCTCGGCGTCGCCAGTGGGT
Source organism: Micromonospora sp. NPDC050686 (assembly GCF_040654475.1). Lineage (NCBI taxonomy): Bacteria > Bacillati > Actinomycetota > Actinomycetes > Micromonosporales > Micromonosporaceae > Micromonospora > Micromonospora sp. NPDC050686. Next base: position 215,243 of record NZ_JBFAID010000003.1, read on the forward strand.
CCACCGCCCGGGTCGACACCGGCATCCGGGCCGGCGCCCGCCGGATCTTCGGCCGGGTTAGCACCGTCGCGCCGCCGGCATCCTCCGGCACCGGCGCGTACCCGGCGTCGCGCAGCGCGAGCAGCATCCGGTTCACCTGGTAGGGCGTCACCAGCACCGTCGGGGCCAGCCGGCGCAACGCCAGCGGCTCCAGCCGCCTGTCCGCCAGCACCTCAGTGAGCAGCGCCTCGTCGTCGCTGCGCACGTACCCGCCGGCCGAGCCGACGCGCAGCCCGCCGTGCTTGCGGGCCACGTCGTCCACCAGATAGGCCAGCCCCTGCGGCACCGGGGTACGGGACCGGCGGCGGAACAGCGCGTGCAGGTCGTCGGCCGAGTAGCCGGCGTCCAGGGCCCGCCGCACGCTGGCCGGAGTCACCCGGTAGACGCTCGCCCCGCCCGCCGACTCGTGCTCGGCCACCACGTCCAACTCACCCGCCAGCGCCGGGTCGGGCGGGCCGGGCACCACCACGGTCAGGTCGGCCTGCACCAGCACGTGATCCACCGGGGCGGGCAGCAGCGCGTCCAGGGCGCGTACCGCCGTGGACGGGTCGCCCGACTCGGCCTCGGAGAACAGCCCGAGCGGGTCCTCCCCACCCCGCTCGTCGGCGTCGGTGACGTCGGCCAGCAGCAGCCGCCCGTACGAGGTGAGCGCGCCCAGGCCGGTCACCCCGAGCTGGGCGGCCTCGGCCAGCACCTCCCGGTGCGCCCCCTCCCGCCCCCGGGCCCGCCGCGGCGCCCGCCACTCCAGCAGGGCCAGCGCCTCGTCCGGGGTGGGCGCGGTGGCCGGCTCCAGTTCGGCCAGCACCCCGAGCACCGCCCGCCGGGAAGCCGGCGCGCCGGCCCGTTCCGCCTCGGCGGAGAGCACCGGGATCGGCCGGTCCCGGTCGTCCCGCTGCCCCACCAGGCCCGGCTGCCGGGTCATGGTCAGCCACGCCCGGGCCAGCTGCTCCCAGCGCTGGGCCAGCGACAACGCCCGCCACACCTCGTACCCGCCGGTGGGCAGCACCTGCTGGTCGCCGCCGTACCGGGCGGTCGCGGAACCGGTCAGGTCCAGCTCGCCCAGCAGGCCCGCCGCGTACGCCACCTCGAACAGCAGGGCGGTGGTCGGGTCGTCCAGCCCCAGCACCCGGGCCAGCCGGCGCAGGTCACGCACCCCGACGCCGCCCGAGCGGAGCACCGGCGCCGGCTCGGCGGCCAGGCTCTCCAGCAGCGCCTCGGTGTGGCGTACCGCCTCCATGGTCTGCCCGGCGCCCGCCGAGTCGACGGCCTTCGGCTCCCGGGGCGGGCCGGACACCGGGGGTGGGGTGGTGGTCACCGGCCCGAGCGGGCCGGTCTCCCGGCGCAGCAGCAGGCCCACCTCGCGGGGCAGCTCGACCGTGCCGCCGCCCTTGCCGCTCGACACCCGCACCAGCAGCCGGTGCTCGACCAGCCAGCGGACCGGGGAGCCGGTGGGCGCGCCGCCGTTGGTGACGTCCGGCGGCAACGCGTCCTCCGCCCCGACGGCGGGGGCCTGCAACGCCCCCGGGGGCACGCTGCCCACCGGCGGCCCGGCCGCGAGCCGGTCCAGGACCGCCCGGGCCGAGGGCGGAGCGGCGAGCAGCGTACGCCGCAGCTTCGCCGGGTCCGCGCAGAGCGCGGCCGAGCGCGGGTCCAGCTCCGCCGCCGGCCGGCCCAGCCCCGCCGGGTACGGGGAAACCTCGTCGACGCCACCGACCACGCGCAGCTCGTGCTCCGGGCCGTACAGCAGGAAGAGCGCACGCAGCCGGCCCAGCGCCCCGCGGATCGCGGCCGGGGCCGGCGGGCGGGGCCCGGCGCCCGCCATCGCGAGGATCGCCTCGGCGGTGGTGGTGCCGGCGTCCGGGTCGCGGGTGAGCCGGGCGGCGTCGAGGACCTGGAGGGTGAACTGGTCCAGCCCGTCCAGGGCGCGCGCCACGGAGACCCGGGACTGGGCCCGGATGGCCAGCGCGGAGACGTCGGCGGGCACCGGCACGACGAGGTCCGGCCGCAGCTGGAGCAGCGCGGCCAGCGAGTCGTCGGGCAGGGCCCGCAGGTGATCGGCGAGTGAGGTGGTCATCGTCGTTCCACGCTAGCCCGCAGGGGCGACGTCCCGCCGCTCGGACGTCCGGCTCGGTCCGGGTTGGGCGGGTACGTTCGCCACATGCCCCCACTGATGGTCGGTTTCGACCTCGACATGACCCTGGTCGACTCGCGTCCCGGCATCGCCGCCGCGTACCGGGCGCTGACCGCGCGCACCGGCGTGTCGGTGGACGCCGACGCGGCCGTGTCCCGGCTCGGGCCGCCGCTGCGCACCGAGATCGCCCGCTGGTTCCCGCCGGAGCAGGTGGAGGAGGCGGTCCGCGCGTACCGCGAGCTCTACCCGGCGTACGCGATCACGCCGACCCTGCCGATGCCCGGCGCGGTGGCGGCGATCGCCGCGGTGCACGAGCGGAGTGGCCGGGTCATGGTGGTCACCTCGAAGATCGGCCGGCTGGCGAAGCTGCACCTGGACCACCTGGGGCTGGCGGTGGACGAGCTGGCCGGCGACCTGTTCGCCGAGGAGAAGGCCACCGCGCTGGGGGAGCACGGGGCGACCCTCTACGTCGGGGACCACGTGGCGGACATGGCGGCGGCCGGGGCGGCCGGGATCCCCGGGATCGGGGTGGCGACCGGCCCGTGCACGGGCGACGAACTGCGGGCCGCCGGGGCGCGGCTGGTGCTCGACGACCTCACCGGATTCCCGGCGGCACTCGACCGGATCATCCGGCTAGCCTTGGAGCAGTAGTCGTTCGAGCGAAGCAGGGGTTCTCAGGTGCCTACGGGTCGAGTGAAGTGGTACGACACGGCCAAGGGATACGGGTTCGTCACCAGTGACGAGGGTGGCGACGTGTTCCTGCCGAAGGCCGCGCTGCCGGCGGGTGTCACCGACCTCAAGGGTGGTCAGCGGATCGAGTTCGGTGTGGTGGAGAGCCGGCGAGGTTCCCAGGCGATGAGCGTACGGCTGCTGGAGGCGCCGCCGTCCGTGGCCGAGGCGCGCCGACGGCCCGCCGACGAGCTGCACGGCCTGGTCGAAGACATGATCAAGGTGTTGGAGGCGAAGGTCCAGCCGGACCTGCAACGGGGCCGGTTCCCGGACCGGAAGACCGCGCAGAAGGTCGCTCAGCTGGTCCACGCGGTGGCCCGCGAGCTGGAGGTCTGAGGGACGAGCCCGGCGTCGGCGGCCCGGCCCAGCAGCGCCTCCACGGCGGCGAAGCCGGCCTCTCCCAGGTCGGCGGTGAACTCGTTGACGTAGAGGCCGATGTGCCGGTCCACCACGTCGGGCTCCATCTCCTGCGCGTGCGCGAGCACGTACTCCCGGCTGGCCTCGGGGTCGGCCCACGCCTGCCGGACGGACTCCCGGATCCAGCCGGCGGCCTCGACCGGGTCGACGGCGCCCTTGCGGGCCAGGATCGCGCCGAGCGGGATCGGCAGCCCGGTGTCGCCCTCCCACCACTCACCGAGGTCGACCAGGGCGGTCAACCCGTGCCGCGGGTAGGTGAACCGCGCCTCGTGGATCACCAGCCCGGCGTCGTACCGGCCGGCGGCCACCCCCGGCATGATCTCGTGGAACGGCACCACCTCGATCCGCGCCGGCGGCTGGCCCGCCGCCCAGAGCCGGAACAGCAGGTACGCCGTGGTCCGCTCACCCGGCACCGCCACCGTCGCGCCGGACAGGTCGGTCCGGTCGCCGCGGGTGAGCACCAGCGGGCCGCAGCCCCGCCCCAGCGCCCCGCCGCAGGGCAGCAGGTGGTAGTCCGCCAGCAGCCAGGGTAGGGCGGCGTAACTCACCTTGACCAGGTCGAACGCCCCCCGCTCCGCGGCGGTGTTGGTAACGTCCACGTCGGCGTAGGTGACCTCCACCGCCGGTGCGCCGGGCACCCGCCCGTGCACCAGGGCGTCGAAGACGAACGTGTCGTTCGGGCAGGGCGAGATCGCGAGGGAGAGCGCCACGACCCCACCGTAACCCCGCCCACGGCCGGTGGCCCCGCCCCGCCCGCCCACCGTGATCCGCGACTCCGCCGACTGGTCGGGGTCGTGCCGGCGCGGGGGGTGGTGCCGGCGGCGCCGGCGCGTCGTCTCGGGGTGACAGGGGGGTGTGTCGGTCCCTGTCGGCGTGACGTCGTGGTCGGATCGGCGCGGGGGTGGTGCCGGCTGCGCCGGGTGTCGTCTCCGGGCGGCAGGGGCCCGTGTCGGCCCCCTACCAACTTGACGTCACAGACGAATCAGAGTGGGCACGGTTTCCGGCGTGTCGGGGTGTCGTTCCCGGGCTGCTGATTCGTTTACGTCATCAAGTTGGTAGCCGCTGAACCGCACCGGTCGTCCCCAGGCCGAGCGGTTTTCCACAGGGTTGTCCACAGGTGGACGGTGGTTGTTGAACGCGGTCACCGGCGGGGCGGACCATGTGAGCATGACCGAGCCGGGGGAGGCGGTCGACCTGGGTTCGACGCTGCGGGCGTTGCGCCGCCAGGCCGACCTGAGCCAGCGCGAACTGGCCGCGAGGTCCGGCATCCCGCAGGGGACCATCGCCCGGATCGAGGCGGGGCGGGCGACCGACCCCCGGTTCCGCACCGTCGAGCGACTCGTGCGGGCGATGAACGCCCAGGTGGCCGTCTCGCTGCCTGCCGGTGACGCGCCACGCGGCGTCGACCCCCGCCCCGGCCTGCACCCGCGCCCCGGCCTGCACCCGCCCGTCGGCGCCGACCGGGCCGGCGGGGGCGGGGCGGCAGCCGCGCTGACGGTCGCGGCCGACGGCCCACGGGACGCTGCCGGGCGGCAGTGCCCGGCACACCTCGACGGGCGTGAGGTCCGCGAGCCGCGGGACTGGCCGGGTGCCTGGTGGGCCGGCTGGTACGACCTGCCCCGGCGGTTCTGGCCGCTCAAGCTGCCGGCGGCGACGTGGCGGTTGAACCGGCACGAGCGGGACCGCCAACGCCGGGGCGTCGACGTGCGGCGCAGGGTCGAGATTCGCCGCTTCACCCGGGCCGGGCTTCCCTCGACGTCCTGGCGGTTCGTCGCGGAGCTGCCCGACGGCGAGCTGGTCGGCGAGCTGCGGGCCCACGAGCGCAGCCTCGATCTGATGATCGGGTACGACCTGGGCGGCCAGCGGGAGGTCGTGCTGGACGGCGTACTGGTCGCCGCCGAGCACCGGTTCCTCGGTATCGGCCGGCGGCTGCTGGCGGCGCTGACGGGGGAGATGCGCCGGGCCGGTGTCGTGGAAGCGCGGGCCGTCGCCGAGTTCGGCGGCGTCGGGTTCCTGTTCGCCTGTGGGTGGCAGCAGGAGGCCGCGCGGCCGACCGCCTTCCGGTTCGACCTGCCGGACGAGCCGCCCGTGGCCGAGCCCGCCGCGGCACGCTGACCGCCGCCGCAGCTCAGCGCAGCACCTGGGCGGCCTCGGTGAGGGCGGCGAGGGCCTCCCGCATCCGCCAGGCGTCCCGGTCCCGGGGGCCGACCGGGTTGGAGATCGTCCTCAGCTCCCCGAAGGGCAGCCCGGCCTGCGTCGCGGCGACCGCCACGCCGTACCCCTCCATGGCCTCGGCCACCGCGTCGGGGTGACGTGCGGCGAGGGCCAGGGTGCTGGCGGCGGTGCCGGTGACGGTGCTGACGGTCAGCACCGCGCCTACGGTCGCCGTCGGCAGCGCCTGCCGCAGCTCGGCCAGCAGCGCGGCGTCGGCGTCCACCGACGGGCCGCCACCCAGCCACTCCGGTGGCATGCCCAGCTCGTCCACCGGGATGAAGCCGGCCGGCGACTCGGCGCCCAGGTCCGCCGCGACGCTGCGGGTGCCCAGCACCGTGCCGGCGACCGGCACCCGGTCGGCGAAGCCGCCGCCGACGCCGGCGCTCAGCACTGCCCGGAACGGGTGGCCGGCCGCCTCGGCCAGGGCGAGCAGCCGGGCCGTGGCCGCGCCCGCCACGGCGGGCCCCACCCCCACCGGGCGCACCGTCACCGTCGGGTCGGTGAGCCCGGCCCGGACCGCCTCGGCCTCCACCGGCACGGCGGTCACCACCAGCAGTCTCGTCACGGCACCGATCCGGGTGAGCTGCGGCGCTGCTCGTCGTCCGCCCCGCCGGCCGGCGGCACGGCGGAGGACGGCCGGTAGACGTGGTAGCCGGGCGGGGCCAGCCCGTCGTCGTCGGCCCGCGGGGGCCCGTCGTAGCCGCCGGGGGCCGGCGAGGTCGGCGCCGCCCGGCGCGCGGCCTCGGTGGCGTCGGCCGCGACGGTGTCGTCGGGGTCCGTGCCGGTCGACCGGTCCTGCTCGGCCAGTTCGTCGTCGTCGAGCGGGCGGCCGACCAGCCGTTCGGCGCGGAGCCGGCTGGCGACCAGCAGCCCGCGGAGGGCGGCCAGGACCGCGACCCCGGCCGCGACGAGGACGCCGACCCGGCCGGCGAACGGCACCAGGCCCAGCGCGCCGCCGGCCACGAAGGCGAGCATCAGCGCCGTCTCCGAATGGGCGAAGGAACTGGCCCGCAGCCGTTCCGGGATGCGCTCCTGGATCGAGGCGTCCACGGTCAGCTTGGCGATCCCGCTGAACAGGGCGGTCACCAGGCAGAGCACCGCCACCATGGGCAGCGAGAACTTCAGGGTGGCGAGTACGCCCACCCCGGCCACGATGATCAACGCGCTGGACTGGATGGCGACCGGGCGGTGGATGCGCAGCCGGGTGCCGATGGCGGTGGCCAGGAAGCCGCCCACCGCCAGCGCCCCGCCGACCACGCCCAGCGCGACCTGCGGGCCGAGTTCCCGACCGAGGAAGACCGTGGTCAGGTCGCCGGACTTGATCGCGAAGGCGAGGAAGAGCAGCAGGAAGCCGTACATGCCGCGCAGGGTGGCGGAGCCGATCAGGGTGGCGATCACCAGCCGGCCGGCGGGGCGGCCCCGGCCCAGCGGCCGTTCCCGGTCCCGGCCGCGCAGCGCGCGCAGCGGGTGGGGGACCCGCTCCGGCGGCTCCGAGTCCGCCTTCGGCGGCAGCCGCAACGCGATCACCATGCCGACCAGGAAGATCACCGAGGCGACCCGCAGCGGCCACTGCGGCCCGAACCAGAAGGCGGCCAGGCCGAGCGGCGCCATCAGCGCGCCCGCCACCGTCCCGTAGACGCTGGCCCGCGCGCCCACCTGGGACAGGCCGATGCCCTCGGGCAGCAGCCGGGGGACCGCCGCGGACCGGGCCACGCCGTACGCCCGGGACAGCGCCAGCACCCCGAAGGCGGCCGGGTACAGGCCGAAGCTGTCCAGGTAGTCGGAGATCAGCCAGGCCAGGAAGGCCCGGCCGAGCATGGTGGCCGCCAGCGCGTACCGGCGGCCGTGCCGGAAGTGGTCGAGCAGCGGGCCGACCACCGGCGCCAGCATGGCGAACGGCACCATTGTCACCAGCAGGTAGAGCGCCACCTTGTTGCGCGCCTCGCCGAGCGGCACGTCGAAGAAGATCGTGCCGGCCAGCCCGATCGCGATCAGCGTGTCGCCGGCGCAGGAGAGCGCGTGCAGGTCGAAGAGGCGGACCATGCCGACCTCGTTGCCGGCGCTGCGGGCCCGGGCCGAGCCGGCCCGCCGGGTCATCCACCGGCCGCCGCTGACCGAGCCGCGCAGCAGCAGGCGTACGGCCCGGATGCCGGTGCCCACGGTCCGCCCGAGTACGGATCGCTCGGGGCGGGAGAACAGCGGCATGTGTTCCATCCTCGCCCATCCGGTCGGCGAACGCCGCAGCACCGGCGCAGAAGCCTCCCGGGGAGTCCCTGTGTCGGGCTCCGCCGGGCATGGGGAACAATGGACCGGTGACCAGGCCCGCCTCCACCCGCGCCCGTCTCGACCAGGTGTGCGCCGCTGCCGTCGAGGTGGCCCGCGCCGCGATCACCGACGTGGACCCCGCCGACGTCGGCGACCACCTCCAGGCCGTGGCCGAGGGGGATCGCCTCGTCACCCACTACTTCGAGTGCCGGCTGGCCGGCTACCGGGGGTGGCGCTGGGCGGTCACCGTGACCCGGGTGCCCCGCAGCCGCACCGTCACCATCTGCGAGACGGTGCTGCTGCCCGGCGCCGACGCGATGCTCGCCCCCGGCTGGGTGCCCTGGCAGGAGCGCCTCAAGCCGGGCGACCTGGGGCCGGGCGACCTGCTGGTCACCCCCGCCGACGACGACCGGCTCGCCCCCGGCTACCTGCTCTCCGACGACCCGGCGGTCGAGGAGACCGCCTGGGAGCTGGGCCTGGGCCGGCCCCGGGTGATGTCCCGGGAGGGGCGGGCGGAGGCGGCCCAGCGCTGGTACGACGGTGACCACGGCCCCGCCGCGCCGATCTCGACCGCGGCGCCCGCCGCCGCCCGCTGCGGCACCTGCGGCTTCTACCTGCCGCTGGCCGGTCAGCTGCGGCAGACCTTCGGGGCCTGCGGCAACTTCTACGCCCCGGACGACGGCCGGGTGGTCAGCGCCGACCACGGGTGCGGCGCCCACTCGGAGACGCTGACCGAGACCCCGGAGACGCCGGTCGACGAGCTGCCGACCATCTACGACGACAGCGCGGTCGAGGCGGTCACGGTGAGCCGCGCTCCCGGGTCGGTCGAGTCGGCCGAGCCGGCGGAGCCGTACGGTCACCCGTGAGGTCGGTGGCCCCGGCCGCGCGGACCGGGCGGAGCTGATTCAGCTCTGGCCGGCGGTGGCCCGGCGGCGACGCCGGTGGGCGTCGTGGCGCATCATCACCGCGAGACCGGGGAAGCCCCACAGAAACCCGGCCAGGCACGTCCAGAGCCAGTTCTGGTGGCCGTGTGCGGTGAGCCAGTCGCGGAAGAAGATCAGCAGGACCAGCCCGGCCACCGCCCAGGCGACCAGACCGGCGACGGCGAAGGGAACCATCGGCGGGTCCAGCGGCTCCGGCCGCGGCTGCTGCTGCTGAGGCACGGGCAAATCGTACGCGATCAACTTTCCCTGCCCACCACTGATCTGGGACGATGCGCCCGTCCAACCGAAGATCACCTGCGAGGGACCAGATGGCCATAGCGCCGCCGGACAACGGCACTGCACCCGATCCCGCTCGACCCCCCTCCGGTTTCGATCGCTTCTTCGAGATCACCTCCCGCGGCTCGACGATGAGCCGGGAGGTCCGGGGTGGCCTCGCGACCTTCTTCACGATGGCGTACATCGTGGTGCTCAATCCCCTGATCCTGGGCGGTGCCGTCGACGGTGACGGCAAGCAGCTCGCGATCCCCGCGCTGGCCGCCGCCACCGCCCTGGTGGCGGGCCTGATGACGATCCTGATGGGCGTCGTCGGCCGGTTCCCGATGGCGCTCGCCGCCGGCCTCGGCGTCAACGCGCTGGTGGCCTACGAGATCGCCCCCGAGATGACCTGGGCCGACGCCATGGGCCTGGTGGTGATCGAGGGTGTGCTCATCGCCATCCTGGTGCTGACCGGGCTGCGTACCGCGGTGTTCCGCTCGGTGCCGACGCAGCTGAAGACCGCGATCGGCGTCGGCATCGGCCTCTTCCTGACCATCATCGGCCTGGTGGACGCCGGCTTCGTCCGCCGGATGCCGGACGCGGCGAACACCACCGTGCCGGTCGGCCTGGGCATCAACGGCAAGATCATCAGCTGGCCGATGCTGGTCTTCGTGGTCGGCCTGCTGGTCACCATCGTGCTGGTGGTACGCCGGGTGCGGGGCGCGATCCTGATCGGCATCCTCGCCTCGACCGTGCTGGCGATCATCGTGGAGGCAATCACCAAGGTCGGCCCGTCCTTCGTCAACGGCCAGCCGAACCCGAAGGGCTGGTCGCTGAACGTGCCGGCGCTGCCGGAGAAGGTGGTCGACATCCCCGACCTCTCCCTGCTCGGCAACTTCAACGTGCTGGGCTCGTGGGGCCGGGTCGGCTGGCTGGTCCCGCTGATGTTCGTCTTCACCCTGCTGATCACGGACTTCTTCGACACCATGGGCACGATGGTCGCGATCGGCCAGGAGGGGAGCATGCTCGACGAGCAGGGCACTCCGCCGCGGGCGAAGGAGATCCTGCTGGTCGACTCGATCGCCGCCGCCGCGGGTGGCACGGCCTCCGTGTCGAGCAACACGTCGTACATCGAGAGTGCCGCGGGTGTCGCGGAGGGTGCCCGGACCGGCGTGGCCAACCTGGTCACCGGCGCCCTGTTCCTGCTGGCGATGTTCCTGGCGCCGCTGGCGGTGGTGGTGCCGTTCGAGGCGGCGTCCACCGCGCTGGTGGTGGTCGGCTTCCTGATGATGACCGCGGTCCGGACCATCGACTGGACCGACTACGAGATCGCCATCCCGGCGTTCCTCACCATCGTGCTGATGCCGTTCACCTACTCGATCTCCAACGGCATCGGCGCGGGCATCATCACGTTCGTGCTGGTGAAGATCGCCCGGGGCAAGGCCCGCGAGGTCCACCCGCTGCTGTACTTCGTGGCCCTGCTGTTCGTGCTGTACTTCCTGCGCGGGCCGATCGAGTCCGCGGTGCTCTGACGATCCTGTCCCGGGCCGGGGGGCCGCGCCGGCTACCCGGCCCGGAGCAGGACAAACTTCTCGTGAGCGTGGTCATATCGCATGTCGTTAGCCATGCTCATTAGGTAGGCTAACGACTGTGACGGAGCGGACGGTGACGGCGGAACGCGTGCCACCGGCGCAGCTGGCCCCCCAGTTGCGAGATGCGATCACCCGGCTCAACCGGCGGGTCCGGCAGGCCCGCCCGGTGGGCGACCTGACGGTCACCCAGCTCTCCGCGCTCACCAGCCTCCGGCTGGCGGGCGCGCTGACACCCAGGGAGCTGGCCGACGTCGAACGGGTGCAGCCGCCCACGATGACCAGGATCGTCGCGAAGTTGGAGGAGCGCGGCCTCGTGCGGCGCACCCCCCATCCGACCGACGGTCGCCAGGTCATCCTGGCGGCGACCGAGGGGGGACGGGCCGTGCTCGACCAGTTCGAGCGGGCCCGCAACGAGTGGCTGGCCAGCCGACTGGCCGCCCTCGGTGAGGAGGACCGGGACACGCTACGGCGAGCCGCCGAGATCCTCCAGCAGATCGCCCGCGACTGACCGCGCCACCGGGTCCGCGCCGTCCACTGTCGATGACGCGTACCTGAGGAGGCGCACCAAGAGTGCAGGCGACGCTGAGCACGATGTTCCAGTCCCTACGAGTCCGCAACTACCGGCTCTTCGCCACCGGACAGCTGATCAAACTGATCGGCGTCTGGATGATGTTCATCGCCCAGGACTGGCTCGTCCTCGACCTCTCCGGCAACTCGGCTACCGCGCTCGGCGTGGTCACCGCCCTCCAGTTCACCCCGGTGCTGCTGCTCACCCTGATCTCCGGCCGCCTCGCCGACCGGTACGACAAGCGCCTGCTGCTCTTCGTCGCCAACGCCTTCTGGACCGTGCTGTCGCTCGCCATGGCCGCCCTGGTGATCACCGGGCTGGTGCAGCTCTGGCACGTGTTCGCCTTCGCCGCCCTGCTCGGCACCGCCAACGCGGTGGAGACCCCGGTCCGGCAGGCGTTCGTCAGCGAACTGGTCGGCACGCCGCTGCTGCCCAACGCGCTCTCCCTCAACGCGGCCACCTTCAACTCCGCGCGGATCATCGGACCGGCGCTGGCCGGCCTGGCCATCGCCGCCTTCGACGTGGGCCCGGTCTTCCTGGTCACCGCGCTCAGCTCGCTGGCGCCGCTGGTCAACGTGATCCGGCTGCGCCCCGCAGAGCTGCACCGCAAGGAGCTGCCGCCGGTCGCCGAGCGCGACCAGGCCAAGGTGATCGACGGCCTGCGGTACGTCTGGCGCCGCCCCGACCTGCTGCTGCCGATGGTGATGATCTCCATCATCGCCACCTCGCTGTTCAACTTCCAGCTCACCCTGGCCGCGCTGGCCAAGACCGTCTTCCACACCGGCGCCGCCTCGTTCGGCCTGTTCAGCAGTGCGCTGGCGGTCGGCGCGCTGGCCGGCGCGCTGGCCGGCACCGGACGGCGCAGCCGGCCCACCGTCTGGGTGGTGCTCGGCGCCGCGGTCGCCTGCTCGGCGTTCGGCACCCTGGTCGGGCTGGCCTCGGCGTACTGGCTGGTGGTGGCGCTGCTGCTGCCCACCGGGTTCTTCATGGTCTTCTTCGCCCAGGCGGCCAACCAGCGGATCCAGCTCGGCGTCGACGCGGCCTTCCGGGGCCGGGTGATGGCGCTCTGGGTGCTGGTCTTCCTCGGCACCAACCCGATCGGCGCACCGGTCATCGGCTGGCTCGCCGAAACCTTCGGCGCCGGCGCCAGCATCTGGATCGGCGGCCTGATCTCGCTGGCCACCGCCCTGCTCGCGCTCACCTGGCAGCTGCGCCGCTCCGGCGCCCGGCTCCGGTTCCGGGTGCTCCCGATGCCCCGCTTCTACGTGGTCTCCGCCCCGGAGTGCTGATCGATCCCGGTCCGCCGCCGCCCGCCGGCGGCGGGCCGGTCCCCGGTGCGCCATCCGGATACCGGCAATCCGGTGGCGGGCCGCCGCCCGGGGCCTTAGCGTCGATACGTGGATGGCGCTAGCGCTCTGACGCTGACCCTGGCCTTCGTGGCCGTCGCGTGCGTGCCCGCGCTCATCGCCGCGCTGTTCTGCGCCGACGAGATCATCGATCGGGTCGTCTGCGGCTGGACGGACTGGCGGGACCGACGGCGGGAACAGCGCACCATCGCCCGCCTCGACCGGGCCATCGAGGCGGACGCGCTGACCCGGGACATCGACCTCACCGAGTTCGACCGGGACGGCCGCCGGCCGCTGCAACAGGTCGCCGCCGACCTGCGCCGCCTCGGCGGGCACCGGATGGCCGCCACCGGCCGCTCCGTGGTCTGGCACGGCGCGGTGATCGAGGCGTACGACGAGCGGCTGCGGGACGCCTGCCGCGCCCTCGGCCGCACCGAACACCTCGGCGAGCTGACCGGGGTCGACCGGGAGATCGAACGGCTCCGGGTCGAGGGCGAGCTGCACGCCGCCGGGCTGACCCTGCCCGCCGCCCGCCCCGAGCAGCGCCTGCGGCACCGCTGACCGGTGCGGCTCTTCGTCGCCGTCTATCCGCCGCCCGAGGCGGTCGACGAGGTCACCGACCGGGTGGCCCGGCTCCGGGTGGGTGCGGCCGCCGCCGCCGGGATCAACGTACGGCTGGCCGACCCGGCCCACGCCCACCTCACCCTGGCCTTCCTCGGCGAGGTCGAGGAGAGCCGGCTGATCGAGGTGGAGAGCGCCCTCGGGCTCGCGGTGCAGACCTTCCGGGCCGGCCGGGGTAGCTCGCCACGGCTGCGGCTCGGCGGCGGCGGCCGGTTCGGGCGGGGCCGGTTCACCATCCTCTGGGTCGACCTGCGCGGCGACGTGCCGGCACTGTCCACCCTGGCCCGGCTGATCCGGTCCGGGCTGCGCCGGGCCCGCCTGCCGCACGACGAGAAGCCGTTCCGGCCGCACCTGACCATCGCCCGCCCCGGCGACCGGCTCGACGCCGCCGACGTCGACGCCGACCGGGTGGCGCTCGACGAATACCTCGGCCCGGAATGGCCGGCCAGCGAGCTGGTGCTGGTCCGCAGCCACCCCGGCCCCCGCCCCACGTACGACCGGCTGGCCGCCTGGCCGCTCTGACTTGGTCCCGCGCCGGTCCCGACCTGCGGCAAGTCGCGGCATCCGGGGCGCCGGATACCGCGACATGCCGTGAAGCGCTAACGGCGGCGGGCTACCAGGCCCAGGCCTCCGGGCCGGGGCCACCGTTGCCGACCGGCGGGAACAGCTCGTCCAGCCGGCCCAGGGTCCCCTCGTCCAGCGAGACGTCGAGGGCGCCCAGGTTGCGGTCCAGCTGGTCGAGGGTGCGCGGGCCGACGATCGGGGCGGTCACCCCGGGCCGGGAGAGCAGCCAGGCCAGCGCCACGTCGGCCGGGTCGTGGCCGAGGTCGGCGCAGAGCTTCTCGTACGCCTCGATGGTCGGCCGGTGCTCGGCCAGCGCGTCGGCCGACCGCCCGGACGCCCCGCGCGCCGCGCCGCCCTCGGCCATCTTGCGGATCACCCCGGAGAGCAGCCCGCCGTGCAGCGGCGACCAGGGGATGATGCCCAACCCGTAGTGCTGCGCGGCGGGGATCACCTCCAGCTCGACGTGCCGGGTCATCAGGTTGTAGATGCTCTGCTCGGAGACCAGCCCGAGGAAGTTGCGCTTCGCCGCGGCGGCCTGCGCCTGGGCGAGGTGCCAGCCGGCGAAGTTGGACGAGCCGACGTAGAGCACCTTGCCCTGCGCGACCAGCGTCTCCATCGCCTGCCAGATCTCCTCCCACGGGGTGGTCCGGGAGACGTGGTGCATCTGGTAGAGGTCGATGCTGTCCGTGCGCAGCCGGCGCAGCGACTCCTCACAGGCCCGGATGATGTGCCGGGCGGAGAGCCCCTGGTCGTTGGGCCAGTCGCTCATCTTGCCGTACACCTTGGTGGCCAGCACGACCTTGTCGCGCCGGCCGCCGCCCTGGTCGAGCCAGCGGCCGATGATCTGCTCGGTGACGCCCTCGCCGAGCTGCCAGCCGTAGACGTTGGCGGTGTCGAAGAAGTTGATGCCGTGTTCCAGCGCCCGGTCCATGATGGCGAAGCTGTCCGCCTCGTTCGTCTGCGGCCCGAAGTTCATCGTGCCCAGGCAGAGCCGGCTGACCGACAGGCCGGTACGCCCCAGATTCGTGTACTCCATGCCACCACCCTGGCACGTGGGAACTTCGAGTGGCTAAGAACTCCGGCCGGCGTCGGAGACGCCGGCCGGAGATGTCGCGCTTACCTGGGTCAGGAGGACTCGCGGGCGGCCGGGCCGCTGCCGAAGAGCACATCGTCCCAGCTCGGCAGCCGCTTGCGCGGCTTTCCGGCGGCGTCGGTCGACTCGCCGCCGGCGCCACCGGCGGCGGCCGCCCCGGGGCCCGTCCGGCGAGGCCGGAGCACGGCCAGCGAGGGGACGGCGGGGATCTCCTTCGGCGCGTCCGAGTCGTCGTCGAACGCCGACCCGGGACCGCCGCCGAGCAGCGCCGCGGCGCCGCCGCCGACGGCCCGCTGCCGGGGCGCGTCCGGGTTGGCGAGCGCGGCCGGGTTACGGGTGTCGAGGCCCCGACCGGACGAGCCGCCGAGCGGCCTGTCCAGCGAGGCGAGCAGGGCGTCCCGCCCGGCCCGGATCGGATCCCGACCGGGGCGCGGCTCGCCGCTCGCCGCGGGCAGCCCGTGCCCACCCCGGCTCGGCTCGCCCCGGGACGGGCCGGGCAGCGCGTGACCGCCCCGCTCCGGCGCCGGCTCCTGGCCGAGGATCGGCGTGGGCCGCTCGGCGCAGAGGTATTGCGCCATGTCGTCGTGCGGGGTGACGTGCTGGCGGGTCTTGTCCAGGTCCCAGACCGCCTGCGCGGTGGCCTTGCCGGACGGCCAGGTGGCGATGATCCGCCAGGTGCCGTCGTCCCGCCGGTACGCGTCCCAGGAGATCTTCTCGGTGTCGATGCCGTGCTGGGCCAGCCGGCCGTTGACCACCTCGGACAGCGGCGTCGGCTTCTCCGCGCCCTTGAGCCGGGAGCGGCGGGCGTGCTGGGCGAGCATGGCCCGCTCCTGGAGCACCGGGCCGGCGTAGCGGAGCACCCGGTCGACCGGCACGCCGGCGATCCGGGCCACGTCCTCGGCGGACTCGCCGGAGCGGATCTTGGCCTGGATGTCCCGGGGTGACAGCGACGGCGCCGGGTCGCTCGCGGTCGGCACCACTGCCAGCGGCGGCGCGCCGGGCTCGGCGTGCATCGCCGAGGCGATCCGTTCGTCGATCGGGAGGGCCAGCAGGCGGCCGACCTCGTCGGCGAGCACCAGAGCCTGGCCGTCCTCGGAGAGGGCGACGAAGCGTACTGGGCGCATAACGTTGCCTCCGTCCCGCTTCGCTGGCCGTCACGCCACGAGCCGGCCACCCGGGCGTCTCGCACCACCGTACGCTCATCTTCCCGAAGGTGGGGGATGTGACACCCCGGCATGTCGGGACTGAGCTGCGGCGATGATCACGGTGGGTGGCCGCCGAGGCTCCGGTGACCACCCACCGTCACGAGGTGATCAGAGTCGCTCGACCACGTGATCGATGGCGGCGGTCAGCGCCTCCACGTCGGCCGGCTCGACCGCCGGGAAGAGCGCCACCCGCAGCTGGTTGCGGCCCAGCTTCCGGTACGGCTCGGTGTCGACGATGCCGTTGGCGCGCAGCACCTTGGCCACCGCCGCGGCGTCCACCCCCTCGGCGAAGTCGATCGTGGCGACCACGTTGGAGCGCAGCGTCGGATCGGTCACGTACGGGGTGGCGAACGACGAGCGCTCCGCCCAGCCGTACACGATGCCGGCGCTCTCCGCGGTGCGCTTGGCCGCCCAGGCCAGGCCACCCTGGGAGTTCATCCAGTCGGTCTGCTCGGCGGCCAGGAAGATGGTGGCCAGCGCCGGGGTGTTGTACGTCTGCTCCAGCCGCGAGTTGTCGATCGCGGTGACCAGGTCGAGGAAGGCCGGGATGTAGCGGCCCGAGCCCTTGATCTCGGTGGCCCGCCCCAGCGCGGCCGGCGACATCAGGGCCAGCCAGAGGCCGCCGTCGGAGCCGAAGCACTTCTGCGGGGCGAAGTAGTAGACGTCGGTCTCGCCGACGTTGACGTCCAGCCCGCCGGCGCCCGAGGTGGCATCGACCAGCAGCAACGCGCCCTCGTCGGCGCCCGCCACCCGGTTGATCGGCACGGCCACGCCGGTGGAGGTCTCGTTGTGCGGGGTGGCGTAGACGTCCACGCCCGCCTCGGCGACCAGGGTCGGCGCGCTGCCCGGCTCGGACTTGCGTACCGTCGGCTCGCCCAGGAACGGGGCGTCCTTCACCGACTTGGCGAACTTCGCGCCGAACTCGCCGAAGCTGGCGAACTGGGCCCGGTCGCGGACCAGCCCGAAGGTGGCCACCTCCCAGAAGGCGGTGGTGCCGCCGTTGCCGATGACCACCTCGTAGCCCTCGGGCAGGGCGAAGAACTCGGCGAGGCCCCGCCGGAGCCGGGCGACCTGGTCGCGGACCGTCTGCTGCCGGTGCGAGGTGCCCAGGTAGCTGGTGGCGACGTCGGCGAGCGCGGAGACCGCCGCCGGACGGACCTTGGACGGCCCGCAGCCGAAGCGCCCGTCGGCGGGCTTGATGTCGTCGGGAATCCGGATGGTCGGTGCGTCAGCCACGGTTGTCTCGATCCTCTCCGCAGGGGCGGGGACGGGCCCTGTTGCGGGCACGGATCGACGGCGGGACGTGCGCACCGGGCGCACGGAGGCCGGGATCCCTGCCCGGTCCGGCGGCACTGCCGAGCCCTCATCCTCGCACCCGCCGGGACCCCACCGCCCCCAGGTCCCACCTTCACCACTGAGGGATGCGCCACAGGTGTAAGGAGGGGCCCCGGTTAACGGAGGCGTTGACCGGGGGCCCCTCCTTGCACCTCAGACGCCGTGGGGGATGGCGCCCCAGCCTTCGACGTCATGGGGGCGGCGGGGGCCGGGGCCGACGTACCGGGCCGACGGGCGGACCAGCCTGTTCAGCTTCTTCTGCTCCAGGATGTGCGCCGACCAGCCGCCCATCCGGGCGCAGGTGAACATCGAGGTGAACATGTGCGCCGGCACCTCGGCGAAGTCCAGCACCACGGCCGACCAGAACTCGACGTTGGTGGCGAGCACCCGGTCGGGGCGGCGGGCCTGCAACTCGGCGAGGGCGGCCTTCTCCAGCGCCTCAGCGACCTCGAAGCGCGGCGCGCCCAGCTCCTTGGCGGTGCGCCGGAGCACCCGGGCGCGCGGATCCTCGGCCCGGTAGACCCGGTGGCCGAAGCCCATCAGCCGCTCGCCCCGGTCCAGCACGCTCCGGACGTACCCCTCGGCGTCGCCGCTGCGCTCGACGGCCTCCAGCATGGTCAGCACCCGGGAGGGGGCGCCGCCGTGCAGCGGGCCGGAGAGCGCGCCGATGCCGGAGGAGATGCAGGCCGCGGCGTCCGCGCCGGTGGAGGCGACGATCCGGGCGGTGAAGGTGGACGCGTTCAGGCCGTGCTCGGCGGCCGAGATGAAGTACGCGTCGACGGCCTTGACGTGCCGCGGGTCCGGCTCGCCCCGCCAGCGCTTCATGAACCGCTCGACGATGGTGGACGCCTTGTCGATCTCCTTCTGCGGTACGGCCGGCAGGCCGAGGCCGCGGGCCGACTGGGCGACGAAGGAGAGCGCGGTGACCGACACCCGGGCCAGGTCCTCGCGGGCCTGCTCGTCGGAGATGTCGAGCAGCTGGTTCAGCCCCCAGTACGGGGCGAGCATGGCGACCGCCGACTGCACGTCGACCCGGATGTCGCCGGAGTGCACCGGCACCGGGAACGGCTCGGCCGGCGGCAGGCCCGGGCCGAACCGGCCGTCGACCAGCAGCGCCCAGACGTTGCCGAAGGAGACCTGGCCGATCAGATCCTCGATGTTCACGCCCCGGTAGCGCAGCGAACCGCCCTCGCGATCCGGTTCGGCGATCTCGGTCTCGAAGGCGACCACGCCCTCAAGCCCCGGTTTGAAGTCGGCCATCTCGCTTCTCCTGGCTTCTGGCTCGGTGGGCCCGCCGTGCGCTCGTCCCCACCCGGCACCTTAAGCGACCCTCAGGGATGTGTTCGTGCCATCTTGCCTGCTGGGTAACTGAGTACGCGACCCAGCGCGACTGTGCCGCACGCGACATCCCTGGGACTGGACGGCCGGCCCTGGTGGGTGAGACTGGTCGGTGCGGCCTGGCCAGCGACGGAAACACGGCCGGTCGACGAGAGGGAGCGAGCTGTGACGGGCGACACACCAGGGCCGGCGGGTATGCGTAACGAGTACGCGGCGGACCAGGGCCTTTCCGAGGCGGACCTGGCCCCGGACTGGCCCACCCAGTTCGGCCGCTGGTTCACCGACGCGGTGGCCGCCGGGCTGCCCGAGCCGAACGCGATGGTGCTCGGCACCGCCGACGCCGCCGGCCGGCCGAGCGGCCGCACCGTGCTGCTCAAGGGGTACGACGCGGAGGGCTTCGTGCTCTACACCAACCACGGCTCGCGCAAGGGGGCCGAGGCGCTGGCCAACCCCTGGGCCAGCCTGGTCTTCCCGTGGTTCGCGATGCAGCGGCAGGTGGTGGTGGCCGGCCGGATCGAGCCGGTCGACCGGGCCGAGACCGAGGCGTACTTCGCCAGCCGGCCGCGCGGCTCCCAGCTCGGCGCGTGGGCCAGCGCCCAGTCCTCGGTCCTGGCGGACCGGGCCGCGCTGGACGAGGCGTACCGGGCGGTGGCGGAGCGGTTCGCCGGCGTCGAGCCGCTGCCGGCGCCGCCGCACTGGGGCGGGTTCCGGGTCCGGCCGGAGACGGTGGAGTTCTGGCAGGGGCGGGCCAGCCGGCTGCACGACCGGCTGCGGTTCCGGCGTACCGGGGGCGGCTGGGCCGTCGAGCGGCTGGCCCCGTGACGGCCGTCGAGAAGGCCCGGCCGCGCGGGGCGGGCCGCTGGGCGATCGACGTACGCCCGCTGCGGGTGCCCGCGTTCCGCCGGCTGTGGCTCGGCAACACGCTGGCCATGTTCGGTTTCCAGTTCACCACCGTGGCCGTGCCGGTGGAGATGTACGAGCTGACCCGCGACTCGCTCTGGGTCGGCATGCTGGGCGTCGCCGCCTTCGTACCGTTGCTGGTCTTCGGGCTCTGGGGCGGCGCGGTGGCCGACGCCCGGGACCGGCGCCGGGTGCTGCTGGGCGGCTCGGCGCTGCTCTGGGTCTCGGTGCTCGCCCTGCTCGGCCAGGCGCTGTTCAAGGTGGGCAGCCCGGTGCTGCTGCTGGCGCTGGTCGCGGTGCACTCGGTGGCGTTCGCGGTCAGTTCGCCGGCCCGGGTGGCGATCCTGCCCCGGCTGCTCCCGGCCGAGCTGGTGCCGGCCGCCACCACGCTGAACTACACCACCTTCACCGCCGCGGCCGTCTTCGGCCCGCTCGCCGCCGGCCTGGTCTTCGCCGTCGTCGGCACCGGGACGGGCCTGCCGCTGGCGTACGCGATGGACGCGGTGCTCTTCACCGGGCTGGTGGTGGCGACCGTGCGGCTGCCGGCGATGCCGCCCGCGCCGCCCGCCGAGGGCGAGCTGAGCCGGGGCGGGCTGGCCGGCATCGTGGACGGGTTCCGCTACCTGGTCACCACGCCGATCCTGATGCTCTCCTTCGTGCTCGACCTGATCGCGATGATCCTGGCCATGCCCCGCGCGCTCTTCCCGGAGATCGCCGAGGAGCGGTTCGGCGGCGGGGCGGCGGTCGGCTGGCTGTTCAGCGCGATCGCCATCGGCGCGATGCTCGGCGGGCTCACCAGCGGCTGGATCGGCCGGATGCGCCGGCAGGGACTGGCCCTGGTGGTGGCCGTACTCGCCTGGAGTGCGGCGATCGCGGTGGCCGGGCTGGCGCACCGGCTCTGGCTGATGGTGGTGCTGCTCGCGGTGGCCGGCGCCGCCGACCTGGTCAGCGCGGTGCTGCGGCAGTCGATCCTGCTGGTGCACAACCCGGACCGGATGCGCGGCCGGCTCCAGGGGGTGAACACCGTGGTGGTGGCGGGCGGGCCGCGCCTGGGCGACCTGCGGGCCGGCACGGCGGCGGCGTTCGGCGGGGCCGGGTTCGCCTGGGTCAGCGGCGGGCTGCTGGCCGGGGCGTTGGCGCTGCTGCTCGCGGCGGTCTTCCCGACCCTGCGCCGCTACCGCTCCGCCACGACCACCGACCGAGACTGAGGGGCCGGCCCCCTCCTTACACTGGCGGCATGGACAATTCGCCACGCCCGCCGTCCGGGACACAGTGGACCATCTCCGCAGCCGGGCACGAGGCGGTCATCGTCGAGGTGGGCGGCGGGGTACGCACGTACCGGTACGACGGCGTGGACCGCCTCGACGGGTACGACGTGGACGAGCTCTCCCCCGGCTCGGCCGGCCACGTGCTGGCGCCCTGGCCGAACCGGATCCGCGACGGGGCGTACAGCTTCGGCGAGCGCTCGTTGCAGCTGGACCTCACCGAGCCGCCCCGGCACAACGCCCTCCACGGGCTGGTCAGCTGGGTGCCCTGGCGGGCCGTCGAGGAGGCCGCCGACGCGGTGACCGTGGAGTACGACCTGCCGCCGAGCCCCGGCTACCCGTGGGCGCTGCGGCTGCGCAGCCGGTGGAGCGTGGGCGCGGACGGGCTGCGCGCCGAGCACGAGGCGACGAACCTGTCCGCCGAGCCGGCGCCGTTCGGCTTCTCGGTGCACCCGTACCTGCGGGTGCCCGAGGTGCCGGTGGAGGAGATCGCCATGCGGGTGCCGGGGCGTACCCGCCTGCTGCTGGACTCCCGCCTGCTGCCGATCGGGGCCACCGAGGTGGCCGGCACCGAGTACGACTTCACCGAGCCGCGCCGGATCGGCGACGCGGTGCTGGACATGGCCTTCGGCCAGGTGGAGCGGGACGACGACGGCGGCTCGGCGGTGCTGCTGGCCGGGCCGGACGGCGCCGGCGCGGTGCAGATCTGGGCCGACCGGGAGTTCGGCTGGTGGCAGGTCTTCACCGGGGACACGCTGACCGGCGCGCGGTACCGCCGGTCGGTGGCAGTGGAGCCGATGACCTGCCCGCCGGACGCGTTCCGCTCCGGCAAGGACCTGATCGTCCTGGCCCCCGAGCAGACCTGGCGGGGAAGCTGGGGCGTCCGGCCGGTGGCGGGCTGAGGCGTGGAGTTCGCCGAGGTGGTCCGGCGGCGCCGGATGGTGCGCAACTACGACCCGGACCGCCCGGTCCCGCCGGAGGTGGTGGACCGGTTGCTGGCGCACGCGGTCCGGGCGCCGTCGGCCGGCTTCGCGCAGGGCTGGGGCTTCCTGGTGCTGGAGGAGCCGGCGGACCGGGAACGGTTCTGGGCCGTCGCGACGCCGGACGGCGGGGGCCGGGAACGCTGGCTGGCCGGGATGCGCCGGGCCCCGCTGATCGTGGTGCCGCACGCCAACCGCTCCGCCTACCTGGAGCGGTACGCCGAGCCGGACAAGGGCTGGGCGGACCGCTCGACCGAGCACTGGCCGGTGCCCTACTGGTACGTGGACACCGGCTTCGCCGCCCTGCTGATGCTGCTCACCGCGGTGGACGAGGGGCTGGGGGCGTGCTTCTTCGGCATCCCCCCGCAGCGGATCGGGGCGTACCGGGAGGCGTTCGGCGTGCCGGCGGAATATCAGCCGATCGGCGCGGTCACCGTCGGCTACCGTGCACCGGACCACCGGTCACCGTCGCTGCGGCGGGGGCGCCGCCCGGCGGACGAGGTGGTCCGGCGGGGGCGGTGGAGCTGACCCGTCCCGCCCGGTGGGTTCGGGGGGCGCCGGGTGGGGTATCGGCGGTGGCGAAAGCGACATGAGGGAGCAAAACACGGTGTGGCGGGGGCGGTTACGCTGGCACGGTCATCGGTGCCGCGCCCTGCGGCACCACGGCGCGACCCGGCTCGGCGCCGTCGGTCGGTCCGTACGCGGGGAGGGGAGCGTGCCGTGATTTTCCGAGCGGTCCGGGACGGGCGTCCCTACCCGGACCACAACTACACGCTCAAGCAGTGGGCGGAGATCCCGCCGCGCCCGCTGCGGCTGGATCAGCTGATCACCACCAAGCGGGAGTTGGCGCTGGACAAGCTGCTCGCCGAGGACTCGACCTTCTACGGCGACCTCTTCCCGCACGTGGTGCAGTGGAACGGCGGCCTCTATCTGGAGGACGGTCTGCACCGGGCGCTGCGGGCGGCGTTGCAGCAGCGCAACCAGATCCACGCCCGAGTGCTGGTGCTTGGCGCGGCGGCGGAGTGACCCCGCGCTGAGGCTTCGTTAAGGTGAGCCGCATGAGTCCTCTCGACCTGCTGGACATCGACGCGTCGCTGGGCGAGGAGGAGCGGCAGATCCGGTCCGTCGTGCGCCGGCTGGTCGACGACCGGGTACGCCCGCACGTCGCCGGCTGGTACGAGGCCGGCCAGGTCCCGGCGCGCGAGCTGGCCGTGGAGTTCGGCAAGCTCGGCCTGCTCGGTATGCACCTGACCGGGTACGGCTGCGCCGGCGCGTCCGCCGTCGCGTACGGGCTGGCCTGCCTGGAGCTGGAGGCCGGCGACTCCGGCGTCCGCTCGCTGGTCTCGGTGCAGGGCTCGCTGGCCATGTACGCGATCTGGCGGTACGGCAGCGAGGAGCAGAAGCAGCGCTGGCTGCCCGCGATGGCGGCCGGCGAGGCGATCGGCTGCTTCGGGCTGACCGAGCCGGACCACGGCTCCGACCCGGCCTCGATGGCCACCCGGGCCCGCCGGGACGGCGACGACTGGATCCTCACCGGCGGCAAGATGTGGATCACCAACGCGCCGATCGCCGACGTCGCGGTGATCTGGGCGCGCACCGACGAGGGGGTACGCGGCTTCGCCGTACCGATGGACACGCCGGGGGTGACGGCGCGCGAGATCCGGCACAAGATGTCACTGCGCGCGTCGGTGACCGGCGAGATCGCCCTCGACGACGTGCGGCTGCCGGCGGACGCCCGGCTGCCCGGCGCGGTCGGCCTGAAGGCGCCGCTGGGCTGCCTCACCGAGGCCCGGCACGGCATCGTCTGGGGCGCGCTCGGCGCGGCCCGCGACTGCCTGGAGACCGCCCTGTCGTACGCGACCACCCGCACCCAGTTCGGCCGGCCGCTGGCCGGCTTCCAGCTCACCCAGGCCAAGCTCGCCGACATGGCGGTGGAGTGGAACAAGGGCCTGCTGCTGGCGCTGCACCTGGGCCGGCTCGCCGACGCCGGGAAGCTGCGCCCGGCGCAGGTCAGCGTGGGCAAGCTGAACAACGTCCGGGAGGCCCTGGAGATCGCCCGGCAGTGCCGGACCATCCTCGGCGCGAACGGCGTCTCCGCCGAGTACCCGATCATGCGGCACGCCAACAACCTGGAGAGCGTGCTCACCTACGAGGGCACCTCGGAGATCCACCAGCTGGTCATCGGGCAGACCCTCACCGGGCTTTCCGCCTTCGCCTAAACCGAGGCGGGACGCGCCTGCGGGGGCGCGACCTGCGGGTTCGCTCGTTCGGGTCGCTCGCCGCGCGGGTGTCGCACGATGGCCTTACCGTCATCTTCAGTCGATGTGTCGGACGAGGACGGTGAGGGCGATGGCCCGCGACGGTGAGATCAACGAGCCGACCAGGGAGTTCCCGGAATACCCGACGGGCAACGCCCTGACCGGCCGGCTGGACGGCCCGGGCGAGCCCCCGGCCGGTGGGTTCGCCGGCCCGGACGCGCCGCCGCCCGGCCCGCGCGGCCCGGGGGCGCCGACCCGGGGGCTGCTCTGGGTCCTCGGCGCGGCGGCGCTGGTGCTGGTGGCGCTGATCGCCACCCAGGCGACCGGCATCTTCCCGAACTTCCGCAACCCGTTCGCCGAGCAGCAGACCGACCGCAGCCAGCCGCCGCTGCTGAAGTCGATCCAGGACCTCAGCCGGTACGTCGCGGCGGAGGGCAACTTCCAAGTGGTGGTGGACACCCAGAAGGACCGGGCCAACGTGCCCGACTTCCTGCTCAACGAGCGCACCCTCTTCGTCGGGGCCGGCAGCGTCGAGGCGTACGTCGACTTCGCCCGGATCTCCGAGGGAGCGATCACCGAGTCCGCCGACAAGAAGTCGGTGGAGATCAAACTGCCCGCGCCGCAGCTCGGCGAGACCAACCTCGACCTGGAGAAGAGCTACGTCTTCGCCGAGCAGCGCGGCCTGCTCAACCGCCTCGGCGACCTGGTCGGCAACGACCCGAACCGGCAGCAGCAGGTGTACAAGCTCGCCGAGGACCGGATCTCCGCGGCGGCGCGGGACAGCGGGCTGGCCCAGCGCGCCGAGGTGAACACCCGCAAGATGCTCGAGGGCCTGCTGCGCTCCCTCGGCTACGAGAAGGTCACCGTCACCTACACCGCTCCCTGACGCCGGCCGGAACGACGCCGCCCGTCCCATGGCCCGAGGGGACCTCCGGGGCGGGCGGCGCGGCACGCGGGTCAGTAGCGGGCGGCGTAGCGCTCCTCGTTGGGCATCAGCACCCACAGCACCAGGTAGACGATGACCTGCGTGCCGGGGAGCAGCAGGGACAGCACGAACAGCAGCCGGATCAGGTTGGCCGACATGCCGAAGCGGAGGGCCAGGCCGGCGCAGACCCCGGCGAGCACGCGCCCCTGGCGGGGCCGGAACAGTTTGCGACTCATCGTCGTACTCCCACTCTGCGGCGATCCGCCGCGCTGAGATCAACGGTAGGCAGCGGGCGCCACCTCGCCCTCCGTCTCCAGGCGGATCCCGGTGGCCCCGTACCCGTAGGGAAGTACCCGGGCTGCCCCGGTCCGACGCCTGCGCGCCCGGCCGCCGGTCGCCGCCGGCGCGGGGCGTGGCGGGCGGCCCGGGCGGGTAAGGGGAGCGGGAGGGTAGGCTCGCCGGTCGGGCCGGCCACACCCCGGACGGCCCCGACAGCCGCTCCGACCAGGGCGGTCGTGACCCGGGGCCGGTACCCGCACGACGGGGACGGCGGCGAGGAAAGTGCACCCATGATCAGTGTTTTCGACCTCTTCAGCGTCGGCATCGGGCCGTCGAGCTCACACACCGTGGGCCCGATGCGGGCCGCCCGTACCTTCGTGGCCGGGCTCAAGGCCGACGGGCTGCTCAGCGGCACCGCGCGGATTCGCGCCGAGCTGTACGGCTCGCTGGGCGCCACCGGGCACGGCCACGGCAGCGACCGGGCGGTGCTGCTCGGGCTGGAGGGCGAGGCGCCGGAGACCGTCGACACCGACTCGGTCGGCCCGCGGGTGGCCCGGATCCGCGCCGAGCGGCGGTTGACCCTGCTCGGTGCGGAGGAGATCGACTTCGACCCGGACCGGGACCTGGTGCTGCACCGCCGTCGCTCGCTGCCGTACCACCCGAACGGGATGACGTTCGCGGCGTACGACGAAGCCGGCGTTGAGCTGCGCGCCCGGACCTACTACTCGGTGGGTGGCGGTTTCGTGGTCGACGAGGCGGCGGCCGGCGCGGACCGGATCAAGCCGGACACCACCGCGGTCCGGCACCCGTTCTACACGGGCGCTCAGCTGCTCGACGTGACCGCCGCGACCGGGCTGTCGATCAGCGAGGTGATGCTGGCCAACGAGCGGTCCTGGCGGACCGAGGGGGAGATCCGGGCCGACCTGCTGGAGATCTGGCGGGTGATGCGGGAGTGCGTCGACCGGGGCTGCGAGCGCGACGGGGTGCTCCCCGGCGGGCTGAAGGTCCGCCGGCGCGCCGCCGAGCTGCACCGGAGCCTGACGGCGGAGGTCGACTCGACCGACCCGCTGCGCGCGATGGACTGGGTGACGCTGTTCGCCCTGGCGGTCAACGAGGAGAACGCGGCCGGCGGGCGGGTGGTCACCGCGCCGACCAACGGCGCGGCCGGGATCATCCCGGCGGTGCTGCATTACTACACCCGGTTCGTCCCGGGCGCCTCCGACGACGGGGTGGTGCGCTTCCTGCTCGCCGCCGGCGCGATCGGCGTGCTGTTCAAGGAGAACGCCTCGATTTCCGGCGCCGAGGTCGGTTGCCAGGGCGAGGTCGGCTCGGCCTGCTCGATGGCCGCCGCCGGACTGGCCGAGGCGCTGGGCGGCACGCCGGCCCAGGTGGAGAACGCCGCCGAGATCGGCATGGAGCACAACCTCGGGCTGACCTGTGACCCGGTCGGTGGGCTGGTGCAGATCCCGTGCATCGAGCGCAACGCCGTGGCGAGCATCAAGGCGATCACCGCGGCCCGGCTGGCGCTGCGCGGCGACGGGGTGCACGCCGTCTCGCTGGACAAGGTCATCAAGACCATGCGGGAGACCGGCGCCGACATGAAGGTCAAGTACAAGGAGACGGCGCGGGGCGGCCTCGCGGTCAACGTGATCGAGTGCTGACCCTCGGTGGCCAGGACCTCCTCGGCGGTCCACTTGCCGTACGCTCACGCCGCGTGCTCGGGTAACAACTCCGTCACCAGTGGAACATGGCACGTTTACCCGATGTCCCTATCGAATGATCCTCGTCACAGTCAATCGCGGGTTCGGTCGACGAGGTGCGGGGAGGGGCAGCGGCGTGACCACCGTGGCGCTCAAGGATGTCACCAAGGTGTTCCAGGACGGGACGCTGGCGGTTGACACCGTCAATCTCGACGTCAACGACGGCG
Source organism: Micromonospora sp. NPDC050686 (assembly GCF_040654475.1). Taxonomy (NCBI): domain Bacteria; kingdom Bacillati; phylum Actinomycetota; class Actinomycetes; order Micromonosporales; family Micromonosporaceae; genus Micromonospora; species Micromonospora sp. NPDC050686. Next base: position 242,433 of record NZ_JBFAID010000003.1, read on the forward strand.
AGTTCATGGTCCTGCTCGGCCCGTCGGGCTGCGGCAAGTCGACGGTGCTGCGGATGGTCGCCGGGTTGGAGGATCCGACCACCGGCGCGGTCATGCTCAACGGCGAGGTCGCCAACGACCTGCCGCCGCGAGACCGCGGCATCGCCATGGTCTTCCAGGACTTCGCCCTCTATCCACACATGTCGGTCGGGGACAACATCGGCTTCCCGCTGCGGCTGGCCGGGATCGAGCCGAGCCCGCGCGGCGAGCGGATCCAGGACGTGGCCGCCGCGCTCGGCATCGGCGACGTGCTCGGCCGCAAGCCCAGCCAGCTCTCCGGCGGGCAGCGCCAGCGGGTCGCGATGGGCCGGGCGATCGTGCGCCGGCCCGGCCTGTTCCTGATGGACGAGCCGCTGTCCAACCTGGACAGCGGGCTCCGCGCCGAGCTGCGGGCGGAGATCTCCGGCCTGACCCGCGAGCTGGGGGTGACCACCATCTACGTCACCCACGACCAGGCCGAGGCGCTGACCATGGCCGACCGGGTCGCCATCATGCGCAAGGGGGTGCTCCAGGACGTCGGCACCCCCACCCAGGTCTACGGCCGGCCGGCCACGCTCTACGTCGCGGCCTTCCTCGGCAGCCCCCGGATGAACCTGCTGGAGGCGTCCGTCTACGTACACCTCGACCGGTACGTCACGCTGACCCTCGGCGAACAGGCGCTCTATCTGCCCTGGGACGACATCCGCAGCCGTGCCGTGGCGCACTACCACGGCGAGCGGATCGTGGTCGGGATGCGGGCCGAGGCGCTCACCCCGGTCGCCCCGGACGCCCCCGGCGACGTGCTCCAGGGCCGGATCCGCTACCTGGAGCACCACGGGCACGAGTCGCTGGCCTTCCTCGACATCGGCGCCACCGCGGTGATGGTCGACGAGATGGGCGGCACGGCGGACGGTGGCCCGCCCGGAGAGCGTGGCCTGCGCCGCTTCGGGCAGGTGATGCAGCGACTGGCCGGCCGGCCGGTGGAACCCGGGACGGCGGCGGCGCCGGTGGCCGGCGGCCGGACCAGCGTCCTGCCCGACCCGGGGCGGCACCACCGCCGTCCGGCCGAACTGGCGGTCCGGCTGGCGCCGTATCCGGCGGTGTCGGCGGGGCACTCGCTGGCCATCCAGGTCCGGATGGACGCGCTGCACTTCTTCGACGAGCGCGGCGACCGCATCGACGTCGGCTGGCGCTGAGGTGTAAGGCGGGGCACCCTGTTAACGCTTCCGGTGGCGGCGGGGGCCCCGCTTAACGCCCGCCGGCCGGCGCGCCTGGCGGGCGGCGCCGGCATCGGGTGCTGGAGAAGCTCGGCTTCGCACGTGAAGGGACGCTGCGGGAAGACTGCGTCGTGAACGGCGAGGTCTCCGGCTCGTGGGTCTACGGGCTGCTCAGGCGGGAGTGGCGGCCGTCGTCCGAGCCGCTTCACACTCGCTGAGCCTCGCGACTCGGCCTTGCCCCGAAAGTTACTGCCGAGTAGCGTTCGGGCATGTCCATCGACTCTCGCCAGGTGGCGGCCGGTCTGCTGGAGGCCGTGCCGTTCGCCCGTACGCTCGGTATCGAATTCGTCGAGGTCGCGCCGGAGGCCGACAGCGGTGTACGCGCCGTCGTCCGCCTGCCCGACAACCCGGCGCAGCACAACCACGTCGGCGGGCCGCACGCCGGGGCGATGTTCACGCTCGGCGAGACCGCCTCCGGTGCGGTGGTGCTGGCCGCCTTCGGCCAGGTCCTCGACCGGGCGGTGCCGCTGGCGGTGACCGCCACCATCGCGTACCAGCAGGTGGCGATGGGCCCGGTGCTGGCCACGGCGCGGCTGGGCCGGCCGGTCGCCGACGTGCTCGCGGAACTGGACGGCGGCGTCCGGCCGGAGTTTCCCGTCGAGGTGGAGATCGGGACCGAGGACGGCAGCGTCACCTCCCGGCTGACCGTGGTCTGGACGCTGCGCCCGCACCGCTGAGCGCCGCCACTCGCCGCGCCACGCGGCACGGCGCGGGCCGAATCGGGTTTGCCGGGCGGGCCCGGTGGATAGATTCGCAATATGCTGGGCCTACCCGCTCATGTGACCGCGTGTCTCTTCGACCTGGACGGTGTCCTCACCCAGACCGCCCGGGTGCACAACGCCGCCTGGGCGCAGACCTTCGACGCCTTCCTCAGGCAGCGCGCGGAGGCCACCGGCGAGCCGTTCCGGCCGTACGATCCCGGCCCCGACTACAACCGGTACGTCGACGGCCGGCCCCGCGCCGACGGGGTACGCACCTTCCTGGCCTCCCGCGGTATCACGCTGCCCGAGGGCAGCCCGGACGACCCACCCGAGGCGGACACCGTCAACGGCCTCGGCAACCGCAAGAACGTCCTGCTGCACGAGCGGATCCGCACCGACGGGGTGGACGTCTTCCCCGGCTCGGTCCGCTACCTGGAGGCCGTGGCCGCGGCCGGGCTGCGCCGCGCGGTGGTCTCGGCCAGCGCCAACTGCCGGGACGTGGTGGCGGCCGCCGGGCTGGAACCGCTGCTGGAGGCCCGGGTGGACGGTCTGGTGGCCCGGGCCGAGGGGCTGCGCGGCAAGCCGCACCCGGACACCTTCCTGGCCGGGGCGAAGCTGCTCGGCGTCGATCCGGCGCACGCCGCCGTCTTCGAGGACGCCCTGGCCGGAGTGGAGGCCGGCCGTGCCGGTAACTTCGGGTACGTGATCGGGGTGGATCGGGTCGGCCAGGCGGACGCGCTGCGGGAGCACGGCGCCGACGTGGTGGTCACCGACCTCGCCGAGCTGCTGGACACGAGCCGACCGCTGGACACGAGCCGACCGCTGGACACGAGCCGACCGCTGGACGCGAGCCGACCGCTGGACGCGAGCACGAGCCGACCGTTGGACCCGAGCCGACCGGCCGACGCGAGCCGGCCCGCCGCCCAGGGTCGGCCCGCGTGATCCGGGAACGCGCGTACCCGGTCGAGCCGTGGCACGTCCGGGAGACCCGGCTCGACATGGACGTGCTGGCCCAGTCCGAGTCGGTCTTCGCGCTCTCCAACGGGCACGTCGGGCTGCGCGGCAACCTCGACGAGGGCGAGCCGCACGGCCTTCCCGGCACGTACCTGAACTCCTTCTACGAGCTGCGCCCGCTGCCGTACGCCGAGGCGGGTTTCGGTTTCCCCGAGTCCGGCCAGACCATCGTCAACGTCACCAACGGCAAGCTGATCCGGCTGCTGGTCGACGACGAGCCGCTCGACGTCCGGTACGGCGAGCTCGTCTCCCACGAGCGGATCCTCGACCTGCGCGCCGGCACCCTGCACCGGGAGCTGCACTGGCGCTCCCCGGCGGGCCGGGACGTGAAGGTGCGCAGCACCCGGCTGGTGTCGTTCACCCAACGGTCGGTGGCCGCCATCCACTACGAGGTGGAGGCGGTCGACGGCCCGCTGCGGCTGATCCTCCAGTCCGAGCTGGTGGCCAACGAGACCCTGCCGGCGCAGAGCCGGGACCCGCGGGTGGCGGCGGTGCTGGAGTCGCCGTTGCAGGCCGAGGAGGAGCTGACCACCGACGACGGTGGGCTGCTGATCCACCACACCAAGGTCAGTGGACTGCGGGTGGCCACCGCGATGGCGCACGACGTGCAGGGACCGGAGCGCACCACCATCGAGTCCGAGGGGTACGAGGACTGGGTACGGACCACCGTCGGCTGCGTGCTCAAGTCCGGCGAGAAGCTGCGGGTGGTCAAGTACCTGACGTACGGCTGGTCCAGCCGGCGGTCGCTGCCCGCGCTGCGCGACCAGGTCGGCGCGGCGCTGGCCGCGGCCCGGCTGGACGGCTGGGACGGGCTGCGCCGGGCCCAACGGGAATACCTGGACACCTTCTGGGACGCCGCAGACGTGCGGGTCGAGGGTGACCCGGAGGTGCAGCAGGCGGTCCGGTTCGGGCTGTTCCACGTGCTCCAGGCCGGCGCCCGGGCCGAGCGCCGGCCGATCGCCGCGAAGGGTCTCACCGGGCCCGGGTACGACGGGCACGCTTTCTGGGACACCGAGATGTTCGTGCTGCCGGTGCTCACCTACACCCAGCCCTCGGCGGCCCGGGACGCGCTGTACTGGCGGCACTCGATCCTCGACCAGGCGCAGGAGCGGGCCCGGACGTTGAACCTGACGGGCGCGGCGTTCCCGTGGCGCACCATCGAGGGGCCGGAGTCCTCGGCGTACTGGCCGGCCGGCACCGCCGCGTTCCACGTCGCGGCCGACGTCGCCGACGCCCTGCGCCGGTACCTGCTGGTCACCGGCGACGAGGGGCTGGAACGGGAGATCGGCCTGCAACTGCTGGTGGAGACCGCCCGGCTGTGGCGGTCACTGGGCCACCACGACCGGTGGGGCCGGTTCCACATCGACGGGGTGACCGGGCCGGACGAGTACACCGCGGTCAAGAACGACAACATCTACACCAACCTGATGGCCCAGCGGAACCTGCTCACCGCCGCCGACCTCTCGATGCGCCACCGGGACCACGCGCTCGACCTGGGGGTGAGCGAGGAGGAGGCGGCCGCCTGGCGGGACGCGGCGCACTCCATGCACATCCCGTACGACGAGGGCCTCGACGTGCACCAGCAGGTGGAAGGCTTCACCCGGTTGCAGGAGTGGGACTTCGAGGGCACGCCGGCGGAGAAGTACCCGCTGTTGCTGCACTACCCGTACTTCGACCTCTACCGCAAGCAGGTGGTCAAGCAGGCCGACCTGGTGCTGGCCATGCACTGGCGGGGGGACGCCTTCACCCCCGAGCAGAAGGTCCGCAACTTCAACTACTACGAGCGCCGGACGGTACGCGACTCGTCGCTGTCCGCCTGCACCCAGGCGGTGATGGCGGCCGAGGTGGGGCACCCCGAGCTGGCCCACCGCTACCTGCGCGAGGCCGCGCTGATGGACCTGCACGACCTCAACGAGAACACCCGGGACGGGGTGCACATGGCGTCCCTGGCCGGGGCGTGGATCGCCCTGGTGGCAGGCTTCGGCGGGCTGCGCGACCACGACGGCACGCTGTCGTTCTCACCCCGGCTCTCCAGCCGGCTGAGCCGGCTGGAGTTCTCGTTGCAGTGGCGGTCCATGCGGCTGCGGGTCGACGTGCGGCCGCACCAGACGACGTACGCGCTGCGCAACGGCGGGCCGGACACGGTGCTCGAACTGCGCCACCACGGCGAGACGATCCGGGTCACCAGCGCCCAGCCGGTCACCGTACCCGTGCCGCCGGCCGCCCCGTCCCGCCCGGCGCCGGAGCAGCCACCCGGCCGGGAACCGCTGCTGCGGCTCCCGGAGAACCGGGTCTGACGGTACGGGCCGGCCGCGCGGCCGGTCAGAACTGGCGGCCGTTGGACGGGCGGCCCGCGGCGTCGCGCGGGGCCGTCGTGCGCGGGTCGTCGGCGGTACGCGCCTGCGCCGCGTCGTCCGCCCAGTCGCGGTTGCGCTCGGCGTCCTGTTCGCGGGCTTCCCGCTCGGCGGTCTGGCGCCGGGACCTGTCCTGCTGCTGAGCCATGGCGATCCTCGCGATCGGTCGGGGCGCGGCTGCGCCGTTCGGTCACCCGTCGCCTTCCCGATCGGGTCCCGGGCAAACGACCGGGGTCAGCCGGTGAGGTGCCGGCGCAGCACCTCCCGGAGCTGGTGTTTCGGGCGGGCGCCGACGACCCGGTCGACCACCTCGCCGGCCCGGAACACCAGCAGCGTCGGTGCCGCCAGCACCGCGTACGCCCGGCTGGTGTCGGGGTTCTCGTCCGTGTTGAGGGCGGTGAAGCGCATCGCGCCGTCGAACTCCACCGCCAGCTCGGCCAGCGTCCGGGAGATCGCGCGGCAGGGCGGGCACCATTCCGCCCAGAAGTCGACCAGCACCGGCCGGTCGGCGGCCAGTACGGTGGCCGCGAAGGTGTCGTCGGTGACCTTGGTCAGTCCGGCCGTCGCCGAGTCCTGAGGCATTGTTCCTCCCGATACGCGATCGCGTGGGTGAGCTGTTCCTGCAACTGCTGCCGGACGCCGCCGAGGCGGTCGAGGTAGGCGTCCACCTCGGCGAGCTTGCGCCGCAGCACGGCCACCGAGTCCGGGCAGACGTCCCCGGAGCTGTGCCCGGCCCGCAGGCAGGCCACGAACGGGCGGATGTCGGCCAGGTCGAAACCGACCGCGAGCAGGGCCCGGATCTCGTGCACCACCCGCAGCTCGGCCTCGTCGTACACCCGGTAGCCGTTGGCGGAGCGGTGCGGCCGGACCAGCCCGTGCGTCTCGTAGTAGCGCAGCGTTCGGGTGCTGGTGCCGGCCCGCGCCGCCAGTTCGCCGATCAGCATCGGACCTCCCTCGTGGCGTCCCGGAGCTGACGGTAGACCTTGCCGCCGGTGTCAAGGCAACAGGTGAGCCGGGCGGTCCGTGGGGTATGCGGTGCCGGTCGGGGCGTACGCCCGGAGGTTGCGGAGGTCGGAGATGGAGACGCGTGAGGCGCTGATCCCGGTGGCCGGGGACGGGCTCCCCGCGGACCTGGTGATCCCGGACGACCCGGTGGGTGTGGTGCTCTTCGCGCACGGCAGCGGCAGCTCCCGGCACAGCCCGCGCAACACCGCGGTGGCCCGGACGCTGCACGAGCGGTCCCTGGCGACCGTGCTGGTGGACCTGCTGACCGAGGAGGAGGACCGGGTGGACGCCCGGACCGCCGAGCTGCGGTTCGACATCCCGATGCTCGGCGACCGGCTCTCCGCCATCGTCGACTGGATGTGCGGCGCGTCGGAGGTCGCCCCGCTGCCGGTGGGTCTCTTCGGCGCCAGCACCGGGGCCGCCGCCGCGCTGGTCGCCGCGGCCGCCCGCCCGGACCGGGTGGGCGCGGTGGTCTCCCGGGGTGGCCGGCCAGACCTCGCCGGTGCCGCGCTGTCCCGGGTACGGGCGCCGACGCTGCTCCTGGTCGGCGGCCTGGACGAGCAGGTGATCACGCTCAACGAGCAGGCCATGACCCAGCTGGGCGACCCCGCGGAGCTGCGGATCATCCCGGGCGCGACGCACCTCTTCGAGGAGCCGGGCACCCTGGAGCGGGTGGCCGCCGACGCGGCCGCCTGGTTCGCCCTGCACCTGCCGCGCTGACCGCCGCCGGGCCGCTCCGCGCGCTCGCCGCAGGTGTTAACCGGGGGCCCCTGCCATGCATAATGCGTTAAGCGGGGCCCCCTCCTTCGCGGTGGCGTTGGACGGTCTCGACGATGCGGTAGGCGACGGCGGCGATGGGGACCGAGACGAAGGCGCCGGCGATGCCGGCGATCAGCGTGCCGGCGGTGACCACCACGAGGACGACCGCCGGGTGCAGTTGCACCTGGCGCTTCATGATCAGCGGCTCCAGCAGGTTGCCCTCGATCTGCTGCACGGCGATCACCGCGGCCAGCACCAGCAGCGCGGTGGTGGGGCCCTTGGCGGCGAGGGCGACCAGCACCGCCACCGCGCCGGCCACTGTCGCGCCGATGATCGGCACGAAGCCGCCGAGGAAGGTGATCAGCGCCAGCGGCAGTGCCAGCGGCACGCCGAGCAACACCAGGGCCAGGCCGATCCCGAGCGCGTCGATCGCCGCGATGATCATCGTGCCCCGGCTGTACGAGCCGAGCGTCCGCCAGCCCACCCGGCCCGCCTCGGCCACCGTGGACCGGTTCGGACCGGTCATCCGGCCCAGCACCCAGTGCCACATCGAGCGGCCGTCCTTGAGCATGAAGAAGAGCAGCACCAGGGCGAGCAGCACGGAACCGACCACCTCGGCGGCGGTCCGTGCCCCGCCGACCGGGTCCGGGGCGCTGCCGCTCACCCCGTCCCGGACCTGCTTCACCAGCTTGTCCAACTGGGCGTCGGTGACCGGAAGCGTCGAGGTGACGAACTCCCGGCTGCGCTGCAGGCCCTGGTCGAGCTGCTGGGTCAGCTCGCCGAACTGGCTGGCGGTCAGGTTCCACACCAGTACGCCCACCCCGACCAGGATGCCGAGCAGCAGCAGGACGGTGAGCAGCGCGGCGAGGGCCGCCGGCACCCGCAGCCGGCGCAACCGGACCAGGACCGGGTCGAGCAGGGCGGCGAGGAAGAGCGTCACCGCCACCGCCACCGCCAGCGGCGCCAGCAGTACGGCGACCCGGCCCAGCGCCCACAGGGCGAACACCACCACCAGGACGCAGGCACTCCACGTCACCGCCGCCCGGACCAGCCAGGGCAGTCCCGCCCAGGCCTGTCGGGGGCCGGCCGGACGACCAGCGCCCGCCGCCGTCGCGGGCGATCGCCCGTCACCGTCATCGACCACGTCGACCCTCCTAGGTTTCGGCGGGGTCCCTACCCTCTGCCGGCTCCCCCGACACCCGGCCGGGGCGTTTGCCGGGTGGGGGTGGGGGAACGCAGCAAACAGGACCGAATGAGGGAGATGTGGCATGAGCGACTTCATGGATCGGGCCAAGGACTTCACCGACCAGCACGACAAGCAGGTCGACCAGGGCCTGGAGAAGACCGGCGAACAGGCCGACCGGCGCACCGGCGGCAAGTACGACCAGCAGATCGACAAGGGCGTGGACATGGCCCAGCGGCGCACCGGCGAGGGCGACACCGCAAACCGGTGATCCGTACGCGGACGGTCCCGGGTCGTTGCCACGGCCCGGGACCGTCCAGCTGCGCCCGACCGCCCTCCCTGGCCGCGCCCGGCGGCTTTCCTCAGCGGGGTAGCGCGCTCCGTTGACGTTGACCCGCAGCGAGTAGAGCGAGCTGGAGGCGCAGATGTAGAGGTGGTTGCGCTTCGGCCCGCCGAAGGTGAAGTTGGCGACCACCTCCGGCAGGTGCAGTTCTTCGAGCGGCCCCCGCACCCGTACCCGGCGGGTGAGCCGGCCGCCGGGTGACCCGACGTCGATCACTCGCCGGGCAGGCTGCCCAGCAGGCGGGTCACCGCGATCTCGACGACCACGCGGTGCGGGTTGGGGCGCGGCTGCCGGTACCGTTCGGCGTACCGGCGCTCGGCCTCGGCCACCGCCGCCGGATCCGTGCGCAGCACCGCTCGCCCCTCCACGGTCAACCACCACCGCCCGTCGACCTGGCAGACCGCGACCGGTGCGCCGCCGCCGCCGGCCGCCGCCACGTGCCGCGCCTTGGCCGAGCCGGCGGAGGTGATCACCCGAGCCAGCCCGGCGGCCGGGTCGAAGGTGACCCCCACCGGCACCACGTGCGGGCTGCCGTCCGCCCGCAGCGTGGTCAGCGTGCCGAGATGCCGCGCTCGGAACAACGCGGTGACCCGGCGATCGTCTGCCGCCAACCGGTGATCGCCCGCCATGTCCCGTCCCCCGTCCCGCAGCGTCGCCCGGATCGCCGGACCGGCCCGATCATGGCACGGGCCGCCGGAGCCGACCCGACTCCGGCGGGGGGCGCTCGGGCAGCCCCCGCTCGGCGCGGCGCCGGTGGGCCAGCCGGGTCAGGTAGATCAGGGCGGCGGCGAGCACGCCCAGGTCGTCCAGGTAGATCGGATCCGGCAGCACGTCCACCGGGAAGATGGCGTAGATCAGCGCGCCGTAGAAGGCGACCTTGCCGCCGGCCCCGAGGGCACCGAGCATCCGCCGGGTGCGGACCACCCGGATCGCCAGCAGCACCGCGCCCACCAGCGCCGCGACCAGCACGATCCCGGCGAGTACGACCAGCGGCCACGTCTGGCGGTCCATGTCCGCCACGGTAGCCGAGCCGGGGCTCGCCCGCCGGTCACCGGGTCACCGTCGGTCGCAAGGGCGGCTCAGAAGGCCGGGACGGCCGCCCGGCCGGTGGCCGCCGGGGTCAGCTCCCGGGTGTTCTCGATGCCGGCCCGGCGGGCCGCCGGCGCGGCGTCACCGCTGGTCTCGGCCGCGGGCCGGGCGTCGGCGAGGAGCGACACCGGCTCTACCTCCGGGGTACGCTCGGCCGCCCGCAGTGCCTCCTCGCGGAGGCTGCGCGCCGCGGCCGCGGCCAGCTCGGCCGTGCGCCAGGCCCGCTGCTCCCGCTGGTGCGCCACCCGGTGCCGGTCGAGCAGGTTGTCCCGGACGGCCCGCTGCAGCACCAGTTCCTGCTCCACCGGGTGCAGTCGCGGGTCCCAGCCGTTGCGGTGCGCCAGGGCGTCCTCGAGCTGCGCCGCCGAGAGCTGCCCGCGCTCGAACGTCGCCCGGGCGGCGCGGTGCAGGAACCGCTCGCGGTCGGCGTACTCGGCGGGTGTGCGGACGGTACGCGGCAGCGGCATGGCCGCCGCGGCGTCGAGCCGGCGCACGACCGCCTCCGCCGCCTGGTACGCCTGCCAGGCCGACTCGACCTCGTCCTGGGCGGTCACCCACTCGGCCCGCCGGCGCTCGGCGGTGCTGGTCGCCCCCTCCGCCGCCACCGCGATCTCCTCGGCGTAGCGGTCCCGTTCCCGCTGCTCCTCGGCGAACTCCAGGCTGCTCGGCAGCACGGCCTGCCGGATCCGGCCACCCACGGCCGAGCGGAAGCGGGACGGCCGGACGACCAACCCGGCCACGGCGACCGTGGGGACCACGAGCAGGGCCAGCCAGATGACGGCGGCCTGGGGGACGTCGAGCAGGACGGAGGAGAGCACGGTTTGCATCACCAACACCTCACGGTGAAGAAGTTCTGAACGGACGGTCGATACCCGGTGGGCGGGCGCGGAACACGCGGCGGCGGCGCGGCGGCGTCCGGCCCGGGTCGATCGGCCCGATGCGTCGGGGCGAATCCCGGGTGGCCGGCCGCCGCTCAGCGGTGGGGCGGGCCCCGCCGGCCGAAGGTGCTCCGCCCCGGGTCGACCGGTGACACCACCGGCGCCGACGGGTGCGGACCCCGAGCGTGCACGCCGGCCGCCGGGAGGGCGGGCGGCACCACGACGAGGTGCCAGGACGCGGCCGGGCCGCCGGTGGTCGGCCCACGGCGCGCGTCGGCCGGGCCGGGCGCGGTGGTCGGCACGAGGCGTGCGCCCATCGGGTCGCCGGTGGCCGTCGCGACGGCGGCGGCCGGGGCGAACGCCGGCCGGAGAAGCGCCGCGTCCGGCGTCCCGGCCCCGGCGTCGGCCCGGTCACCGGGCCGCGGCGTGGCGGCGGGACCGTGGACGGCGGCCGGAACAGGGGGGACCACCGGCGTGACGAGCGCATCGGCCCGGACGGGGGCGACGATCGGCGTGGCGAGGGCGTCGGCCGGGGCGGCGGCGCTCGCCGGGGTTCCGAGGCCGGCGGCGAGGATCAGCGCGGCGACCGCCAGCCGGGTCAGGCTGCGCAACGAGCGGAGCGTCGCCGGCCAACTGGGGCGGGCGATCGCTACGGGCAGCACGGTTCCAACCTAGCGCCCGCACCGGCTGGCCGCAGCGCCACGCGGTCGACGGATACCGTGACCGGCCTCACTGAGTGCGATGTGGACGGCCCGCCCCCGGGGCCGGGGGCGGGCCGTCGATCGTCGTTTCGCGTCGGGTCAGCGCTCCGTACCGAGCACCGGCGGGGGCGTGGCGTTGTCGCCGTCCTGCCAGACCATTTCGTCCTCGGTCAGCCAGGTGAGCCGCTCGTCGGACTCGTTCTCGTCGTGCTGGCCGCGACCACCGAGCACGCCCGGCCGGGTCGAACCGGACCGGCTGCCGCCGGCCATGCCGGAGCGGTTCCCGCCGGCCGCGCCCGAGCGGTTGGCCTCGCCGGGGCCGCCGCCCGCCCGGCCGGACGCGAGCCGCCCGGTGCCGGCGGCGGAACGGCTCTCGGCGCCGACGCCACCGGGCCGGATGGGCGCCGTCGCCGCGGCGCGGCCCGAGCTGGCCAGCGCGCCGGTGCCGAGCGCGCCCCCGACCGCGGTGGCACCGGCCCCGAGCAGCAGGCCGCTGCCGCCGCTGCCCCCGCCCGAGCCGGCTCCGGCGGGCGTGCCGCCACCGGCCAGCAGACCGGAACCGTTGGTGGGCTGGGCGCCGGCGAGCGAGGTGCCGAGCGGGGCGCCGCCGACCGTGCCGGCCGGATCGAGCGGGTCGACGCGCGAGCCGATCACGCCGGGCGTGGCCGTGCCGCCGGAGCCGGCCCCGGCGCCATCGCCGCCACCGTCGGTGGCGGACAGCTTGGAGACCGAGCCGCTCGGTGAGGTGCCGGCGCTGCGCTTCGCGCTGGAGCCGCTGCCGAGGCGCGGCCCGCCGGAGACCGAGCCGACGCCACCGACGCCGGTCGAGCCGGCGTCGGACCGGACGAGGTTGCCCGGCATCTCCGGGTGCGGCGGCGGGGGCGGGAGCATCCGGCCGAAGGCGGAGGTGTCGTAGCTGGCGGCCAGGTTCGCCACCACCTGCACCATCCGCTGCCGGGCCCGCTCCTGCTCCTCCTTGTCCTGCTGATGGCCCATCAGGCCGCCGATCGCGGCGCCGGCGACGCCGAAGACCAGGCCGCCCTTGACCGCGCCGGAGATCGTCTTGTCGTGGTCGTCGGTCGCCTCCGGGCTCTCCGCGACCTGCTGCGCCTTGGTGAGGCTGTCGGCCATCAACGACAGGGCGCGCTGCACGTCGGCCATGCCGTCGGAGAGGGCCCGCGAGTAGTCCGCCACCAGCCCGACCCGGGCCTGGAACTCGGCGGACGCCGTGCCGGTCCAGCTGTTGGCCAGCTTGTTGAGGTCGGCGCCCAGCTCCCGGGCGAGCCCGTCGACGATGTCCTTGGTGGCGGTCCACTGGGCGGCCAGGCCGTCGACCTGCGCGGGCTGGCCGGCGTGCACGCCGTCGTAGAGCGCCTCGTGGCTGGCGTGCTGGTAGCGGCTGGTGTACTCAGACACGCGGATCCTCCCCGGCCCGGCCCAGTGCCTCGTCGATGCCGCTGAGCGCACTGGCGATCTGCGCGGCGTTCGCCGCGTTGCGCTCCTCGGTCGTCCGGTAGTTCTCCATGATGGTGGCGGTCGCTGACCGCACGGCGGAGACCGCCAGCCGGAGCCGGTCGAGCTGCGCCCGGTAGTCGGCCAGGACGGCCGCGTACCGCTGCGCGTTGTCCGTCGCGTCGGCGAACCGGCCGAGGGCCGGCGACCGACCCGCACCGGCGCCGAGCTTCCGGACGGCGGCCTCGGCTTCGGCCAGCCGGCCCGCCAATCGTTGGTGAAAGTCCTCAAGGGACAGTACGTCGACTGTCGTCCGCCCGCTCATGACAGCATCCCCGTAGTGATCGTCGATAACCGTTGGCCACGCTCAGGTTAGTCGACAGCGGCCAACCCGTGCGACCCGCCGACCGTCGCAAGATGACGGTCGGCGGGTGCGGACCCGGCTACTGCCCGTCGCCCGACGGGGCGGCCGACGGCGACGGGCCGGGCGAGGCGCCGCCGTCGGCCGGGTCGCGACGGCCGGCCGGCTCGAAGTACGTCTGCGCGCTCTGCCGGCTCAGGGTCGGCCCGGTCGGCACCAGGGCCAGCAGCGACGCGGGCACGACCAGCGGTTCGACCCCGGCGTACCCCAGCGCCTCCACCGCCCCGGCGCCCAGCGGGTGGCGTACCCCCTGGGAGCCGATCAGGTAGACGGTCGCGTCGGCCTGGTCGCCGCCCTGCCCGGAGCCGGCCCCGCCGCGCGCCAGCACGCCCTTGCCGCCCGGCAGCGTCACCTGGTCCGCGGTGCGCACCGCGTCCCGCCAGCTCTGCCGGACCGCCCGGGAGTCCGAGGTGACGGTGGTCAGCTCGGCGGGCGGGCGGTCGAACGCGGTGACCTTCGTGGTGGGCGGACCGCCCGCGGGGCCCGGCCCGTAGCTCGCGCAGATCACCGTCTCGCCCGCCCGGGCGGGTTGCGTGGTGGGCATCTGCTGCGGCATCCCGTCCGCCTCCAGCGGCTTGCGGACCAGCAGCTGGCCGACCCGGTCCGGCGGAATGTCGGTGATCCGACCGCCGTCACCGAGCAGGAGCAGCGCGGTGACCTCGCCGATCGAGACCAGGCCCTCCCGGGTCAGCACGTAGTGCTTGCCGGCGGCGCGGAACACCTGACCGATCTCGGCCCGCCCGTCGCCGACCGCGAGCCCGCTGCGCTCGCCGTCCCCCTCGATCCGGGGCGCCCGCAGCGCCGGGCCGGCCGGCACCGCGTTGAGCAGTTGCTCCCCCACCTCCAGGGTGGTCGAGCCGGTCATCCCGAGGGCCGCGATCGAGGCCTCCCCGTCGGTCACCCGCAGCCGGGTGTTGCCGGTCAGCAGGTACCGCTCACCGCGGACGGTGACCAGCATCGACCGGTCGGTCAGCGGAGTCCCGCCGGGCAGCGCCCGATCGATCACCAGCTGGGTGATGGTTCGGCGCGGGTCGTTCGGATCCGGCACGTCGCAGACCGACCAGGGCAGGCCGACCAGCGCCTTCCGGTCGGGCAGGTCGTCCGGGGCGCCCACGATGCCGACCGCCCGACCGCGCGGCCGGTCCTCGATGGAGGCCCGGGACATGGTGCGCACCTCGGGGTCGGGCTCGTTGAGGATCAGCCGCGCCGAGGCGTAGTTGAGGGTGGGGTGCAGCTTGCCCTCGACGAAGACGTACGTCGCGCCGGTCTCGCGCTCGATCACCAGGGTGTCCGGCTCCAGCGGGGCGGCGTTGCTGGTCAGCTGCCCGTACGCGCCGACGCCGCCGAGCACGACGGCGGCCGCGATCACGCTGCCGAACACCGCCATGCCGAGCCGGCGCATCGGCAGGTTGTTGGTCTCCGGATCGCCGGAGAGCAGTGCCGAGACGATCCGGCGGGTGACGAACCGGTACGCCTGCACCTGATCGCGGCGGGTCCGCATGAGTAACCTCCGGCGGGGACGGGTCCGCGACGCTCAGGTCTCATCCTCGCCGCGGGCTTCCCTACGATAAGGGGCCGTCGGTGGGTCATCGGGACCCCCGCCCTTCCCGCCTCCGGCGGATCGCCCGCCCGTCCAGAAAGGACGCCACCGATGACGCAGGTCCAGGCGCCGCCCGGTCGTACGGCCACGGCCACCGCCACCACCGCAGTCGGCGACCTCCCGGCGCCGGCCGCGGACCGGCGGGCCCGCGGCCGGCTCGGCTCGGTCGCGGTCGGTCAGCTGGTGGTGGTCGAGCTGTGCGCCCTCGCCACCTGGCTGGCGTTCGGCGGCCCGACCTGGCTGGCGGCGGTGGTCGGCGCGGTGGCCGCGCTGGTCGTGATCGCCACCTTCGCCCGCCGCGGCGGCCGCTGGTGGTACGAGGACCTCCTGCTGCGCCGGGCGCTGCGGCGGCGCCGGGGCAGCGCCCGGGCCGCGGTGGCCGGCGGCACCGACGACCCCCGGGTGGCCGCGCTGGCCCCCGAGCTGAGCGTCGTCGAGCTGACCGACCGGGGCACCCGGCTGGGCATCGGCCAGGACGGGCAGGGTTTCTTCGCCGCGGTGGCCCTCGCCGGCGGGCCGGACCCGGGCTCCGGCTCGGTCGAGGCGTCGGCGGTGGACCGGGTGTTGCAGGTCCTCGCCGAGTTCCGCGGGCCGGTCTCGCTGACCCAGGTCGTCTCGCACACCCTGGTGTGGTACCCGGCACCCGGCGCCCCGCCGGCCGCGCACCGGACCGTCTGGGTGGCGCTGCGGCTCTCCGTCGCCGACGCCCGGGCCGAAGCGGTCAGCCGCGGCGGTGGGATGCGTGGCGTGCACCGTACCGTCGCGGCGGGCATCGGGCGGCTGGGCAAGGCGCTCAACGCGGCCGGCCTGCCGCACCGGGTGCTCGGCCGGGACGAGCTGCGGACGGCGGTGATCTCCGCGGCCGGCCTGGATCTCGCGCCGCAGCCGCCGGCGGAAACCTGGGAGGGCCTGCGCGGCGGCGGTTGGACACAGCGGTGCCTGGCCCTGCGGACCCGGCCCGCCGCCCCGCTCGGCGTGGTGGTGGATGCGGTCACCGCGACCTCCGCGCCGTCGCACACCGTCGCCGCCACGGTGCTCCCGGGGGCCCGTCGGGTCCACCCGTTGCTGCGGGTGGCGGCCACCGACAACCACGTGGAGGCGCTGGTCAAGGCGGTACGGGACGTGGTGCGCCGGGCCGGCGCGCCGACCCGGCCGCTGGACGGGCAGCACGCGCCGGGCGTCTACGCCACCGCGCCGGTGGCCGCCCCCTCGCCGGCGGCGCGGTCCGTCGGCTGACCCGGCGCGGGCGCGGGCGGACCGGTCAGGGGCGCAGGTTGACGATCCAGCCGTACAGGCCGCACACCCAGACCGTGAGCGGCACCAGCGAGATGATCACGAGGATCTCGACGATGTCGAGCGTCCGGCCCCAGAGCGGGGAGATCCGCTTGCCGGCCACGGTGAGGCCGTAGATCAGGCTGATCACCGCGACGAGCAGCAGCCCGCCGAGCACCACGCCGAGCCGCAGCGCCAGCCCGCCGGCGATGAAGGTGGCCGCCCCGGCCAGCACCAGCCCGGCGCTGCCGGCGAGCAGCACCGGGGTGCGCTGGGCGCGGCCGAGGAAGGGCCGGGCGCGCAGCAGCGACAGCACCCCCAGCACCAGGCAGAGCAGCACCGCGGGCAGCCGGCCGTCCACCGCGAGGAACAGCTCGCCACCGAGCACCAGCAGGAACACCGTCCACAGCAGGCCGGTGAGGAAACCGTCGGCGCGGTCACTGAGCCGCAGCACCTGCCGGCCGTCGACGCTCTCCGCGTCGGACTTCAGGTCGTCCGGGCCGGTGGGGATGGACGGCACGGGCAGCCGGGCCAGCCGGTAGGCGGCCATCGGCAGCATCGGCAGGGTGCCGAAGGCCACGGTGGCTACGATCGCCCCCGCGGCCGCCGGCGTCGCGCCGAACGCCAGGCAGATCACCGCGCCGAGCGCCACCGCCGCGCCGATCGAGGTGGCGCCGACGAAGAGTGGCAGCCGGTCGCCGACCGCCAGCGCGGCCAGTGCGCCGAAGACCGCCACCGCGGTCCCGGCGAGCAGTACGTGCGGGCTCGCCAGCTCGCCCAGCCCCCGGTCGCCGGCCAGCACCAGCAGGCCGGCGATGGCGGCGTACCCGGTGCCGGCCAGGCCGAGCACGGCACCGGTGCGGCTGTCCCCGGCGGCCCGGGACAGCACCGCGGAGCTGACCAGCAGGGCGACCGCGACGAGCAGGGCGGCCAGCGCGCCGGGCAGCTGGGGGGGCCCGGCGAGCAGCGCCGCGACGGCGCCGGCCGCCAGCGTCACCCCGGCGAGCAGCACCGAGAACGCCCGGGTGGTGGCGACCTGCCAGGCGCCGGGACGCTGGTTGGTGCCGGTGGCCACCGCGTCCACCACGTCGTCGAAGACGATCTCGGGCGCGGCCGAGGTGCGCGGGTTGAAATAGAGCACCTCACCATCGCGGACGCCGAGCTGGGTGGCCGTACGACCGCCGTCGAGCGGTGGACCGCCCAGCCGGGACAGGCGCCACCCGCCGTGCCGGACGCCCTCGTCGGCCAGGTCCTCACCCGCGTAGCGGAGCAGGGTCGGCAGCAGGTCGGCCAGCGGCACGTCCGACGGCAGGGCGAGGTCCATCCTGGTCCGCGGCGCCACGATGGTGATCCGGCTCAGCCCGCCGGTCGCGGTCTTCGTCGCCACTGTGGCCTCCTCGTGCTCGCCTACGATCCACCCCGGCCGGCGGCGTCACCCCACACGGGTCCACGACGCCCACGGGAGATTACCTACGATGGCGGGCGCACAGGTTGCCCACCCGACGACTCGGGCGAGTTGGCAGACCACGAGCAGGGCCGCTTCTGGGG
This sequence comes from Micromonospora sp. NPDC050686, assembly GCF_040654475.1. Classification (NCBI taxonomy): domain Bacteria; kingdom Bacillati; phylum Actinomycetota; class Actinomycetes; order Micromonosporales; family Micromonosporaceae; genus Micromonospora; species Micromonospora sp. NPDC050686. The sequence continues at coordinate 260,048 of NZ_JBFAID010000003.1, forward strand.
AGGAGACAGCCGTGAGCACGGTGGTGTTCCGTCGGCTTCCGCGTCAACCGGGACCCGCGCTGCCCCGCGGCGAGCTGCTGCTGGAGTCGCCACCCGAGCTGCCCGAGCCGCAACCGCGCAGCATGGGCCAGCTGCTGATGGTCCTGCCCATGCTCTGCGGGGTGGGCGCGATGGCGTTCCTCTACGCCGGCCGGGGCGGCGGCATGATGACGTACGTCGCGGGTGGCCTGTTCGGTGTCTCGATGCTCGGCATGGCGCTCGGCACCATGGTCGGCAGCGGCGGCAACGACAAGGCCGAGCTGAACGCCGAGCGGCGCGACTACATGCGGTACCTGGCCCAGATGCGCAAGCGCACCCGGCGCGCGGCCGAGCAGCAGCGCGCCGCGATGGCCTGGCGGCACCCGGAACCCGACGCGCTCTGGTCGATCGCCGCGTCCCGCCGGCTCTGGGAGCGGCGGATCACCGAGGACGACTTCGGCGAGGCCCGGATCGCGCTCGGCCCGCAGCGCCTCGCGGTGGAGATCGTCACGCCGGAGACCAAGCCGGTGGAGGACCTGGAGCCGATGAGCGCGATCGCGCTGCGGCGGTTCGTCCGGGCCCACTCCACCGTGCCGGACCTGCCCACCGCCCTGTCGCTGCGGGCGTTCAGCCGGATCGTGCTGCGCGGCGACCGGGAGCCGGTGCTCGACCTCACCCGGGCCGCCCTCGGCCAGCTGGCCACCTTCCACGCCCCCGACGACCTGGTCCTGGTCGTCGTCGCCGCGCCGGACCGGCAGGCGGCCTGGGACTGGGTGAAGTGGCTGCCGCACGCCCACCACCCCGGACGCACCGACGCCGCGGGCGCCCGGCGGCTGGTCTTCGCCAGCCTCGCCGAGGCCGAGGGGGCGCTCGCCGACGAGCTGGCCGGCCGCCCCCGGTTCGCCCCGGAGGCGAAGCCGCTCACCACCGCGCCCCACCTGGTCGTGGTGGTGGACGGCGGGGAGATCGCGCCGACCTGCCAGCTGATGGGCCAGGGGCTGCTGGGCGCCACGGTGGTCGACCTCTCCGGCACCGTGCCGCGGGACGCGGGTCGCTGGCTGCTCTGCCTCGACGCCGGCGACGGCAGCTCGCTGGAGCTGGTGCGGGGCACCTCCACCAGCCGGCTGGGCCGGCCGGACCGGCTGGACGCGGCGGCCGCCGAGGGGCTGGCCCGGCAGATCGCGCCGTACCGGCTGTCGCAGCAGCAGACCATCAGCGAGGAGCCGCTCGCGCGCAGCATGGAGCTGCCCGACCTGCTCGGCGCCGGGGACGCCGCCACGGTCGACGTACGCCAGACCTGGCAGCCGCGCAGCCAGCGGGACCGGCTGCGCATCCCGCTCGGCGTCGGGCCGGACGGCAACGTGGTCGAGCTGGACTTCAAGGAGTCCGCGCACGAGGGCATGGGCCCGCACGGCCTGGTCATCGGCGCGACCGGCTCCGGCAAGAGCGAGCTGCTGCGTACGGTGGTCGCCGCGCTGGCGGTGACCCACTCGTCGGAGGAGCTGAACTTCGTCCTGGTCGACTTCAAGGGCGGCGCCACCTTCGCCTCGCTGGACGCGCTGCCGCACACCAGCGCGGTGATCACCAACCTCTCCGACGAGCTGCCGCTGGTCGACCGGATGCGCGACGCCCTGGCCGGCGAGATGAACCGCCGCCAGGAGGTGCTGCGGGCGGCCGGCAACTACGTCTCCCGGTACGACTACGAGAAGGCTCGGGCGGCCGGCGAGCCGCTCGAACCGATGCCAAGCCTGCTCATCATCTGTGACGAGTTCAGCGAGCTGCTCGCGGCGAAGCCCGACTTCATCGACCTGTTCGTCATGATCGGCCGGCTGGGCCGGTCGCTCGGCGTGCACCTGCTGCTCGCCTCGCAGCGGCTGGAGGAGGGCAAGCTGCGCGGCCTGGACACCCACCTGTCGTACCGGATCGGTCTGCGGACCTTCTCGGCAGTGGAGAGCCGGATCGTGCTCGGCGTGCCGGACGCGTACGAGCTGCCCAGCGCCCCCGGTCACGGTTACCTGAAGTCGGACACCAGCACCATGCTCCGGTTCCGGGCGGCGTACGTGTCCGGCCCGTACCGGCCGCCGGGGCAGACCGCCGCGGTGACCCGGGCCGCCGTGCAGCGCCGGATCGTCCCGTACGGCCTGGACTTCGTGCCGGTGCAGGCGACCGAGGCGCCGGTGGAGGCGACGCCGGAGCCCGAGCAGCCGACCGACGGCAAGGCGGTCGCGATGCTCGACGTGCTGATCGACCGGATCAAGGGCCAGGGGCGCCCCGCGCACCAGGTCTGGCTGCCGCCGCTGGCCGAGCCGCCGGGCCTGGCGGAGCTGCTGCCGCCGCTGGCCGTGCACCCGCAGTTCGGGCTCTGCACCGCAAGCTGGCCGGGCCGGGGCCGGCTCACCGTGCCGGTCGGCGTGGTGGACCGCCCGTACGAGCAGCGCCGCGACCCGATGATGGTGGAGCTGGCCGGGGCGGGCGGCAACGTGGTCATCGTCGGCGCGGCGCTCAGCGGCAAGAGCACCATGCTCCGGTCGTTGATCGCCTCAGTGGCGCTCACCCACACCCCGCGCGAGGCCCAGTTCTTCTGCCTCGACTTCGGCGGTGGCGCGCTGCGCAGCCTGGAGGGGCTGCCGCACGTGTCCGGGGTGGCCGGACGGCGGGACTCGGAGGCGGTGCGCCGGACCGTGGCCGAGGTGGTGGCGATCCTGGACGACCGGGAGGCCCGCTTCGCCCAGCACGGCATCGACTCGGTGGCCAGCTACCGCCGGCGGCGGGCCGCGGGTGAGTTCGCGGACGACCCGTTCGGCGACGTCTTCCTGGTGGTGGACGGCTGGAACACCCTGCGCCAGGAGTACGAGGAGCTGGAGCAGACCATCACCACGGTCGCCAACCGGGGGCTCGGTTTCGGTGTGCACGTGGTGCTGACGGCGTCCCGCTGGGCGGAGATCCGGATCAACATGCGCGACCTGCTGGGCACCAAGCTGGAGCTGCGGCTCGGCGACCCGGCCGAGTCGGAGATCGACCGCCGGGCGGCGTCGAACGTGCCGGAGAAGTCCCCGGGTCGCGGTCTGACCCGCGACAAGCTGCACTTCCTGACCGCGGTGTCGCGGATCGACGGGAAGCGGGACATCGACGACCTCACCGAGGCCTCGGTGGCGCTGGCCCGGCACGTGGCGGAGAACTGGCCGGGCCGTCCGGCGCCGAAGGTCCGGCTGCTGCCGCGCCGGCTGCCGGTCACCGAGCTGGCCCGGATCGTCGACCGGTCCGTGCCGGGGCTGCCGATCGGCGTGAACGAGGCGGCGCTGGCACCGGTCTACCTCGACCTGGCCAACGAGCCGCACCTCACGGTCTTCGGCGACGCCGAGTGCGGCAAGACCAACGTGCTGCGGCTGATCGCCCGGCAGATCGTGGACCGGTACACCCCGGCGCAGGCCCGGCTGGTCATCGCCGACTATCGGCGCGGCCTGCTCGGCGCGGTGGAGGGCGATCACCTGCTCGACTACGCGCCCTCGAACCAGGTGTTCAGCAAGGGCCTCGGCTCCATCCGCAGCGCCCTGCAGAACCGGCTGCCCGGGCCGGATGTCACCACCGCCCAGCTGCGCGACCGTAGCTGGTGGAAGGGCCCCGAGCTGTACATCCTGGTCGACGACTACGACCTGGTCGCCTCCGGCGGCAACAACCCGCTCAGCGTCCTGCACGAGCTGCTGCCGCAGGCCCGGGACATCGGCCTGCACCTGATCATCACGCGGCGGGTCGGTGGCGTGGCCCGGGCTCTGTACGAGCCGGTGCTGCAACGCCTGCGGGAGCTGGACTCGCCGGGCCTGCTGATGTCCGGCAACCGGGAGGAGGGGGCCATCTTCGGCACCCTGCGGCCCAGCCCGCAGCCGCCGGGCCGGGGCGTACTGGTCCGCCGGCGCGACGGTCAGCAGCTGATCCAGACGGCGTGGGTCGACCCGGCCTGATCGGGGTCGGTGACGGCGGGTGGCGGGGTGGCTGGGCCGCCCCTTGACGCGGCGGTGTCCACTGTGTCGACCGGCAGGCGGGCGGTGCCGCGCAGGGCTCGGGACGGGGCTGCGAGCGTTGGACGCGGTGGGCTACCGTCTCTTACGGAGTGTCCGTCGGTGGGGTGTTGGCCTTGCCGCGGGGGAGGGCGCGGCAGTTCCGCCGCCACAACGATGACGGAAGGGTGTGAAGCATGGCGTTCGAGGTCGAAGCAGGGACTCTGCATCAAGCCGCGAGTGACGTGCGCTCCACGCGCAGCGAGGTCGACGGCGAGCTGAAGAAGCTGTGGAACGTGGTCGACGACCTGGCGATGGCCTGGAAGGGCCAGGCGAGCACTGGCTTCCAGTCGCTCATGACGCGCTGGAACGAGGACACGGTCAAGCTGCTGACGGCGATGGACAACATCGCCGAACTGCTCGACAAGTCGGGTACGACGCACCAGGTCAACGACGAAGAGCAGCAGCAGATGCTGGACAAGTTCCACTCTGCTCTCAACCCGTGATCGACAAGCAGGAGCAGAGGAGGGAACCGGCATGATCAAGGTTGACTACGCGGTCCTCGAGGCCAGCAACCAGCAGATGCAGGCAATCTCGCGGACCATCGACGAGAAGCTGGACACGCTGCGGTCGATGCTCAGCAAGCTCCAGTGGGACGGCCAGGACCGGGCCGCCTACGAGCAGCACCAGGCGCAGTGGGACGCCGCCGTCCGGGACATCAACCGGATCCTGAACGAGATCGGTGGCGCCGTCGGCATCGCCCGCGAAAACTACGTCAGCACCGAGATGAGCAACGCCAAGGTGTGGGGCTGAGATAATCGCCCGCGCGGCTCCGGTCCGGTCTGACCGGGCCGGAGCCGCGTCGCGTTGTCAGCCAGCCGAGGTGGGGGTGTCATGGTCACGGGGAAGCGTGTGCGGAGGGTGCTGCGGTCGGCCGCCGCGCTGGTGACGGTGGCCGTGGCGGGCGGGGCCGCGCTGCTGGTGGCACCCGCACCCGCCCAGGCCTATCCCGTACGCGACCAGCAGTGGTATCTGGACAGCCTGCGGATTCCCGAGGCGCACAAGCTGACCCGCGGGCGCGGCGTGACGGTGGCGGTGGTCGACAGCGGCGTGCACGGCGCGCACCCCGATCTGAAGGGGCAACTGCTGCCGGGTCGCAGCTTCTATCCCGGCGGTGCGGCGGACGGGTGGTCCGACCCCGACCGGGAGAAGGGCCACGGGACCGCGATGGCCGGGATCATCGGCGGGCGCGGTGGTGGCGGTGGGACCCGGGAGCTGGGCATCGCCCCGGAGGTCCGGATCCTGCCGGTCGCGTTGGGCCCGAACAGCGCCCAGTGGGATGTGCTCGCCGGCGTCCGTTGGGCGGTGGACCAGGGCGCCGATGTGGTCAACCTGTCGCTGTCCGGCTTCGGCTCGAACGTCGATTCGAACCGGGCCGTCGAGTACGCCTTGAGCAAGGACGTCGTGGTGGTGGCCGGCGCCGGCAACCGGGTCCAGGGCTTCGACGAGGTGGGCACTCCGGCCAACGTGCCGGGGGTGATCGCGGTGAGCGGCACGGACCGTTCCGGTAAGGCCTGGTCGGGGTCGGCGACCGGGCCCGAGGTGGTCGTGGCGGCGCCCGCGGTCAGCATCATCGCCCCGGTGCCGCCCGGCGTGAACGGCAGCGCCTACGGCATGAGCGAGGGCACGAGTTCCGCCACCGCGATCGTCTCCGGCGCCGTCGCGCTGATCCGGGCCCGCTATCCGAAGCTGGACGCGGCCAACGTGGTCAACCGGCTGATCAGCACCGCCCGGGACGAGGGCGCCTCGGGCCGCGATCCGGAGTTCGGCTTCGGCTCGCTCGACGTGCTCCGGGCGCTGACCGCGTCGGTGCCCGCGGTGGAGGCCAACCCGCTGCTCGGCCCGGCGGCCGGTGGCGCGAAGCCGCCGGCCGGTGCGGCGACCCGCAGCGCCGACCCGCGCGACGACGAGCCGTCCGTGTCGTTCGGGGTGGTCGACGGTTGGGGTGCCGCCGTCCAGGTGGGACTCTGCCTGCTGGCGGTGCTGCTGGCGGTCGCCGTGGTGGTGGTGCTGGTGGTGGTGAACCGCCGCGCGAAGCGCCGGAAGGCGGCGGCCGGTCCGCCCCCGGCCGGCCCGCCCGGCTACCCGGGCCGGCCCGGGGCACCGGGCCACCCCGGCGGCTACGGACCGCCCGGGGCACCGGGCCACCCCGGCGGCTACGGACCGCCCGGGGCACCGGGTCAGCCCGCCGGCTACGGACCGCCCGGGGCACCGGGCCATGTCGGCGGTTACGGGCCGCCCGGCGGGCAGCACCCGTACCAGCCCCGGCCGGTCGGCCAGCCCGTGCCGCCGTACCCGCCGGGTGCCGGGCCGGGTGGCCCGGTGCCACCCGGGCCGCCTCGGGCCGACCAGCAGCAGCGTTGAGATGCATTTCTGAGCACCGGGTCCGGGGAGGACACCAATGAGCGACCAGAACAGCGGCGACCCCGACCGGGTCGACGTGCGGATGCCGATCCCGATGCCGATCCACCCGATGATGCCCGGGGCGCAGGTCCGCGGCATCAGCTTCGACCGGATCAGCGCAGACCAGGCGCAGGTGTCGGGCGAACTGGCCGGCGGCGGCGTCCGGACGGAGTGGGACGCGGACAGCTTCGACTCGGCGGCGGAGTGGCTGGAGGAGCACGGCAGGTACGTGCGTGGTCTCTGCACCAAGATGCACGTGATCGTGGAGCGGCTGGGTCAGGGCGGCGGGAAGGGGCCGCTCGGCGGCTATCCGGCCGCCGGGGAGCTGCTCGGTCAGCACCGGGCTGTCTACGACAGCACGAAGCGGGGGCTGAGCAAGCTGGCGGACGACCTCTATGCGGCGGCTGAGGCGTTGCGCGCGGTCAAGCGCAACTACGAGACCGCCGAGGAAGCCAACGCCATGTCGGCCCAGCGGATGAACGAGATCCTCTCCAACAGCGCGCGCGGCGCGGAGAGCTAGGGCGGGGGAGCCGGAAGATGAGTGGCAAGAGCTGGGAGGACATGGCCCGCGAGGTCCTGGTCGAGGGCAATCCGGCCGAGGTCCGCGGCGCCGCGCTGGACTGGGAGGAGGTGCTCCGCAACGTCGGGGAGGTCCAGACCAGCCTGAAGACGAACATCGGCGACCTCGGCAAGACCTGGAAGGGCCCGGCGTACGACGCCTTCAAGGGCCACATCGACCGGCTGGGCAAGGACATCGAGGGCATCGTCGACGCGGTCAGCGATCCGGGTTCGGGGCGGGTCGGGATCGTACCCACCCTGGAGACCGCCGCCGCCAAGATCGAGAAGGCGCAGGCCGAGATGCCCATCCCGGCCGCCTGCGTCGGCGACGTGCTGGCCGCCCGCAACGGCGAGATCACCCTCGGGGTCGGGCTCTTCGAGACCAGGGTCAAAGCGGACCTGCTGGGCAGTTGGCCCGCCGAGCAGCTCGGCAAACTGGGCGACTGGGTGACCGGCTGGTTCTCCGACCAGGAGGGGGACGCCCGCAAGGTCTACAACACCCTGGAGGGCGGCATCCGGGAGACGGCGGAGCAGGGACCCAAGGGCGGGTGGTCCGGTGTCGGCACGACGCCGCCCCCGCCCCCGCCACCGGAACTCGGGCGTGGCGGTGGCGGTGGTGGCGGCGCCGGGTCGGTGCCGGGCCTCGGTAACACGCCCGGCACGGGCGGCATCTCCGGCAGCAAGGTGCCGAGCGGCGTCGGCGGTGGGCCGGGCATCGGCTCGGGTGGCGGCTACGGGTCCGGCTCCGGGGTGCCCGGTATCGGCACGGGCGCACACCCCGATCTGAGCGGCGGCGGCTACTCCCCGGGGACCGGCACGGGCACCGGCTACGTTCCGGGCGGGCCCGGCGCCGGCGGCATCGGCGCGGGCGGTGGCGGTTACAGCACCGGCCTGGCGGGCGCCGCACCGGCGACCACGGGCCTGGGCGGTGGCCCGGGTGCTGGCGGCCTGAGCGCGGGGCTCGGCGGCGGCGGTGCTGGCTCCGGGCTCTCCGGCGGTGGCGCCGGCGCGCTCGGCAAGCCGGTCAACCCCGGCCTGCCGCCGATGATGGGTGGCGGCGCCGCCGGGGCGGGCGGCCGGAACGCGGGCGGCCGGGGCGCCGGCGGACGGCTCGGCGCCGGCCGCACCGGCGCAGGCGGGGGCATGGGGCCTGCGATGGGTGGCATGGCCGGTGGCGGCGGTGGCCGGGGCGCGGGACGCGGGGCGGCCGGCGCGGGCGGCGGGGGTGCCCGTGGTGCCGGTGCCCGCGGCGGGATGGCCGGCGTGGGCGCCGGCAGCGGTGCCGGCTACGGCGAGGAGGAGTTGCCGCGCAACTCCTGGCTGGAGGAGGACGAGGACGTGTGGGGCGGGGACGGCGGGGCAGCCCCCGGCGTGCTGCGCTGAGCCACGACGGCGACGAGGGCCACCGGTCGGACCCGACCGGTGGCCCCAGGCCGTTCTTACTAAGTAAGGACTGGCCGTTGTCTGGACTCCGCCTCGGCTCGACCGCCCAGACGAAACACGGCCTCGCGTCGAAACCGCCCGTCAGCCGGCCGGGCCGGTCTCCGGCGGGCTCGGCCGGCGCCCGGGTCGCCAGCCGCGCCGACGGCCGTGCGCCAGGACCGGCCGGGAGACGAGCAGGAGCACCGCGAAGAGCAGCCCGGCCAGCCCGATCCAGAGGGCCAACGTGCGCTGCCGGTCCAGCGGGTCGTCCCCGCCGGGCGGGGCCGGCATCGCCCCGAGCGGCGGGTCGTTCCGGGTGCCCAGCAGGTTCGTCACCGCGCGGTACGGGTTCACCACGCCGTACCCGAGCTCGGGGCTCTTGCCCTCCGGCGGGCTGTCGGCCGTCCGGACCAGCCGGGTGGCGACCTGCTCGGGGGTGAGGTCGGGGCGGGCGGCCCGGAGCAGCGCGACGACGCCGGAGACGTATGCGGCGGCGAAGCTGGTGCCGCCGGCGGCCTGGGGTAGGTAGCCGGTGCCCTGCGGGGCCGGGCCGATGAGGTTCAGCCCGGGCGCGGCCACGTCCACGTGTTCGCCGCTGACGGAGGTCTCCACGTGGGCGCCCTCCTCGTCGACCCCGGCGACCGCGATGACCCCCGGGTAGCTCGCCGGAAACACCGGCCCGTTCTGCTGTTGCTGCTCGTTGGTGTTCCCGGCGGCCGCGACGACGACCACGTTCTTCTTCAGCGCGTACCCGACGGCCTGTTCCAGCTCGGGCGCGGGTTCGGTGACCAGCGACAGGTTGATCACGTCGGCGTCGTGGTCGGCGGCCCAGCGGATCGCCTGGGCGATCTGGCCGGGCAGCGCCGGGTCCCGGGTCTCCTGCTTGTTGGGCAGCACCCGCAGCGGGAGGATCCGGGCGTCCGGTGCGATCCCGCTGAACGGCGAGTCGGTGTCGTCGCGGCCGGCGATGATGCCCGCCACGGTGGTGCCGTGCCCCTCCTCGTCGCACCGTCCCTGCCGGGCCGGGAGGCCGCTGAAGTCGCGGCCGTCCTTGACGCGTCCTTGCAGCACCGGGTGGCTGGCCGAGACGCCGGAGTCGATCACCGCGACGGTGACCCGCTCGCCCCGGCTGATCGGCCACACCGACTCCGGCTTCAGCCGCCGCAACGCCCATGGCCGCTCGGTGGGGCCGGGCCCGCCGGCCGGACCGCACGGCGGCGGTGCGGCGGCGGCCGGTGCGGGCGCGACCACGATCGTGCCGAGCAGGGCCACCACCAGTCCACAACGGACGACGCGGCCCCGGGGCGTACGGGATCCGGCCCCGGCACCTCGGACCGACGGCCGTCCACCCGATCGGAAGCTCTCGCGCACGGGGTGAGATTACCGCCGGCGGGCCGAGGGCGTGGTCACGGGAGCGACGGTACGGTCGGTCCGATGTGGCCGGAGCCGGTCAGTGCCGCGCGGTGCCCTCGTCGGCGGGCCCGGGAGTGAAGAGCGCGAGCAGGTCGCCGACCTGGCGGTCGGCCTCGGCCGGATGCCGGAAATGGCCGGCCGGGTTGACGGTGTACTCGTTGCGCCGGCCGACCCGGGTGCGCTGGAGGTAGCCCTCGGCCTCCAGGTCCGCGACGATCGCCTGGGCGGCGCGTTCGGTCACTCCGACCTTGTCGGCGACGTCGCGTAGCCGGGCGGTGGGGTCCCGCGCGATGGCGAGCAGGACGTGCGCGTGGTTTGTCAGGAAGGTCCAGTTCCGGGTGCTCCCGTTCGCGCCAGCTGTGGTCGCCATACCGGCCATGGTATGGCTTCGGGCCCGCGCCGCAGGTCCTGGCCCGGGCCGCGGGCGCCGGCCCGGCCGGTGCAGGGGGCCAGGCGGTCGACGCCCGCGACACCTGAAATCCGTATCACGAAATCTTGACGGGCTTTCCGCCGCGTGTGACGGTGGTTGCGGCCGTATCGCCGGCCGACCCACCCGCGTACGTGAGGGACGAGGTGAGCCGAATGCCGTGGAGCAGCCCGCAGCGCGCGCTCGACGAGCTGCGCGCCGGCAACCGACGGTTCGTCGCCGGGTCGCCGCGCCATCCCAACCAGGACGCCGACCGCCGCACCGCGGTCGCTGGCGGCCAGGATCCGTTCGCGGTGATCGTGGGCTGCTCCGACTCCCGCCTGGCCGCCGAGATCATCTTCGATCGGGGCCTGGGTGACCTCTTCGTGGTCCGCACCGCCGGGCACACCGCCGGGCCCGAGGTGCTGGGCAGCGTCGAGTACGCCGTGACCATCCTCGGCACGCCGCTGGTGGTGGTGCTCGGCCACGACTCCTGCGGCGCGGTCCAGGCGGCCCGCGAGGCGGTCCGCACCGGTACGCCGCCTCCCGGGCACCTGGGCGCGGTGGTGGACGCCGTGCTGCCCAGCCTGCGGCAGGCGGCCGACCGGGGCGTCGAGGACATCGACGGGATCGTGGACATCCACATCGCCCAGACCGTCGAGGCCCTGGTGTCGAACTCCGCCGCCCTGGCGGCCGCGGTGGCGGCCGGCCGGTGCGCGGTGGTCGGCATGTCGTACCGGCTGAGCGCCGGCGCGGTGCGGACGGTGGCCGAGGTGCCGGCCGCCGCGGCGGCGAAAGCGCCCGCCCAGGCCCGGCCGGTGGACCCGGTCGCGCCCTCGGCCGGCTGAGGCCCGAGCCGACGGCCCGGAGCGCGTCGTCCGGCCGGCCCCGGCTGCGCGCCGAGGCCCGGCACGACGCGGGCCGCCCCGCACGCGGCGGGACGGCCCGGGTTACGCGGGGCGCGCTAAAGCAGGGAGACGTGCACGTGGTCGGTGTGGTCCGACGGGCCGCTGTACGAACGCCAGCCCGTCGCCGGGAACCAGATCTGCCGGTTCCAGATCACGTAGTAGATGCCGAGCCGGTCGGCGTTGCGCAGCAGGAAGGCGGCCAGGTTGTTGCCGTACGTCCGGGTGTCCTTGTTGTGCCACGGGCTGAAGCCGCGGTTCTGCAACGACCAGTCGCACGCCCGTCCCTTCGGGTGCTCCCACGGCCCGCCGGAGCGGTAGCAGCCGACGAACCGGTCGAAGCCGGCCCGCTTGACCTCCTTGTACATGTGCAGCGTGCGCGGCGTGACGCAGCCCGAGGTGGTGGGGTCGGACTCGCTGCACGACTCGCGACGCCACTCCCCGTCGGAGGTCCGTCCGGGGCCGACCCGGGCGACCGGTGAGGTCGCCGAGACCAGGCCCCCGGTGAAGCCCTTGCCGCCGACCAGTTCCAGCGACTTCTCCGCCTCGGCCTTGCGCTTGGCGATGATGGCCGTCTGCCGCTGCTGCTCGCGCACCTCGGCGTCGAGGGCCAGCTTGGCCGCCTCGGCCTTCCGCTTGGCCTCGGTCACCTCGGCCAGCTTCCGCTCGTTGACCATGTTGATCTCGTCGAGCACCGCGGCGCGCTTCACGAAGGAGGTCGGGCTGCTGCTGTCCAGCAGGACGGCCATCGCGCCCACCCGCCCGGTCCGGTACGACTGCGCGGCAATCTTGCCCACCTGCGGGGTCAGCCGGTCCAGCTCGCTCTGCGCGCGGCGGACCTCGAGGGCGAGCGCGAGCTGACGCTGCTTGGACTTCGCCAGCTTGGCCTTGGCCCGGAAGTAGCCCCGGTTGGTCTGCTCCAGCACGTCGTTGAGGAGCGGAGGATCGTTGTCCTCCTCGTGCCCGGACGGCTTGGGGGTGTTCGGGGCGGCCGTCGCCGGGAGGGGCCCGGTGACGATGGTGAGTGCGGTGAGCACGGCCACCACCGGTGTCAACCAGTGGCGCAGGGGTGCCGTCACAGTGTTCCCTTCCCTCGACCGCCGACCGGGTTAGCTGACGGATTCGGGACGGAAGTTGCCCCGGCCGCTGGCGCGGCTTCACCCCACGTACCTGGTTCCCCGGCTCGCCGAGCGGCGATTGGGCGGTGGCACCGCAGGCGCCGCTGCGCGCCTTCGGCGGTGACCGGCAGCGAGGTTACCCGAGAGCCGGGCCGGTGAGCTACGTCCGGAACCCGACCAAAGCCGTATTTTCGGAATCGAGGGCGGTAACCAGTGACACGTTTGACATGGGTGGCGGCGTGGTCCGTCACGCTCTGCGGTGTCACCATGCGTCGTCCGTGCTCCTTCCGGGATCGGGCCACCGGCCCGGGGGCGTGGTGGTGGTCGATGTTCGCGGGGCGCCGAGCGCCTCCAGCGCGACGTCGGGGTCGGTCGGCGGGCGGCGGGTCGGGGGCGCGGCCGGTGTCGACCCGCCGGCCCGCCGGCCGGCGGTGGTGACGAGCGCGGCCAGGCCGGTGGTGAGCGGAACGGCGGCGACCAGCCCCAGCGTCGCCACCGTGCTGCGGACGATCTCCTGGGCCAGGAACTCGCTGGTGAGGAGCTGGCCCACCGGCCGGGAGTCGGCCACCAGCAGGAGCAGCAACGGCAGCGAGGCGCCCGCGTACGCCAGCACGATGGTGTTGACCACGGAGGCGATGTGCGCCCGGCCGACCCGGGTGGCTGCCCGGTACAGCTGCCGGCGGGACAGCTCCGGGTTGGCGTGCGCCAGCTCGGTGACGGTCGCCGCCTGGGTGATGGTCACGTCGTCGAGCACGCCGAGCGAGCCGATGACGATCCCGGCGAGCAGCAGGCCGTGCAGGTCCACGTCCTGCTGGAACATGGAGAGCGTGGTGGCGTCCTCGCTGCCGTACCCGGTCAGGTGGGTGGCCCCGGTGGCCAGTGCGCCGAGGACACCGGTCAGCACCAGGCTGCCGAGGGTGCCGAGCACGGCGACCGACGTCTGCGCGGTGATCCCGTGGGTGAGGTACAGCACCACGAACATGATCAGTGCCGAGCCGACGACCGCGACCAGCAGCGGCGACTGGCCGGCGCCGATCCCGGGCAGCACGAAGGTCAGCAGGATGGCGAAGCTCGCGGCGAGGCCACCCAGCGCGGCCAGCCCGCGCCACCGCCCGAACGCGACGATGGCGGCGGCGAAGACCACCACCAGCCAGACCAGCGGCGTACCGCGCTGGTGTTCGGCGATGTCGTAGCGGCTCGCCTGCGGATCGGCCGGGTCGGTCAGCTGAACCAGGATGATCTCGTCGCCCGCGGTCACGGTCGGCGCGCCGGGGCCGTCCGGCACCGGGGTCTGGACCTCCCGGCCGGCGTCCGGCCCCTGCGCCACCCGCACGGTGACCGTGCCGCAGCGGCGCTGCCCACCGTCCGGCCCGCCCTCTGGCGTGTCCGGGGCCGGCGGGCAGGACTCGCTGACGACCCGGGTGACCGTGCCCTGGTAGCGGGGCACCTCGGCGGCGGGCTCGCCGCTTGGCGCGTCGCGGGGCCAGAGCACCACCGCGGCGATCACGGTGAGCAGGAACAGCGGGACCACGGTCGCCACGAGGATCCGCCGCACGCCCGGTGGGGCGGGCGGGGCGGTACGCGGGTGGTCGGCGCCCATGCTGAGTCTCCTGACGATCCGGTGCTGGGTACGGCCCGATGGCCCGGACGGTTCAACCGTCGCGGATGAACGCCCCGGATGGTAACCAAGGCGCCGGGTCCGACTGCAGTTCGCGGGCGGTCCGGCCTCCGGTTGAACCGGCGGGGCCATCGGAGCAGGCCGATGGGGTGAACCCGGACGCCAAGGCGCTGGCCGGCCGGATCGTGGCCACCCGGCAGGCCGAGACCGGCACCATGCGGAAGATCCTCGACCGGTTGTGAGGCGGGCGGGTGCCGCCCGGGTCGACTCCGGCCCGGGCGGCACCCGACGCGCGGCGGTCAGCCCCGCTTCATCAGCCGGCCGACCGCCGCCATCATCTCGGTGGCCATCTCGTCGGCCCGCCCCTCGACCGCGCCCTCGTGCATGCAGTGCCGGGCGTGCCCGTCGAGCAGCCCCAGGCCGACCTTGTCCAGCGCGGCCTGGATGGCGGAGATCTGGGTGAGCACGTCGATGCAGTAGCGGTCGTCCTCGACCATCTTCTCGATGCCGCGGACCTGGCCCTCGATGCGGCGGAGCCGCGCGAGCAGCTGGTCCTTGCTGGCGGTGTAGCCCCGGGTCGGGGTGGTCGGTGCGGTCATGGCTGCCAGGATAGCGTACCCCTTGGGGGTATGGTACGGTCCGTCGTGCCGCAATACCCCCACCGGGTAGGCGTACCGGAGGCGTGACGGGCATCTCCCGGCCTGCTACCCCTAGGGGGTATATGGTGGGAGCGACGGAAGGGAACGGCGATGATCACCAACACGTACCAGGTGCAGGGCATGACCTGCGGGCACTGCGTCAACTCGGTGAGCACCGAGCTGCGCGCGATCGCGGGCGTCGACGACGTCCAGGTGGACCTGGCCGCCGGCCAGGTCACCGTCACCAGCGAGCACCCGTTGGACCCGGACACCGTCCGCGCCGCGGTCGACGAGGCCGGGTACGACCTCGTCGGGGCGTGACGGTTCCGGCAACCCGAAGGAACCGAGGTCCACGATGAACACGGCGACCAAGCTGAGCGGCTTCGCCCTCGGCCTCGCGGCGGTGTTCGGCGCGGCGTACGGGGTCGGTCAGCTGACCGACCCCGTCACCCCCGCCGCCGAGACCCGCCACGACCCGACGGAACCGGGCGCCGGCCACGAATCCGGTGGCGACCAGGGCACCGCCGGCACCCCCACCGACAACCACCTCCCGGGCGGACTGCTCGTCTCCGACCAGGGCTACACGATGCAACCGGTGAGCGCCCCGACCGGGGAGTTCGCCTTCCGGATCACCGGCCCGGACGGCCGGCCGGTCACCCGCTACGACGTGGCGCACGACAAGCGGATGCACCTGATCGTCGCCCGCCGCGACCTGTCCGGCTTCCGCCACGTGCACCCCGAGCTGGCCGACGACGGCAGCTGGCGGGTCGCCTCGCCACTGGCCGGCCCCGGCGTCTGGCGGGCCTTCGCCGACTTCACGCCCACCGGCGCCGAACCGCTGACGCTCGGCGTCGACGTCACCGTCCCCGGCGCCCTGGAGTCCCGGCCGCTGCCGGCCCCGGCGACCACCGCCACCGTCGACGGCTACACGGTCACCCTGACCGGTACGCCGCGCCCAGGCCGCACCAGCGAGTTGACCGTGAGCGTCAGCCGGGACGGGAAGCCGGTCACCGACCTGCAGCCCTACCTCGGCGCGTACGGTCACCTCGTCGCGCTGCGGCAGGGCGACCTGGCGTACCTGCACGTGCACCCGCACGGCGCGCCCGGCGACGGCCGGACCCCGGCCGGACCGGCGGTCACCTTCTCCGCCGAGGTGCCCTCGGCCGGCACCTACCGGCTCTACCTGGATTTCCGGCACGGCGACGCGGTGCACACCGCGGAGTTCACGGTCGTGGCCGGGGACCCGGGCGTCCCGGCGACCGGCGCGCCGGCTGCCCCCACCACCGAGCCGACCCCGGAAGCCGGCCACGGCACCCCGGGCCACGGGCACAACTGACGCCGAGGAGGTCCGCGATGAACACGACCGCGAAGTCCCTGCCGGTCGCCCCGAACGTGATCGAGCTGGCGATCGGCGGGATGACCTGTGCGTCCTGCGCCGCCCGGATCGAGAAGAAGCTCAACCGGATGGACGGCGTGCAGGCGTCGGTCAACTACGCCACCGAGAAGGCCACCGTCCGGTACGCCGACGAGGTCACCCCGGACGCGCTGATCGCCACGGTGGAGAAGACCGGCTACACGGCGGTGCTGCCGCCGCCGCCCACCCGGGCCGGAGCGGGCGAGCCGACCGCCGAACCGGTGGACGAGCTGCGCGGCCTGCGTACCCGGTTGTGGGTGTCGGTGGCGCTGACCGTGCCGGTGGTCCTGCTGGCGATGGTGCCGGCCTGGCAGTTCACCTACTGGCAGTGGCTGTCGCTGACGCTGGCCGCCCCGGTGGTGGTCTACGGCGGCCTGCCGTTCCACCGCGCCGCGTGGGTCAACCTCCGGCACGGCGCGGCCACCATGGACACCCTGGTCTCGCTCGGCACCGTGGCCGCGTTCGGCTGGTCGGTCTGGGCGCTCTTCCTCGGCGACGCCGGGATGCCGGGGATGACCCACCCGTTCAGCTTCGACGTGGTCCGGGGCGGCGGCGCGGGCAACATCTACCTGGAGGCCGCCGCCGGGGTGACCACGTTCATCCTGGCCGGGCGCTATTTTGAGGCCCGGTCCAAGCGGACCGCCGGGGCCGCCCTGCGCGCCCTGCTGGAGTTGGGCGCCAAGGACGTCGCGGTGCTGCGGGGCGGCGTGGAGACCCGGATCCCGGTCGACCAGCTCGCGGTGGGGGACCGGTTCGTGGTGCGCCCCGGCGAGAAGGTCGCCACCGACGGCGTGGTCGACGAGGGCACCTCGGCAGTCGACGCCAGCATGCTCACCGGCGAGTCGGTGCCGGTCGAGGTGGGCCCGGGGGACACCGTGGTCGGCGCCACCGTCAACGCCGGCGGGCGGCTGGTGGTCACCGCCACCCGGGTCGGCGCGGACACCCAGCTCGCCCAGATGGCGAAGCTGGTGGAGGAGGCGCAGACCGGCAAGGCCGCCGTGCAGCGCCTCGCCGACCGGATCTCCGGCGTCTTCGTGCCGATCGTCATCGCGCTGGCCGCCGGCACCCTCGGCTGGTGGCTGGGCATCGGGTCCGGCCCGACCGCCGCGTTCACCGCGGCCGTCGCCGTGCTGATCATCGCCTGCCCGTGCGCCCTGGGCCTGGCCACGCCGACCGCGCTGCTGGTCGGCACCGGCCGGGGCGCCCAGCTCGGCATCCTGATCAAGGGCCCGGAGGTGCTGGAGTCGACCCGCCAGGTCGACACCGTGGTGCTGGACAAGACCGGCACCGTCACCACCGGGAGGATGACCCTGGTCGACGTGCTGCCGGCGGCCGGCGAGGAGCGGGCCGACCTGCTCCGGCTGGCCGGGGCGGCGGAGGCCGGCTCCGAGCACCCGATCGCCCGGGCCGTCGCGGCGGGCGCCGCCGAGGCGGGCGAGCTGCCGGCCGTCACCGGCTTCGCCAATGCCGAAGGGCTCGGCGTCACCGGCCGGGTGGACGGCCGGGAGGTGGCCGTCGGCCGGCTCCGGCTGCTGCGCGAGCGGGGTCTGGACGTACCCGAGGAGGTCGCGCGGGCGGTGACCGACGCGCAGGCCGCCGGCCGGACGGCCGTGGTGGCCGGCTGGGACGGCCGGGCCCGGGGCGTCCTCGCGGTGGCCGACGTGGTCAAGCCGACCAGCCGGGCGGCGGTCGACGGGCTGCGCCGGCTGGGCCTGACCCCGGTGCTGCTCACCGGCGACAACGCCACCGTGGCGGAGGCGGTCGGCGCCGAGCTGGGCATCGACCGGGTGATCGCCGAGGTACTGCCGGCGGAGAAGGTGGACCTGGTCAAGCGGCTCCAGGCCGAGGGGCGGACGGTCGCCATGGTCGGCGACGGGGTCAACGACGCCGCCGCGCTGGCCCAGGCCGACCTGGGCCTGGCCATGGGCACCGGCACCGACGTGGCGATCGAGGCGTCCGACCTGACCCTGGTCCGGGGCGACCTGACCGCGGCGGTGGACGCCATCCGGCTATCCCGGCGCACCCTGGCGGTCATCAAGGGCAACCTGTTCTGGGCGTTCGCCTACAACGTGGCCGCCCTGCCGCTGGCCGCCGCCGGGCTGCTCAACCCGATGATCGCCGGTGCGGCGATGGCGTTCTCCTCGGTATTCGTGGTGGCCAACAGCCTCCGGCTGCGCCGCTTCCGGCCGGTCGGTGATGACGCTGTGTGAGGAATTGGGCGAGGTTGGGGTTTTCCGGCTCGGCCCGTGGGGTACCTCAGACGGGTAGCAGGAAGTGCCGAAGAGGAGGCTCGACATGGGGTTCGACGACAAGATCGACAACACCGCCGAGAACACCACGGGCAAGGTCAAGGAGGGCGTCGGCCGGGCGACCGACAACGAGCGCCTGGCGGCCGAGGGCCGCAACGACCAGGCCAGCGCCAACCTCAAGCAGGCCGGCGAGAAGATCAAGGACGTCTTCAAGAGCTGACCGTACGCCTCGTCGACACCGGACCGGCCGCTGGCCGGTCCGGTGTCGCGCGTCCGGCGCCCCACCGCACCCGTCCGGTCGGACGTGCATCGATCACGATCGACTGATGAGCGGGCCGCTGTGGGTGCGGAGCGTGACCGGGTTACCGTCGCCAACGGACGTGTCCCACCCGGCGGCCGACTCGTTGCCAGGACGACGCCCCACGGACCGTTGACCGTGGCGCGGGTTCGGGAGAGCCCGGCCGCACTCCACGCCGACCCGTGCCGTCCCCCCGACGGCCGACGACCGAACGGGGAAGTCGATGACCCGCACCTCGACCAGCGCCCTCGCCCTGGCGGCGGTCGCCGCCCTCGTCGCCGGCTGCCAGGGCACCGCCGACACCCCGGCGAGCGCGCCGACCGACGCCACGACCAGCGCGGCGGAGGCCACCGGCACCCCGACCGCCGCCCCCAGCCCCAGCGCCTCACCGCGCCCGGTCACCGCCGTCAACACCGCCACGGTCTGCCGCAAGGTCGACCAGCTGATCATCGAGGGCAGCCGGCGGATCACCGCCGACTCGGCCGCCGCGACCAGGCAGGAGCTGACCCCCGAGCAGGTCGAGGCGCAGCTCAGGGAGAACCTCGCCGCGCTGGCCGACGACGTACGCGGGCAGGCCGGCAAGGCGCAGGACCCGGAGATCAGGGCGCTGCTGACCGACGCGGCGAAGCGGATCGACACCGGGGCCGGGTCCACCAACCCGGTCAAGTGGATGAGCTCCACCTTCGTGGCGATCCCGCAGCGGCTGATGAAGGAGTGCCGGGCCTGACCCGACGCTCAGCGAAGCACCCGGTAGGTGACGTGGGTGACCGTCGGGCCGGCGACCACCGACTCCTGCGCCAGCCGCAGGTCGCCGAGCCCGGCGAGAAGCGGTTCGCCGGCGCCCAGCACGATCGGCACGATGTGCAGTTGGAGGACGTCCAGCAGCCCGGCCGCCAGGAACTGCCGTACGGTGTCCGCGCCGCCGGCGACGGAGATCCGCCGGTCGCCGGCCACCTCGCGGGCCCGGGCCAGTGCCGCCCGGGGCCCCTCGGTGACGAAGTGGAACTCCGTCCCGCCCGCCATCGGCAGGGGCTCGCGCTCCTGGTGGGTCAGCACGAAGACCGGCGTCCGGAACGGCGGGTCCTCGCCCCACCAGCCGCGCCACCCCGGCTCCCACCGCCCACCGCCGTCGCCGAACATCCGGCGCCCCATGATGTACGCCCCGACGTCGCGGGTCATCTCCTCGACCACCTCGGCGTCGACGGTGTGCTCGCCGCCGCTGAGCCCGTGCTGCTCCCGCCAGGCGTCCAGCCCGAAGAACCACTCGTGCAGGCGCAACCCGCCCCGGCCCAGCGGGTCCTGCCGGCTCTGCTCCGGCCCGGCCACGTACCCGTCCAGGGACATGGAGATCTGACAACTCACCGTGCCCATCTCGGACCACCTCCCCGTCGTGGTGACACTCATCGCTCCGCGGTCAGCCGGGCGGCCCGCAGCTCAAGGTAGCGCCGCTCCGGCAGGCTGGTGGTCCCCCGCGCCGCCGCCAGGTACGCCGCCCGCGCCGCACCCGCCTCCCCGGCCAGCTCCAGCAGGTGCGCCCGGACGGCGGCCAGCCGGTGGTGACCGGCGGCCCGCTCGTCGGCGTCCAGCGGCTCCAGCAGGGCCAGCCCGGCGCGCGGACCGTCCACCATGGCCACCGCCACCGCCTGGTTCAGGGTGACCATCGGGTTGGGCGCCAGCACGCCCAGCAGCCGGTAGAGCGCGACGATCTGCCGCCAGTCCGTCTCCGCCGCCGACGCGGCCTCCGCGTGCACCGCGGCGATCGCCGCCTGGATCTGGTACGGCCCCGGCAGCGACCAGGTCAGCGCCTCGGTCACCAGCGCCGCCCCCTCCACGATGGCCGCCCGGTCCCAGCGGTCGCGGTCCTGCTCGGCCAGCGGCACCAGCTCACCCGCCGGCCCGGTACGCGCCGCCCGGTGCGCGTCGGTGAGCAGCATCAGCGCCAGCAGCCCGGTCACCTCGCCATCGTCCGGGAGTAGCCGGTGCAGCTCCCGGGCCAACCGGATCGCCTCCGCGGTCAGCTCCGCCCGGTGCAGGTGGGGGCCGCTGGACGCGGTGTAGCCCTCGTTGAAGATCAGATAGAGCACCTGCCGCACCGCGCGCAGTCGCTCGTCCCGCTCGGCCGGCGCGGGCAGGGTGAACCGGGCGCCGGCCGCCTCGATCCGCTGCTTGGCCCGGCGGATCCGCTGGCTCATCGTCGCCTCCGGCACCAGGAACGCCCGGGCGATCTCGGCGGTGCTCAACCCGCCCACCGCCCGCAGCGTCAGGGCGATCTGCGCGGGCCGGTTCAGCGCCGGATGGCAGCAGAGGAAGAGCAGCCGCAGGGTGTCGTCCCCGGCCGGGGCCTCCTCCTCCGGCGGCGGGGCGACCGCCGCGTACGCCGGCTCGCGGACGGCCACCGCGACCTCGCGCTCCCGGCGGGCGCGCTCGCTGCGCCACTCGTCGGTGAGCCGCCGGCCGGCGACGGTGACCAGCCAGGACCGGGGACGCTCCGGCACCCCCTCGGCCGGCCACCGGGTGGCGGCGGCCAGCAGCGCCTCCTGCACCGCGTCCTCGCAGGCGTGGAACTGGCCGTGCCAGCGGACGAGGACGCCGAGGACCTGCGGCGCGAGCCCGCGCAGCAGCTCCTCGACCGCCCCGGGCGAGGTCACATCTCCGCCCCGGCCTCGTCCATCACCGGCCGGACCTCCAGCACCCCGAGCCCCAGCCGGACGTCCGGCCAGCCCGCGGCGATCTCGGCGGCCCGCTCCGGGGTCTCGCAGTCGACCATCAGGTAGCCGGCGAACTGCTCCTTGCTCTCCAGGAACGGGCCGTCGGTGATCTCCGGCCGGCCCCCGGCGAGCCGGACCGTACGGGTCTGCGACGGGTCGGCCAGCGCCTGCCCGCCGACCAGCTCACCCGAGGCGGTCAGCTCCTTCATGACCTCGTCGACCTCGCCCCAGATCTCGTTGCGCTCCTGCTCGGACAGGCTCTCGACGAGACCCGGACGGTTCCAGATCAGCAGCATGTACTTCACGACGACGCTCCTCGCGTACGGGGCCACCCGGTGGTGGCGCCTCCCGGTGAGAGGTCGGAGCCGGGGCGGCGTTCCCGACATCATCGCCGAGGAAGAACCGCCCGGGTCGTTGCGCGCGCCGATCAGCGGCGGCCGCGTACCGGGCGGCGGGCAGCGTCGGCGCGCAGCGAGGCCCGGTCGGCGGCGGCGGTGCCGGACGTCCAGCCCTCCACGTCCCGCACGGTGAGCCGGCCCCGGGTGGTGCCCGGGAAGAGGGTGTCCAGCCGCTGCCGGACCGCGTCCGAGCGGGCCGCCAGCACCGGCAGCAGCCGGTCGGCGCCGGCTGCCGTGGCGGCCTGGTTCGCCGCCTCGGCGGCCTCCCGCAGCCGCTCCCCGATCCGCAGCGCGAACGCGTTGAGGAACGACTCGTCGTACGCCTTCGTGCGGCGGCTGCCGCCGGCCGAGCGCCGCTCGCCGCGCCCGCGCAGCATCGCCGCGGTCGCCTGCACCAGCAGCGAGGTGTAGAGCAGCTCGACGGCGGCCAGGTCGGCGGGAAAGCCGAGCACGGTGGCGAAGCCGAGGTCGTCGGACCAGACCGACTCGCACCGGTTCGCCGCCGCCACCTCCTGCACCAGCAGGGCCTTCGCTCCCGGGTAGGGCGCTTCGGTGGCCAGCCGGAGCCCGCCGGGCCGGTCGGCCCGTTCGGCGGTGTCATCGAGCAGCGCCTGGTCGATGCTGTGCCGGGCCATCAGCTCCTGCGCCTTGCCGGTCAGCGCCTCCGCCTCCGCCGGGAAGGTGGTCGACTCGGCCTTGGCCAGCAGCGCGCGTACCCGGTCCAGCATCGGCGAGCCGGTCCGCGGGGCGCCGGCCCGGGTGGCGCCCGGGGCGCCGGGCGGCGGGCGCAGCACCGCGATCGGCGGCAGCGACTCCAGCAGCACCAGGGCGCCCACCGCGTCCCGCAGCGCCGTGATCCGGTCCACCCCGGCCCGGCCGGCCCACCGGTCCAGCCAGTCGCCGTCGCCGTCCCACCCGGCGAGCTGCTCGTCGAACCAGCCCGGCACTGAACCGGGCAGCTCGGCGCGCTGAGCGACGACCGCGGCCCGGACCAGCCGCGCCGCCCGCGGGTCGAGCCGCCGGGCGGCGATCCGGTCCAGGTCGACGGGCTGCCAGCCGCGTGGCCACAGCCGGCCGGCCACGCCGGTCAGCCGGGCCCGCAGCGCCGACCGCACCGCGTCGGGGTCGCCGACCACCAGCCGGTCCAGGGCCCGCTCCGCGGCGCGTACGTCCGCGGCGCGCGCCGCCGCCACGGCCTCGCTGACCAGAACGTCACCGTCCGGCACGGCTGTCCCCTTCGCGGTGCTCGTCGCCGCGGCCCCGGTCGGGCCGCTCACCGGCGGAACGCTACCGCCGCCGGCTCGGCCACCGCCCCCGTACCGGCCGTCCGGTGGCCCCGAGGTGGCGCAACTCTCCCGTCCGGGGCAGCCCGGGGGTCAGGGCCTGGGAAACGTGGCCCAGATGTGCTTCGAGGTGTCGGTGGCGTACCAGCCCACGTCGAGGGAGAACGCCTGGGCGAGTTGCAGGCCCCGCCCACCGGAGCCGAGCGGGCGGGTATCGGCCAGCTCCGGCACGGTGGTCAGGTCGTGGTCGGCGACGTCGAGCACGAAGCAGCGCGCCGCCTCCAGCAGCCGGACCGTGGTCGGCGGCAGCCCGTGCACCAGCGCGTTGGTGGCCAGCTCGGTGGTGACCAGGACGACCTGCTCGGGGATGTGGTCCAGCTCCTCGCCCTCCTGCAGGGCGCGGCCGGTCAGGGCCTTGTGCAGGGAGGCGCGCAGGCCGCGCAGCTCCGCCGCGCTGGTCAGTTCCCAGCGCTGGATCTCGGTGGCCGCCGGCGGTGGCGGCGAGGTCCGCAGTTCACCCATGATCTGTTCTTACCCTGGGTAGTCTCCCGTCACACCGGCACCGTCGGGGTCGCCCGCGGCGGGGTAGGCGCGGGTTTCGGCGGCCTTGACCGCCGCCCAGACCGCCTGGCCGGGCACCAGGCGCAGCTGCGCCGCCGCGGCCGGCGTGACGTCGGCCGCCACCCCGAGCGGGCCGTCGAGCTGGATCCGCAGGTTGTCGCCGTGCCGCTGGACCCCGACCACGGTGGCCGGCCAGGTGTTGCGCGGGCTGCCGTCGGGGCGCCCGGCGTGCAGCGCGACCGCGGCCGGCGCAAAGGCGACGAAGGCGTCCCCGGTCACCCGGTCGGCGGTGGTCAGGGCCAGGCCCGCTCCGACCCGGACGGTGTGCCCCTCGCCCCGGCCCCGGTGCAGGTTGAGCCCGACCAGGTGGGCGACGTAGTCGGTGCGCGGGCGGGCGGTGACGGTGGCGGCGTCGCCCTCCTGCACCACCCGGCCCGCCTCGACGATCACCAGCCGGTTGGCCAGCACCAGCGCGTCGAGCGGGTCGTGGGTGACCAGCAGCGCGGCGTTGCGGTGCGCGCTGAGGTGCCGGTGCAGTTCGGTACGCGTCTCCAGCCGGGTCCGCGCGTCCAGCGCGGCGAGCGGCTCGTCGAGCAGCAGCAGCGCCGGGTCGACGGCGAGTGCCCGGGCCAGCGCCACCCGCTGCGCCTGGCCGCCGGAGAGCTGCCGGGGCCGGCGGCGGGCGTACCCGGCGAGGCCCACCCGGTCCAGCCAGTCCGCCGCCCGGGCCCGCGCGGCCCGCCGGTCCAGCCCCTGCCGGCGCGGGCCGAAGGCCACGTTGTCCAGCGCGTTCAGGTGCGGGAAGAGCAGGTGGTCCTGGAACACCACGCCGATCCGGCGGCGCTCCGGGGGGACGAAGACGCGTCGGTCCGGCCGGTCCAGGTCCACCCCGGCCACCGTGACGTGGCCGGCGGTGAGCGGGTGCAGCCCGGCGAGCACCCGCAGCGCGGTGGTCTTGCCGGCACCGTTCGGGCCGAGCAGCGCGACCACCTCACCGGCGGCGATCCGCAGCCGCACGTCCAGGTGGAAGGCGTGCTGGTCGGCGACCAGGTGCGCGTCGAGCAGCGGCCGTTCGGCGGCGCTCACGGGCCGGTGACCCATCGGTCGCGGAGCGCGGCCAGGATGCCCACCGAGACGGTGAGCAGGATCAGGCTCAGCACGACGGCGGCCTGCAGATCGGTCTCCAGGGCCAGGTAGACGGCGAGCGGCATGGTCTGGGTCCGGCCGGGATAGTTGCCGGCGAAGGTGATGGTGGCCCCGAACTCGCCCAGCGCCCGGGCCCAGCAGAGCACCGCCCCCGCGGTCACCCCGGGAGCCACCAGGGGCAGGGTGACGTGGGTGAAGATGGTCCAGCGGCCGGCGCCGAGGGTCGCGGCGGCCTCCTCGTACCGGCGGTCGGCGCCGCGCAGCGCGCCCTCCACGGCGATGACCAGGAACGGCATCGCCACGAACGACTCGGCGAGCACCACGCCGGTGGTGCTGAACGGCAGGGTGATCCCGAAGGTGGCGTCGAGCCAGCCGCCGAGCAGGCCGCGCCGGCCGAAGACCAGCAGCAGCGCCACGCCGCCGACCACCGGCGGCAGCACCAGCGGCACGGTGACCAGCGCGCGGACCAGCCGCCGGCCGGGGAAGTCGACCCGGGCCAGCAGCCAGGCCAGCGGCACCCCGAGCAGCAGGCAGAACAGGGTGGCCAGGGTGGCGGTCTGCACGGACAGGCGCAGCGCGGTGAGCACGCCCGGCGCGGTGAGCCGCTGCGGCAGCGTCGCCCACGGTGCCCGGGCCAGCAGCCCGACCAGCGGCAGGACCAGGAAGATCAGGCCCAGCCCGGCCGGCACCAGCAGCGCGAGGGGCACCCGCCCGGCCGCCGCCCGCCGCCGGGCCGCCCGGGACCGCTGGGCGATGCCGGGCGCGACGGAGCCGGTCATCCGACCGGCGGCGGCTGGAAACCGGCGTCGGTGAGGACCGCCCGGGCGGCGTCGGAGCGGACGTACGCGACGAACGCCCGGGCCCCGGCCGGGTTGCCGGCGGCCTTCAGCACCACGATCGGATAGTCGTTGACCGCGCCGGCCGACTCGGGGAACTCCACCCCGGTCAGCTCGGGGGCGGCCCGCACGTCGGTGCGGTAGACCAGGGCGGCGTCGACCTCGCCCAGCTTCACCTTGGCCAGCGCGCCCTTGACGTCCCGCTCCAGGGTGACCGGGGTGAGCCGTACGCCGCCGCTGGCGAGGGCCTTGCCGGCCGCCTCGCCGCACGGCACCTGCGGGGCGCAGAGCGCCACCTTGGTGCCCGGCCGGGCCAGGTCGGCCAGCCCGGTGACGCGCCTCGGGTTCGCCTTCGGTACGGCGATCACCAGCTGGTTGCGGGCGAGGACGGCCGGCTCCCCGGCGGCGTCGCCCGCCTCGGTGACCATACGCATCGGGCCCGGCGCGGCCGAGGCGAACACGTCGGCCGGTGCGCCCTGGGTGATCTGGGTGGCCAGCCCCGAGCTGCCGGCGAAGTTGAAGGTGACCCGGGTGCCCGGGTGCACGGCCTCGAACCGCCGGCCGAGCGTGCCGAACGACTCGGTGAGCGACGCCGCGGCGAACACCCTGACGGTGCCCCGGACCTCGTCGGTGTCGGCCCCGGACGGCGGGTCGTCGGTGGCCCCGCAGCCGGCCAGGGCCAGCACGGCGAGGGCGACCACCCCGGCCGGCAGCGTACGCACGGGTCTCATCAGCCGCTCCTCTGCTGCCCGGGGGTGGGGGCGCGCTCGACCACCACGGTGGTCGACTTGATCACCGCGACGGCCACCGAGCCGACCCGCAGGTCCAGCTCGTCCACCGCCTCGCGGCTCATCAGCGACACCACCCGGAAGGGACCGGCCTGGATGTCGACCTGCGCCATCACCGTGTCCTTGACGACGGCGGTGACGATGCCGCGCAGCCGGTTGCGGGCCGAGGACCGCTCGGTGCCCGCCGGCTCGGCCGCGCCGGCCCGGACGAACGCGGCCAGGTCGGCGCCGCCGATCACCCGGTGCCCGTGGTCGTCCCGGTTGGCCGGGAGG
The DNA here is from genome assembly GCF_040654475.1 of Micromonospora sp. NPDC050686. Taxonomy (NCBI): domain Bacteria; kingdom Bacillati; phylum Actinomycetota; class Actinomycetes; order Micromonosporales; family Micromonosporaceae; genus Micromonospora; species Micromonospora sp. NPDC050686. The sequence goes on from NZ_JBFAID010000003.1 coordinate 286,556, forward strand.
CGGCCGGCGTCGACCCAGCGCCGCACCGTGTCGGTGCTGACGCCCAGCAGCTCAGCGGCCTCGCCGATCCGAAATGCGGACACCTGCGTAGGCTACCGCCCGCATCTGCCCCCGTGAACGCCCGCACCCCCTCGCACCTGCGGTCGCAGTGCCAGGCGGCCCCGCCTAACGCCCGGCCCCCGGTGGTGGCGCTGCGCGGCCCCGGCTGCCTACGGTGTCCCCGTGGCGAGCGGGCCGGCGGTGCGACCGTGGTTGGTGGACGGTGCCGTCGCGCTGGCCGTACTCGCCGCCGCCGAACTCGCCATCGCGACCGGGCACGAGGTCCAGGCCAGCCCCCGCGACTGGCTCGCCTACGCGCTCGGGTTGACGATGGCCGCGCCGCTGCTGCTGCGCCGACGCTTCCCCCGGCTCGCGCTCTACCTGGTCGCCCTGGCCCTGTTGCTCTTCTACGCGCTGGGCTACCCCGGGTTCCCGCCGGCGTTGGTGCTCGCGGCGCCGTTGTACTTCGCGGCCCTCGCCGGCCACCTGTGGGCGGTGATCCCGGTGCCGGTGTTCTTCCTCGCCGTCGGCGGCACCGTGAGCGTCCAGCACGGGCTCCCGCCGCTGGACGCGGTCGCCGTCTTCCTGCCCCAGGCCGCCGTCCTGGCGGTGGCGATGCTGCTGGGCGCCCTGGTCCGCAGCCGCCGGGCGTACGCCGCGGAGGTGCGGCACCGGCTGGCGCAGGGGGAGCGGGAACGCGAGCTGGAGGCGGAGCGCCGGGTGATCGAGGAGCGGCTGCGGATCGCGCGGGAGGTGCACGACACGGTCGGACACGCCATCGCCACCATCACCGTGCAGTCCGCCGCGGCGCTGCAACTGCTCGACCGGGATCCGGCGCGGGTCAGGGCGGCGCTGACCGCGATCCGGGGCACCGGCAAGGCCGCCCTGGCCGAGCTGCGATCCACCCTGCTGCGCGGGGAGGCGGACACGCCGGCCACCGGCCCGGATGTGGGCCTGCACCGGCTGCCCGACCTGCTGGCCGCGGTCCGCGCCGCCGGTCTGCGGATCGAGTTCGACAGCGACGCGGACGGGCTGCGCCTGGCCGATCCGGTCGACCACGCGGCGTACCGGATCCTCCAGGAGTCGTTGACCAACGTGCTGCGGCATGCCGGGCCGCGGGCCCGCGCGGAGGTGCGGCTGCACGCCGCGCCGGAGACGTTGACCATCGAGGTCGGCGACGACGGGGTGGGCGGCGGCATCGCGCCCGGCGGCGGGCGCGGGTTGGCCGGGATGCGGGAGCGCGTGCGGGCGCTGGGCGGGAGCTTCGACGCGGGCCCCGGACCGGACGGCGGTTTCCGGGTACGGGCCGCACTGCCGAGGGGGACGACGTGATCCGGGTACTGCTCGCCGACGACCAGGGCCTGGTCCGGGCCGGGCTGCGCGCGTTGCTGGACGGGGCCGACGACCTGGCGGTGGTGGGCGAGGCGGCCAACGGCGGGATGGCCGTCGCGCTGGCCCGCGAGCTGCGGCCGGACGTGGTGCTGATGGACATCCGGATGCCGGACGTGGACGGGGTGACCGCCACCCGGCGGATCACCGACGACCCGCAGCTGTCCGCGGTGCGGGTGGTGATGTTGACGACGTTCGTCGAGGAGGAGGACGTCTTCGCCGCGCTGCGCTCGGGAGCGAGCGGGTTCCTGGTGAAGGACGCCGAACCGGAGGAACTGGTGCAGGCCGTCCGGATCGTCGCCCGCGGGGACGCCCTGCTCTCGCCCGCCGTCACCCGGGCGGTGATCAGGCGCTCGGTGGGCGCCGCACCCCGGCCGGCCGGGCCGCGCCGGGAGCCACCGGAGATCGCCGCGCTGACCGCCCGGGAGCGGGAGGTGGTCCGGCTGGTCGCGGAGGGGCTGAGCAACGAGGGCATCGCCGCCCGGCTGGTGGTCAGCCCGCTGACCGCGAAGACGCACGTCTCCCGGGCGATGGCCAAGGTGGGCGCCCGGGACCGCGCCCAACTGGTGGTGGTCGCGTACCAGAGCGGGTTGGCCACCGCCGACGGCTACTCCCCCGGGAGTACGCCCGGGCAGTAGCCGGCCGGGGCGGGTGTCTGCGCCGGTAGGACGCCCGGAGCCCGCGCGCGGACGAGCATCGGCGCCATGGAAACCTCCTGGCTCTCCCGGCTCGCCGCCCTCTGTCACCGGCGCCGGCTCACCGTGCTGGCCGGTTGGCTCGTCGTCGCGGTGGCCGGGGTCCTGCTGGCCGCCCAGTACGGCGGACCCACCTCCGACGACTTCGACACCGGCTCCACCCAGTCCGGCGTCGCCCAGCGGCTGGTCGAGGCGCACTTCCCAGAGTTCACCAACGACGGGGTCACCCTCGCCGTACGCTCCGACGCCCCGGTCGACGCCCCGGCGGTGCGGGACCGGGTGACCCGGGTGGTCGAGGCGCTCGGCTCGGCCGAGCACGTGGCCGAGGTCAGCTCCCCGTACGACGGGCCGGGGCAGATCTCGGCCGACCGGCACACCGCGTACGCCGTGGCGGCCCTGACCGTGCCGAGCGGTGAGATGCCGGCGGCCGAGACCGGGAAGCTGCTGGACGCGGTGCGGGCGGCCGGCGGGGACGGGGTGACCTTCGCGCTCTCCGGCGACGCGGTCGACGCGGTGGAGACGCCCGGCGGCGGGCCGGCCGACGCGGTGGGGCTCGCCGTCGCGGCCGTGGTGCTGCTGGTGGCGTTCGGTTCGGTCTTCGCGATGGCGGTACCCATCGTCACCGCCATCTTCGGAATCGCGGTCGGCCTGTCGGCGATGGAGCTGATGCGGCACCTGCTCCCCACGCCCGGCTTCGCCACCGTGCTGGCCAGCATGATCGGTCTGGGTGTCGGCATCGACTACGCGCTGTTCATCGTGACCCGGTACCGGGAGGCGCTGGCCGCCGGGCGTACCCCCGCCGAGGCCGTGGCGGCCGCCGCCGCGACGGCCGGCCGGGCCGTGCTCTTCGCCGGCGGCACGGTGGTGGTGGGACTCTGCGGCCTGCTCCTGACCGACCTCGGCTTCCTGCGTGGCCTGGCGGTCGGCTCGGCGGCGACGGTCGCGGTCACCATGCTGGCCGCGGTGACCCTGCTGCCGGCGCTGCTCGGCCTGCTCGGGCACCGGATCGACCGGCTCTCGGTGCACCGGCGGGCGGCGTCGGCCAACCCGTGGTCGGCCCGCTGGGCCGGGGTGGTCGGCCGGCGCCCGGTGTCGGCGACGCTGCTGGCCGCGCTGGCGCTGCTGGTGCTGGCCGCGCCGGTGCTGGGCCTGCGGCTGGGCAGCCCGGACGCCAGCACCCAGCCCCGCGACACCAGCGCCTACCAGGCGCACCGGATCCTCGCCCAGGGCTTCGGGGCCGGCTTCGACGCGACCCTCTCGGTGGTGGTCCGGCTGCCCGAGGGCGATCCGGAGCGGGTCGCCGGGCGGATCACCGGGCAACCCGGGGTGGCGGCGGTGAGCCCGGCGCGGCACAGCCGGGACGGCGCGGTGGCGGTCCTCGCCGTCCGGCCCACCACCGGCACCCAGGACCCGGCCACCATCGACCTGGTGCACCGGCTGCGCGCGGCGGTCGCCGGCCAACCGGCGTACGTGGGCGGCGCGGCCGCCGCGACCATCGACTTCGCCGAGCTGACCCGGGACCGGCTGCCCACGGTGGTCCTGGTGGTCGTCGGGCTGTCCCTGCTGCTGCTCATGGTGATCTTCCGGTCGGTGCTGCTCGCCCTGAAGGCCGGCCTGCTCAACCTGCTCTCCATCGGCGCCTCGTTCGGGGTGCTGGTCGCGGTGGTGCAGTGGGGCTGGCTGGGCGCGGCGTTGAACTTCCCGACCGCGATGCCGGTCACCGCCTGGGTGCCACTGATCATGTTCCCGATGCTGTTCGGGCTCTCCATGGACTACGAGGTCTTCCTGGTCTCCCGGATCCGGGAGGCGTACGACGTCATGGGCGACACCCGGCGGGCGGTCCGGGCCGGGTTGGCGGGCAGCGCCCGGGTGATCAGCGCCGCCGCGGCCATCATGATCGCGGTGTTCCTCTCGGTGATGCTCGGCGCCGACCTCGGGGTCAAGCAGCTCGGCCTCGGCCTGGCGGTGGCGGTGTTCGTGGACGCGACGATCGTCCGGCTGGTGCTGCTGCCGGCGTCGATGGAGCTGCTCGGCCGGTTCAACTGGTGGCTGCCCCGCTGGCTGGACCGGGTGCTGCCGGCCGTACGCCTGGAGGCCGCCCCGCCGCCCCGGCCCGCCGCGGAGCTGAGCTGAGCCCAGGTGCAAGGCGGGGGCCCTGGTTGACAGACGTCTCGGCAACAGCCCCCCCCCCCACGGCCAGCCGCTCCCCCCCCCCCGCCGGGTGACGCGGGCCCACCACCCGGGGGGCGCGGACGGCCGCGAAC